>NZ_JAPHNL010000168.1 GCF_026274175.1 Streptomyces beihaiensis
GTCGACGTCGACGCGCAGGCCGCAGAACTCCGCCCAGCCGACGACGTGTTCGAGCGGGACGCCCTCGCTGCGCCGCCGCACCATGGCGGTCAGCTCGGCCGGGCCACGGGCCGAGGCGAGCAGGACACGCGCCTCGTCCTCCGCGAAGACGCAGCCAGCGCCCCGCAGGGCCGCGACGACGGAGGATTCGGTGGACGATCCGGCCGAGGATTCGGCGGAGAAGGGGAACTCGGAGGGCCTTGCTGACGGGGAGTCCGACATGAACGGATGAAACCTCTCGGGACACCGATGAGGCTCCCGGGCCGCCGGACGGCCGCCGACGCGCTCAGCAGGAGCGGTGCGTGCGTGCGCCGGGCGAAGGGAGCCGCCGACCTGGTACTGCGGTGATCGGGCCCACCTCCTCGTGCCGTCGTCGCGTGGCTTCGTGGCTTCGTCCGAGCGTCTTCGACACCGTCAGTGACGGCGCCCGCTCGGCCCGGTCACACTACCCCACCGGACCCCTGCCCGGCGGGACCGCCCCGGCCGGCCCTCGACTGTGCTGTCCAGGCGACATACCGTGTAGTAAGTGGTGGAATCGGAGAGCTGGGGGCCGTCATGGTCCAAGAAATCGTGGTCGCGATCGTCGCGGCGGTGTCGGTCTGCCTGCTGCTCCTGGCGGCTTCCGCGCGCGTGGTGAAGCAGTACGAGCGCGGGGTCGTCTTCCGGCTCGGCCGGATGCACGGGGTGCGCGAACCGGGGTTGACCATGATCCTTCCGGCCGTTGACCGGTTGCGGAAGGTGAACATGCAGATCGTGACGATGCCCATCCCCGCCCAGGAAGGCATCACGCGGGACAACGTCACGGTGCGGGTGGACGCGGTCGTGTACTTCAAGGTCGTCGACGCGCCGAACGCGGTGATCCAGGTGGAGGACTACCAGTTCGCGGTGTCCCAGATGGCGCAGACGTCGCTGCGGTCGATCATCGGCAAGAGCGACCTGGACGACCTGCTGTCGAACCGGGAGAAGCTCAACCAGGGGCTCGAGTTGATGATCGACAGCCCGGCCGTAGGGTGGGGCGTGCAGATCGACCGGGTCGAGATCAAGGACGTGTCGCTGCCGGAGACCATGAAGCGGTCGATGGCGCGGCAGGCGGAGGCCGACCGTGAGCGCCGGGCGCGCGTCATCAACGCGGACGCGGAACTCCAGGCGTCGAAGAAGCTCGCCGAGGCGGCCAAGGCCATGGCGGCCACGCCGTCGGCGCTGCAACTGCGGTTGCTGCAGACCGTGGTGGCGGTCGCGGCCGAGAAGAACTCGACGCTCGTGCTGCCCTTCCCGGTCGAGTTGCTGCGCTTCCTCGAACGGGCCCAGCAGAGCCCGCCGGTGGGGTCGACGCCGTCGGCCGTGGCGGCCACGTCGACCGAGCCGGAGCCGGCCGCTGGGGAGGAGCCCGCCCTCGCGCCGGAGCCGGGGCAGACCGAGGAACCCGCCATCGCGCCGGAGCCGGGGCAGACCGAGGAACCCGCGCTCGAGCCGGGCCCGCCGGGGGCCGGGGGCCGGTCGTCGCCGCCCGGCGGCCTCTGACGCCCGGCGTTTTCGGCTGGGCCCGAAAGGACTTGCCCGGGTGGCCGGTGGGCGCGGAGGCTGATGAGCGTGCCGCCGTGCGGCGTACGGGGGTGTAGTGCGGCGTCCGGGGGTGCGGTCGAGGTGCCTGACGGCCGGGTGGGAGCTCTGGCGTCAGCCGGTGCCGGGGGCCGCACCCTCCAGAAGAGCCCGCCCCAGCGGAGTGAGCGTGTGCAGGACGTGTGCTCCGGCACGGGTACTGGCGGCCAGACGCGCGCCCCGCAGGGTCGCGACATGGGTGCTGGCCGAGGCCGCCGACACGCCGAGGCGGCCCGCGAGTTCGCCGGTGGTGGCGCCGTCGGTCAGCGCGCCGAGGACGCGGGCGCGGGTCTGGCCCAGTAGTCCGGCGAGCGCCTCCTCGGCGGTGTCGCGCGCGCTGTGCTCGAGTACCGGGGCGTGGTCGACGGGGTAGACGACAACCGGCGGCAGGCCGGGGTCCGCGGTGGTGACGGGGGTGGCCCAACAGAAGAACGACGGCACGAGACGCAGTCCCCGGCCGTCGAGGCGGAGGTCCTTGTCGGCGGGGTACGGGGCGCTCAGCACCGGTGGGGCCCAGCGCAGGGCCGGGCGCAGCGACGCGAGGAGCGCGTCGACGCCGTCCGCGCACAGGGCTCGGGCGCGGCGGGCGCGGTCCAGTTCGAAGAGCCGGTCGACCCCGGTCCAGTCCGGTGCGATGACGGCGTCGTGCAACGCCCTCAGCAGTTCGACGAGTTCGGTGCGCCGCGCCGGGTCGGCGTCGGCCAGGGAGTGGGCCCAGGACGGCAAGGGCCGGAGCTGATGCGTCAGGCGCAGCTGTCGGGAGATCTGCTCGCGCGGTGTGGCGCGCACCGCTTCGAGTCCCTCGGAGAGGCCGCGGCCCGCGGCGGCGGGGGTGAGGAAGTCGGGGAAGTACAGGGCGCCCGGGGCGATCCGCCCCAGCAGGCGTGCCGCCGGGACGAGGCCCTGCTCGTGCAGGACGGTGCGGGCGGTGCGGGTCCATACACGGTAGACGGGGCCGCTGTGGCGGCAGGGGCGCGGCTCGGTCAGCTGCTGGATGGCCAGGACCAGTTCCCACAGCGGGTCGGGCCGGTCGGCGATGTGGACGCGGGCCAGGTCCCGCTCGGTGAAATGGATGCGCAGCAGCCCGCCCATGCGCGATGCCCCCTCGTGTTCCCCCTGCCGGTCACTTCGCAGGGTTCCCGTCCGGACGCCGGTTTGTCACGTGTTCGGCTGAGCTTTTCGCCGTCGTGGCATCCGCCCGGGGGCCGTCAGGGTGGCATTTCGGCCGTGTCGCGGTCAGCGCGCGACGGCGCACGGTCCGTGACCGGTCGCGAAGTCGCCTCCGATCGCCTACGCCGGGTCGCCGCTCACGCCCTCACCAGGCGTTCGAGGAGCACCGCGGCATCGGCGAGGGCGCGCCTCTCGTCGGCGTCGAGCTCGGTGGCGAGTGCCTGCGCGAGCCAGCCGTGTTTGGCGGCGCGTACGGAGTCGAGGACGGCGCGCCCCGCGTCGGTGATGGAGACGACGGACTGGCGGCCGTCGTCCGGGTCGGGCGCGCGGGTCACGAGGCCGCGCTCCTCCAGTGCGCCGACCGTGAGGCGCATCGACTGCGGCCGTACGTACTCCGAGCGGGCGAGGGCCGCCGTGGTGGCCGGGCCCTCCATGCCGAGGCGCGCCAGGACGGTGCGCTGCGTGGGCGTGAGGAGGCTGTCCGGCGACGCGCTGCGCAGCCTGCGCGAGAGCCTCCCGACGACGGTGGCGAGGTCGGTCGCGATGCGCTCGGCGGCCGGTTCACCTGCCGGGTGTCCCTGCGTTCCTGACATCTGCCCACCGTACGATTTGAGCAGGTATCCTTGCAAGTTTTCCTTAGTATTTACCCGAGGAGGTCCCACGGGTTCAGGGAACCGGGCAGCCGGGAACCGGCTGCGGGTCTACCCGTCGATCGCCCCGAGCAGCGCCCGCGCGCACAGGTCGCGCACCTGCGCGCGGGACAGTTCGGGCTCGTCCAGCCAGTCGAGGCAGACGGCGACGAGGAAGGCCAGCCATCCGCGTACCGCGAGCCGCAGGGCCGGCTGGTGCGCCAGTCGGTCGGCCATGCGCGGGTCGGCGGCGAGGGCCGCCATGATCTGCCGCTCGTGCGCGGCGAGCCCCTCGCGGTACACCGTGCGCACGGTCGGGTCACCGGCCGCCTCCGCACGGTGGAACGCCCGGAAGCCCTGGGCGTGCGAGGCGACGTACTCCAGAAACGTGTCGAGCCCGGTGCCCAGCTGATCGAGGACCGGAACGCCGGGGACCGCGGCGGTCAGCCGCAGCATGCGCTCGCTCTCGCGCCGCACGACCGCGGCGAAGAAGTCCCGTTTCGTCGGGAAGTAGTGGTACAGGAGACCTCGTGAGACTCCCGCGATCTCCGCGACCTGCTCGATCCACACGTCGTCGTACGGGTTCTGGGCGAACAGTCTGGCGCCCACGGACAGCAGCTGCTGCCTGCGCTCCTGCGTGCTGAGCCGACGCCTGGCGGGCCGCTCCCCTCTCGCCCCCGCTCCCCCTCGCTCCGCCGCCATGGCCGCACCTTACTGGATGTGCGACCGCTTGCTTGACGCCGGTTCAACGGCGGGACCACACTGAGACGATTATTGAATCGACGTCTAACAACGCCGCTGATCGACTCAACGGGCCGGGCGGCACAGGGGAGATGGCCACGATGGCAGCGCAGGCGACACAGGCGGCGGACCCGGCGCTGCCGCGGGGGTTCCGCAGCGCGGAACAGGGCTGGCCGCACCTGGAGCGCATCCCGCATCCGCCGCGTCGCCTCCCGGTGATCGGCGACGCGCTCGGCTCCAACGTCCGAACGCCGGTGCAGGATTCGATGCGGATCGCCGCGCGGCTCGGTCCGATCTTCCGCCGCAAGGGATTCGGCAAGGAGATCGTGTTCGTGTGGGGCGCGGACCTGGCGGCGGAGATGGCCGACGAGACGCGGTTCGCCAAGCATGTCGGGCTCGGCGTGGCCAATCTGCGGCCGATGGCGGGCGACGGCCTGTTCACCGCGTACAACCACGAGCCCAACTGGCAGCTGGCGCACGACATCCTGGCCCCGGGCTTCAGCCGTGAGGCGATGGCGGGCTACCACGCGTTGATGCTCGACGTGGCCGGGCGCCTCACGGACGCGTGGGACGCGAGCGAGGCGGCCGGGCGGGCCGTGGACGTGCCGGGCGACATGACGAAACTGACCCTGGAGACGATCGCGCGCACCGGTTTCGGCTACGACTTCGGTTCGTTCGAGCGGGACTTCGAGCGCGAGGGGCCGCATCCGTTCGTGTCGGCGATGGTGGGCGCGCTGTCGTTCGCACAGCGCCGCAACGTGGTGCCGCCTTTGCTGACACCGGTTCTGCTGCGCGGCGCGCAGCGGCGCAACGCGGCCCACCGGGCCTATCTCGACCGTGCCGTCGACGAGGTGATCGCGACGCGCCGTGAAGCCGGCGGCGGGCCCGGCGACCTGCTCGACCGCATGCTGGAGGTGGCGCACCCGGAGACGGGCGAGCGGCTCGCCCCGGAGAACATCCGCCGCCAGGTCATCACGTTCCTGGTGGCCGGCCACGAGACGACCTCCGGCGCCCTGTCGTTCGCGCTGCACCACCTGGCGCAGGACAGGGCGGTGCTCACGCGGGCCCAGGAGGAGGTCGACCGGGTCTGGGGCGCGGTGGAGGTGCCCGCCTACGAGCAGGTCGCCAAGTTGCGGTATGTGCGACGGGTGCTCGACGAGGCGCTGCGGCTGTGGCCGACGGCTCCGGCGTACGCGCGCGAGGCGGTGGCCGACACGACGTTGGGCGGGGCGCATCCGATGCGGCGGGGCGCGTGGGCGCTGGTGCTCACCGCGATGCTGCACCGCGATCCGGCGGCGTGGGGCCCGCATCCGGAGGTCTTCGACCCCGACCGGTTCACGCCGCAGGCCGTCCGGGCCCGCCCCGCCCATGTGTTCAAGCCGTTCGGTACGGGCGCGCGGGCGTGCATCGGCAGGCAATTCGCCCTGCACGAGGCCCTGCTGACGCTGGGTCTGCTGCTGCGGCGCTACGACATCGAGCCGGAGCCCGGCTACCGGTTGCAGATCTCCGAGCGGCTCACGCTGATGCCGCGCGGGCTGCGGCTGCGTCTGACGCGCCGTTCCCCCGCCACCGGGTGATCTTCGCCTGACCTGCCGGTGCGCTCCCCGCCGCCGCGCGCCCATTGTCAGACCCGTGCGCGAGAGTGGGGGCATGAACGGGACCACGAAGACCGGACAGCACTCCAGGAACCACGAGTTGGCGGCGGCGCAGGCCTGTCTGCGCCTGCTGCACACGGCACGCGCGGCGCTGTGCCCCGACGAGCCGCCCGGCACCGCGGCCGTGCTCAGCGGCCCCATCGCCGAGGCCGACGAGGCCCTGCGCCGAGCGGGCCTCGCGGGCAACGAGGCGTGGCTGCTCGACCGGATCTACGACCTGGGCCTTGCGCCCGAGCCTCGATCGTCCTGACGGCCGGCCCGGTCGGCGCGGCACGTCGAGGACACTGGTCGGCATGGATCGCACCCGCACCGACGCCTACCTGGACCGCATCGGCGTGCCGCGCCCCGCCGCCGCCACCGACGACGCGCTGCGCGCCCTGCACCTGGCGCATCTGCGCACCGTGCCGTTCGAGAACCTCTCCGTGCACTTGGGCGAGGAGATCACGCTCGACTCCGACGCCCTGGTCGCCAAGGTGGTGGAGCGGCGGCGCGGCGGCTTCTGCTACGAGCTCAACGGCGCGTTCGCCGCGCTGCTCGATGCGCTCGGGTTCGGGGTGACGCTGCTCCAGGCGCGCGTGGCGGGAGAGGACGGCGGGTTCGGCATTCCCTATGACCATCTGGCGCTGCGCGTGCGGTCCTCGGAGGGGACCACGTGGCTCGCGGACGTCGGGTTCGGCACGCACTGCCACTATCCGCTGGTCATGGACGAGCGGGGTGACCAGCGCGACCCGGGCGGCGTCTTCCGCGTCGAGGACGTGGGCGAAGGCGGGCCGGGCGGCGGCTGTGGGGATCTGCTCGTGCGGCGCGACGGAGTACCGCAGTACCTGGTCGAGCCGCGGCCGCGGTCGCTGCGCGACTTCGAGGTGGGCTCCTGGTACCACCGCACCTCGCCCGCCTCGCACTTCACGCGGTCCCTGGTCTGTTCCCGGCTCACCGACGACGGCAGGATCACCCTCAGCGGCCATACGCTCACCACGACGGCCGGCGGCGAGCGCATCGTGACGGAGCTGGTCGACGACGCCGACGTACTGAGGGCGTACGACCAGCACTTCGGCATCGTCCTCGACCGCCTTCCCCCTGATCCGGCCGCCGCACAGGGCTGACCCACCCGCGCCCCGCCTGGTTATGCTGCCGCGGAACCGTTGAGCGAAGCGCTCGGACGGACACCGGGAGCGAGGGGGCCACCAGCATGCGCGAACCGGTCGGGCTCGGGCGGCAGCGGATCGGTGTCCGGGGTCACGGTCCGCGGCGACGTGGAGGAACTGGCGTGCTGCGGCCCGCCTCGCGGCAGCGGCGCACGCCGCCGGTTCGGTGTGCGGGCGCGCCACCGACGCCTGCGCACCGCCGGTCGCCGAGCACACGCTCACCCTGAACCTTCCGCCAGACGCGTCCTGGAGCGGGTCCGCGCGTTCCTCGGCGGCCGAATGCGCGCGCCGTGGCCACACACCCCGCACGTGGTGGCCGGCTGCCGCGGCACGGTCGGCATCCTGTCTGTGCCGCCGACCGGCCGCCGAGCGGCGCGTCGATTCGGTGGCGCCGCCGGAACCGGCCGCGCGCGGCGCCCTGTCGAGCCGGCACGCGCCGCTGCCGTCCGCCACGTGCGGGCCGTGTCCCGGCGGTCCTCGACAGGACGGACACCGAAGTGCTGCGCCGCCCGACCACCCGGCGCGGGCGCGCGAGCGGACGGCTCGCCGGCACGGCCGTCGGCGAGGTGGCGCGGTGGGCCGCGGGCGACGGTTTCGCCCATCCCGTACGACGCGAGAGACTGGGGTTCCTGGCATGACCGTACCGTTCGAACTGCCCGAGGAGAACCGGGAGCTGAGCCCGTACACCGGGTACACGCGCGCGCACTGGGAGGCCGTCGCCGACGGGCTGCTGGAAGCGGCCTGGCGCTGGGCCACCCCCGAAGGCGCCCTGCTGGACCTGCCGGGCCGCCCGTCCGTCTCCGGAGTGCGCTCGGACGGGCTCGAAGGCTATGCCCGTACGTTCCTTGCGGCCGGGTTCCGGATCGCGGGCTCGGGCGGCAAGGACCCGGGCGGCCTGCTCGACCGGTACGCGCGCGGTCTGGCCGCCGGTACGCGCACACCGGGCCGCGACGACACCGAGTCGTGGCCGCTGATCCTCGACCATCACGTCCAGGGGCAGCCGATGGTCGAGTCGGCGTCGGTGGCGCTCGGCCTGATGCTGACCCGGCCGTGGCTGTGGGACCGGCTCGACGGCGACGTGCAGGACCGGGCCGAGCAGTGGCTGCGCGGCGCGCTCACGCACGTCCCGGCGCCGAACAACTGGTACCTGTTCCCCTTCATGGTCGCGTCGTTCCTGGAATCGGTGGGCCGGGGCGACCACTCGACGCGCGGGGCGCGGGCGCGAGCCCTTGAGCTGCTGGAGACGTGGTACCGGGGCGACGGCTGGTACGCGGACGGGGACGGACGGGCCTTCGACCACTACAACGGGTGGGCCCTGCACCTGTATCCGCTGCTGCACGCGCAGCTGACGGGCGACGCGGAGCTTTCGGCGCGGTTCGGGCCGCGGTTGCGGCAGCACCTGGAGGGCTTCTCGCTGATGTTCGGCGCCGACGGCGCGCCGGTCCACTTCGGGCGGTCGCTGACCTACCGGTTCGCGGCGTCGGCGGCGCTCGGGATCGGCGCGGTCACCGGGCACACACCGCTGACACCGGGTGCCTCACGGCGGGTCGCGAGCGGGGCCCTGCGGTATTTCCTCGACCGCGGCGCGGTGACCGGCGACGGGCTGCTGAGCCTTGGCTGGCACGGCCCGCACGCAGCGACGCTGCAACGTTACTCGGGCCCGGCGTCGCCGTACTGGGCGTCGAAGGGTTTCGTGGCGCTGCTCGCCCCGGAGGACGACCCGCTGTGGACGGCCCCCGAGGAGCCCGCGCCGAGCGAGGGCCCCGACCGGGTGCTCGCGCTGCCCGCGCCGGGCCTGCTGATCCAGTCGACGGGGGCCGACGGGATCGTCCGCCTGCACAACCACGGCAGCGACCACGTCAGGCCGCACGAGGGCGAGACCGCGGACCTGGCGGACGCGCTGTACGGCCGCTCGGCCTACTCCACGCACACCGGCCCGACGTCCCCGGCCAACGTCCCCGACAACCACCTGGCTGTCGAGGTCGGCGGCGCCGCGAGCGTCCGCTGCCGGATCCGCGCGCTGGGCGCGGGGCAGGGCGAGGGCTGGGGCTGGGCGGCGTCCTGGCACCGCCCGGTGTTCGCCCCGGGTCCGCCGATGGTGCCGGGCCTGAGGGTGCAGAGCGTCACGGTGGCGCTCGGCCGCTTCGAACTGCGCGTGCACCGGGTGGTCGGAGCGCCGGCCGGGGCCCGGATCAGCCAGACCGGCTGGGCGACGCGGGCACACGGCTCCCAGCTGGCGGGCCTGTCCGGCTGGACGGGTTCGGACGAGGTACGGGCCCCGCAGGGCACGGCGTACGAGCCGTGGGTGCGGATCCCGCGCCTGACGGCAGACGCCGAGGGCACGGTGCTCCTCACGGCCCTGGCCTGTCTCGGTACGGCCCCGTCGACGCCGCCGCTCGCCGCCGCCGTCCGCGACGTCACGGTCTCCGACGGCGACCGGGAGGTGACGGTGACATGGTCGGACGGGGCGCGCACCGTGGTCGGATTCGAGCCGGTGCGGGTGACGCACGAAGGGACGTGAGGTGGTTCGGCGGGTGTGCCGGGGTTTTGTACGAGGCGCGGTGCACCTCCGGCGCCCCCGTACGCCGTCGTGAAACGGATCGTCCGGCGGGCGGCGGCCGGGCGGACGCTCCATGGTTCGGGCCGCGCGCCGGGTGTGGGCCTCGGTGGCCGGGAAGAGTTCCAGGACGGGCGACGCGGTCGGGCGTGGCCGTATGCGGCCCTCGTCGATGCCGCGCGCCGTGGCGAGACCGGGCGCGGCCGGTGCCGTGGCCGCTACGTAATGGCGAGTGACGGCACCGACCGCAGCCAGTGGCCCTCAGGGTGCCCGCCGTGGAAGAGGGCAGGACGTGCGTCGTACAACGCATTTTCCGGCCACATCGAACTATTTGCTGGCCCGGTCCCACTTGCTCTTCCCAAACAGCCCCTGAGGCACACGGGATGCCCGCCACCGGGAAATTTCAGCCACTTTCGAGCGGCTGGGCACAGGTGCCTCATGACTGCGTCAACTTCCCCGCAACCCATGAAACCGGCAGGTGGGCGGCCCCGCGTGTTCCATCATGGCGCACCAACTGATCGTTTTCTTCGGGCAATGTTTATTACCAAAGGTGCTGGGAGTATTTAGACTGCTCAAGCTCAACTCGGCGTGTACAAAGAGGGATTACCCACCATGAACAAGAAGGCGCTCCGCGCCCTGCTCCGTGAACGGCGCGCCCTCATAGCCCCCGAGTCCCACGGCTTCAGCCGGCCCACGGGACAGGGGCGGCGCGCGCCCGGGCTCTCCCAGCACCAGGTAGACCAGTTGCTGCACCGCACACTGGGCACGTATCACCGGCTGGAGTCGGGAAGTTACCCGAACCCTCCGGCGGATCTGCTGCGCGACGTGGCGTGCCTGTTCGGGCTCAACGAACAGGAATGGGTCCTGTTGTGCCGGTACGCCCTGTTGCAGGATCCTCCTGGGCCACTGCACCAGTCGTCGGGCAAGGAGGTGCCCGGCGTATGGCAGGAAGCGGTCAACAGCGTGAGCCACATGGCGTACGTCTCGGACGCCTCGTGGGACCTCCTGGCCTGGAACCAGGCGTTCGCGGACCTGTTTCCCGACCACAGACCGCCCATGAACACCATGCGGTGGATGCTTCTCGATCCGCAGGCCAGGTGCACTCTCGTCGACTGGTCCACCACGTGGGCGCCGCTCCTGCTGCCCCAGCTTCGGGTCGCTCTGGCCTCGCGCCCGGACGACGAGGTCCTGATCCAGATCGAGAAAGAAGTCGTGGCCGACCCGGAGGCCGGACCGCTGTACGAGGCCGGTGGCTCGGCGATCCATCCGGACGGTGACGAGCGGCCGTTGCTGCACTCCAGGCTGGGGCCCGGCTGGGCGACGATGTGCGCCGCGCAGCCGTTGACCACGCCGGGGGCCCGCTTCATGATCCTGATTTTCCACCCCGGCCCGCGCCGCCCTCAGCCGCGCACCCTCACTCTGTCGGCGGATTGACCCCGGACACTTCTTCACCAACTGCCGCTGACGTAGGTTGAAATGGCCCCCCGACCCACCTCGCACTCATGGGAGCCACCACATGCCTGCCTACGTGTCCCGCCCGCGCACCGTTCTCGGTGCCCACAAAGTGACCACCGACGAGATCGCCGACGACATACGCGCGAACCATCAGGGCCATCCCAGACTCAACGCCTCGGTGCGCGCCGTGCAAGGGTGCGGAGTACGGTCCCGTTACTTCACGCGACCGCTCTCCTCCGCCACCGTCTCCGGCACGGACGGCATCGAGGAACGCGCCCTCGGGGCGTTCGCCGACGCGCTCGATCTGGCCGAGCAGGCGGCGAAGGCGGCGCTCGGCGAGGCCGGCCTGGCGGCGACGGACATCGACGCCGTCGTCACCACGCACTCCACCAGCTGGGCCGTGCCCAACCTGGACGTGCTCCTCGTCAGTCGGCTCGGTATGCGCCCCACGGTCCGTTCCGTGCCGCAGATGTCCCTCGCGTGCACGGGCGGCGCCAAGTCGCTGATCCGTGCCACCGACCTGGTGGCCGCGCGCCCCGGCGACAAGGTGCTCGTGGTCGCCGCGGAGGTGCTGTCGGCGATCTACCACCACGACGACGACGGCATGGAGGCGATGATCTACAAGGCTCTGTTCGGTGACTCGGCGGGGGCCGCCGTGGTCAGCGGTGAGCCTCTGGGCCCGGGGCTGGCCGTCGAGGACAGCTTCGAACACGTCCTGCCGGACGCGGCGCGGGACCTGAGCGGCCGGATCACCTCCGCGGGGCTGCACTTCGACGCCACGCGGCGGGGCCGGACCGCGTTCCGCGAGGTGCTGCCGACGCTGACCGACTGGCTCGGCGCGCGCCGCACCGACTTCCCCGTCCTGCACCCCGGCAGCGCGCCCATCATCACCGAGACGGCGACCGCCCTCGGACTCGACGCCGACTCGGCTCACCATTCCCTGGACACGCTCACCCATGAGGGCAACCTCGGCGGGGTGAGCGTTCTGCGCGTCCTCGAACGCACGCATGACGCTCCCCCCGCGGCGGGTGACCGCGGCACGATGGTCGCCTACGGCCCCGGTTTCACCACCGCCGCGCTCCACGGGCACTGGCACGCGTGAGGGCGGCGCCGCGCTCGCCTCACCGGTTCACTTGTGCCACCGCCCCCCACGCATGCCACGGTCGGCCCGGGGTAGTCGGGGGCCCGGTAGTCGTACGCGAGACAGACGCAGGGAGCCACATGGCACGGCAAGGCGCGCCGGAGACCGAGGGCGCGGGCACAGGTCCGGGCGCGGGCACAGGACGCGAGTCGTACTTCGACAACGTGAAGTTCCTCACGATCGTCCTGGTCGCGTGCGGGCACGCGTGGGAGCCACTGACGTACGGGAGTCGTGCCGTCACCGCGGTCTATCTGACCGTGTACGCCTTCCACATGCCGGCGTTCGCGCTCGTCTCGGGGTATTTCTCGCGCTCCTTCGACATGGCTCCCAGACGCCTGAAACGGCTGGTGACCGGTGTGGCGGTGCCCTACGTCGTCTTCGAGATGGCCTACACCCTGTTCTACCGGTGGTGGCAGGACGATCCGGGCTATCCGATCAGCCTGACCGATCCGTGGTTCCTGATGTGGTTCCTGATGGCCCTGTTCATCTGGCGGCTGTCGACACCGCTGTGGCTGCGGCTGCGCCACCCCGTCGCCCTCTCGTTGCTCGTGGCCGCGCTCGCCTCGACGTCACCGGGAACCGGCGACGACCTCTCGCTCCAACGGGTCCTGCAGTTCCTGCCGTTCTTCGTGCTCGGCCTCGTGCTGCGGCCCGAGCACTTCTCGCGACTGCGCACCTGGCGGGTGCGGACCGCCGCCGTGCCGGTCGCCGTCGCGGCGCTCGTGACCGCCTACTGGGCGGCTCCCTGGTTCGAGGCGGGCTGGTTCTACCACCGCGGGAGCGTGGCGGGGCGCGGGGTGCCCGCCTGGTGGGGGTTGTTCACGACGCCCGCCCTGTTCGTCCTCTCGCTGCTCCTCACCGCGTGTTTCCTGGCGTGGGTGCCGGGTCGGCGGATGTGGTTCACGGTGCTCGGCGCGGGGACCGTCTACGGGTATCTGCTGCACGGTTTCGTCATCAAGGCCTCGCGCTTCGGGAACTGGTACGACCATCCGTGGCTGCACACCCCGGCCGGTGAAGTGGCGGTGACCGCGGCCGCGGCGGCCGGCGTGTCGCTGCTGTGCACCTCTCCGGTGCGGCGGGTGTTCCGGTTCGTCGTCGAACCGCGCATGGAGTGGGCGTTCCGCGCGCCCGCGGGCCCTCCGGCGCTCCGGCCGACCCCGCCGAAGGTCACCTCAGGCGCCGGCTGACCGCATGTGCCGACGCGAGCAGGCACCGCGTGCCAGGGCTTGCGACCCCGGCAAGTTCCGCCGGACAGAACACCCGGGTCGTCCTGCCCGACGTCGGTGGTGATGCCGCAGGTCCACGCGGCGGCGAGCACGGACCGTGCGCGGGCCGCCGTGGTGGGCACGGCGGTAGCGAACTGACGGACACTCATCCCCAATCTCCACGAGGTGGCCCTGCCCAACCGCTCCGGGATTCGTGCCGCCGGTTCACAGGGCCCGTGCGGATGCCCCACTGGGCGACCTTGTGCGCCGTGCGCCACCGCCATGCCTCAACACCACGCGAACGGGGGGTGAATATGCCATCCGCCCCCGTGATGCGCCCCGGGGCGGCATCATGCGGCCATGGACGGCACGGCGCTTGTGCGCGAACTCTTCACGCCCGACGAGTACGACGCGGTCCGCAGCCACGCGGACCAATTGGGCCTGTCCGTGACCGAGTACGTACGCCGCTCGGCCGCCGAACGCGCCCTTGAGCGGCTGCATCTGACCGAGGCCATCGAGGCGCAGGCGCTTCGCCTCGGGAAGCCTCCGATACCGCGCGTCGAGCGTGCGCGGGGCGCCGACGGACCCTCGTCGGCGCCCGCGCTCGACCGGTTCCTCGACGCCCTCGCCCATCCCGGGGAGACCGGCTGACGCCCGCGGCCGACTCTCGGCTCAGTGGCCGCGGGCGATCCACTCCCCCAGGTGCGGCGACTCCTGGCCGACGGTCGTGGTGTCGCCGTGTCCGGTGCGTACGACGGTCTCGGGCGGCAGCGTGAGCAGTTTCGTGCGGATCGACTCGACGATGACCGAAAAGTCGCTGAACGTGCGGCCGGTGGCGCCGGGGCCGCCCTTGAACAGGGTGTCGCCGGTGAACACCGTGCCGAGTGCGGGCGCGTACAGGCTCACCGCGCCGTGGCAGTGCCCCGGCGTGTGCAGCACGGTCAGTTCCACGCCCGCCACGGTCAGGCGCTGCCCGTCGGCCAGTTCGCCGTCGGGGGCGCGGTCCGGGTGCGTACGCTTCCACAGCTCGGTGTCGGCCGGGTGCAGCAGGATCGGGGCGCCGGTGCGGGCGGCCAGCTCGGGCGCCGCGTCGATGTGGTCGTCGTGCGCGTGGGTGCACACGATGGCCGCCAGGCGTCGCCGGCCGACCGCCTCGGCGATCGCCTCCGCGTCGTGGGCGGCGTCGACCACGACGACCTCGTCGTCGTTCCCGACGAGCCACACGTTGTTGTCGACGTCCCAGGTGCCGCCGTCGAGCGAGAACGTGCCCGACGTCACCAGGCGCTCGATCCGGGCCGCAGCGGGGGCGCCCGTCATCGGAACACCACCACCGAGCGCAGGACGTCGCCGTGGTGCATCCGCTCGAACGCCTTCTCCACATCCTCCAGGGCGATCGTCTCGGTCACGAACGCGTCGAGGTCCAGGCGGCCTTGCAGATACAGGTCGATGAGCATCGGGAAGTCGCGCGAGGGCAGGCAGTCCCCGTACCAGGACGACTTGAGCGCGCCGCCGCGCCCGAACACGTCGAGCAGCGGCAGATCGATGCGCATCTGTGGGGTCGGCACGCCGACGAGGACCACGGTTCCGGCCAGGTCCCGCGCGTAGAATGCCTGTTCGTACGTCTCCGGACGGCCGACCGCCTCGATGACGACATCGGCGCCGAACCCGCCGGTCAGCTCCCGTACCGCCTCGACCGGGTCGGCGGTACGCGAGTTGACGGTGTGTGTGGCACCGAGCTCACGCGCCGTGGTGAGCTTCTTGTCGTCGATGTCGACCGCGATGATCTTCGCGGCTCCGGCGAGCCGGGAGCCGACCACGGCTGCGTCGCCCACGCCGCCGCAGCCGATGACGGCGACCGAGTCGCCGCGCCCCACGCCTCCGGTGTTGATGGCGGCGCCGATGCCCGCCATCACGCCGCAGCCGAGCAGCCCGGCCGCCGCGGGCGAGGCCGCCGGGTCGACCTTGGTGCACTGTCCGGCCGCCACCAGCGTCTTCTCGGCGAACGCCCCGATGCCGAGCGCGGGCGACAGTTCGGTCCCGTCGGCCAGCGTCATCTTCTGCTTCGCGTTGTGCGTGTCGAAGCAGTACTGAGGGCGGCCCCGGCGGCAGGCGCGGCACTGGCCGCACACCGCACGCCAGTTGAGGATCACGTAGTCGCCGGGTGTCACCTCGGTGACGCCCTCGCCCACCGACTCGACGACTCCGGCGGCCTCGTGGCCCAGCAGGAACGGGAAATCGTCGTTGATCCCGCCCTCCCGGTAGTGCAGATCCGTGTGGCACACCCCGCACGCCCGGATGTCGACCACCGCCTCACCAGGTCCCGGATCGGGCACGGTGATCGTCTCGATCTCGACCGGCGCGCCCTTGGTCCGCGCGATCACGCCCCGCACCTGCTGTGCCATGACGGTCAGCCCTCTTTCTCGTCGCGTCGACTCTCACGCTTGGTTGTCGCCCGCCCATCGTCGCGCACGGACGCCGGGCACCGCACCACCGGCGCAAAGGCGCGGCGCTCTACGCTGCACGCGTGCGTGAGCGAATCGTGGTGGCGGCCACCCTGCTGCCCGTGGGGCGCGGCCTCGCGGCCGCCCTGGTCGTCCTGTTGCTGCTGGCCATGACGGCCGCCGCGGTGTTCCGGCTCGCACCGGACGGGTCCCGGCGCCGGGCGCGGGACATCGCGGTCGCGGGGGTGCGAGCCGCGCTCCAGCTCGCCGGGGTGTCGGTGGTGATCGGCTGGGTGGTGCACCACGGGGCGGCGCTCGTCGGCTTCCTGCTGCTGATGTTCGCGGTGGCGGCGCGGACAGCCGGCCGCCGCGTCACGCGCGACCGCAGCTGGGTGTGGGCGGCGGTGCCGATCGGTGCCCCGGTGGCGCCGGTCGTCGGCTCGCTGGTCGCCTGTGGTCTGCTGCCGCCGCGGGGCATCGCCGTCGTCCCGGTCACCGGCATCCTCATCGGCGGCGCGCTCACGGCGACCGTGCTCGCGGGACGCCGCGCCCTCGACGAACTCACGGCCCGCCGGGGCGAGGTGGAGGCGTGCCTGGCGCTCGGACTGCTGCCCCGCGACGCCCGCCTGGAGATCGCGCGGCCCGCGGCGTCGGACGCCCTGCTGCCCGGCCTCGACCAGACGCGCACGGTGGGGCTCGTGACGCTGCCGGGCGCGTTCGTCGGCATGCTGCTCGGCGGCGCGTCGCCGGTCATGGCCGGGGCCGTGCAACTCTTCGTCCTGGTCGCGCTGATGGCGGTGCAGGCGTGCGCCGTGGCGGTCACGGTGGAGCTGATCGGACGCGGGCGGCTGCGCCGTCAGGGCCAGGACACGTCCGAGTGGGCGGGGGCCGGGACCTAACATCGCCCCATGTCTGTTTTCGAGAACATCCGGATCGGCTCTCTCCAGGGCGGCGAGACCGACCTCGCACAGTACGACGGCCGCGCCGTCCTCGTCGTCAACGTCGCCTCCAAGTGCGGCCTGACTCCGCAGTACACGGCGCTGGAACAGCTACAGGAGCAGTACGCGGCCCGGGGCCTGACCGTCCTCGGGGTGCCGTGCAACCAGTTCATGGGCCAGGAGCCGGGCAGCGCCGACGAGATCGCCGCGTTCTGCTCGGCCACGTACGGGGTGACCTTTCCGATGACGGAGAAGGTCGAGGTCAACGGCCCCGGCCGGCACGCGCTCTACGCGAACCTCGTCGACGCGCCGGACGCGGAGGGCCACACCGGCGACATCCGCTGGAACTTCGAGAAGTTCCTGGTCGGCCGCTCCGGCGAGGTCGTCGCGCGGTTCGCCCCGCAGACGACGCCGGACGCGCCGGAGGTCGTCGCGGCGATCGAGAAGGAGCTCGGCGCGGCCTGAGCCGATCGGCGGCCCTCACTCGCCCTCGCCGCCCTCGTCGGCGCGGAAGAGGGCGGTGAGGGCCCGTTCGATCACGGCCCCGACGTCCTCCGCGCCGACCGGGACGACCGCGTACGAGCGCTCCAGGAAGCGGCGCAGCGCCGACGTGTCGAACTGGACCACGGCCATTCCCTCGGGCGCGTGCAGCTCGATGACGGTACGGGCCCGGCCGCACGGCCAGACGTGCACGTCGCCGCCGCCGGCGGGCGTGCCCAGCCCCTCCGCCAGGAGCGACCGCCCGAACGTCCAGGTGACCTCGCGACCGGCGAGCGTGACCTCGGGCGGGAAGACGAGGTGGACGGCGAGCGGGTCTGCGGCCGTGTAGCGCAGCGCGACCGTGACGGCGCGCTCGGGGCCCCGTCCGTCGGCGGTGACGAGGCGGGCGCGGACGGTCTGTTCGACGGTGCCGGGCAAAGTGGCGGGCATGGCGGGCTCCCTCGGTGTGGTGCGGGTTTCGCTGTGCCCTTTCGACGCGGGAGCGGCCGGATTCATTACGGCGTTTCCCGAACAGCTTCTGTGACCTGCACCACACTCACCTCCATAATCCGACATTTGTCAATTACGGTTCCAAACCGTGCCTGATCCGCAGTCGGGCCTGCCTGTTGACGTCGGACGAAAGAGTCCCCTCATGACCGACGGCTCCGCCGCCGCGCCGATACCCGCTGTCGTCACGGAAGCCGGAACAGGGCCGGCCGCGTACGCACGTGTCTACGAGGCGGAGCAGTCTCGCCTCGTCGCGTACGCGCGCTCGCTCACCGGCAGCCCCTGGCTCGCCGACGACCTCGTCGCCGAGGCGCACTTCCGGGTGTGGCGGCGGCTCGCGGCCGGGCACGAGATCGAGAACCTGCCGGCCTATCTCACGACGACGGTGCGCCACCTCGCGGCGACGGCGGGCCGCGGCGCCGCGCGCGAGACTCCGGTCGACCCGCAGGAGCGCGAGGGCGTGACGATCCCGGCGCAGACGGCCACGGGGCCGGACCCCGGGGCGCACGCCGAGGGCGTGGATCTGCTCACCCGTGTCCTGGCGCGGCTGCCCCGGCGCTGGGTGAAGGCACTGTGGCTCGCGGAGGCGGAGGGCCGGCCGCTGGAGGAGGTGGGCCGGGGCATCGGCGCGGGCAGCGGCGCGACAGCGGTACTGCTGCACCGGGCACGCGAGGGCCTGCGCGAGGCGTTCCTGGCCGCCCACCCCGGCACACCGGAGGACCCGGCCTGCCAGGCGTACTGGGAGCGGATGCCCGCGCATGTGCGCGGCGCCGCCTCGACGCGCCGGTCCGAGGCCCTCCTCGCCCACACCGACGGCTGCGACGACTGCCGGACCCGGCTCGCCGTGCTGATCCGAGTCAACGACCGGCTGCCCGCCCTGGTCGGTCCCGCGTTGCTGGTCTTCGCCCTGGGTGGCGCCGGCAGGTTCCTGCTGCCGCCGGCCACGGGTTCGGGCACGGCCGCCGGTGCGGCGCCGACCACCGCGCACGGCGGCGGGCACGGTTCCGGACTGCTTCACGGTGTGCGGCACGCGTTCGCCGGTGGGGCGAAGGCGCCCGCCGCCGTGGTGGGTGCCCTCGGCGTGACCGTCGCCGGTGCGGCCGTCGCGGGTGGACTGCTGCTCACCTCCGGCGGGGGCCAGGCGCCGCGGGAGCGCGCGGCGGCCGTGACCAGCGATGCCCCGAAGCGAACGGACGACGCCGGCCGCGCGCCTGACCGGTCCACAGCGCCTGCGGTCCACACACCGGCGCCCCGGCCGACGCAGCCGTCACGGTCGGCACAGTCGACGCCGCCGCGGCAACCGGCACCATCGGAACAATCGGCACAGCCCGCACCACCGAAGCCGCCGCGGTCGCCGTCCGGGGCCGCGGTGCCGCCCGCCCCACCGGCCGCGCCCCGCTCCCCCGCCCCCTCGGGCTCCCCGGACACCGCTCCGGAGGCACCCCCTGCCCCGGCCCCCACCAAGACGCGACAGCCCGCCACCCCGGCACCGTCCACACCACCCGCCACCCCGACCACACCCACACCCACACCCACACCCACACCCACAGCGACTACACCCGATCCGATGCCCTCGACCCCGGCCCCGACCCCAGACCCGGACCTCCCTCCCACCGAGCCGACGCCCACCGCTCCGCCGGGGACCTCCGACCCCGCCTGCCACCCATGGGTCGGCCCTCTCTGGGTCTGCCGGGCCGGATAGCGGCGCACGGGGACCGCGGCCCCCGTGCGCTGGCCGACGGCACGTAGCACCATGGCTGCATGCTGCTGTCCCGGCTCGCGCAGGTGTCCCAGGACGTCGCCGCCGCCTCGGCGCGGTCGCGCAAGGTCGAACTGCTCGCCGAGCTCTTTCGGGACACCGAGCCGCAGGACGTGGCGGTCGTGATCCCGTACCTCGCCGGGCGGCTTCCCCAGGGGCGGCTCGGTGTCGGGTGGCGGGTGCTCGGCGAGCCCGTCGCCCCGGCCGCCGAGCCACACCTCACCGTGCAGGACGCCGACGCCGCGATGACCGCACTCGGCGATGTCGCGGGCCCCGGCTCCCAGGCCGAACGCAAACGGCTCGTCGGCGAGCTGATGGGCGCCGCGACCGCCGAAGAGCAGAAGTTCCTGTTCGGGCTCGTGACGGGCGAGGTACGGCAGGGCGCGCTCGACGCGGTCGCGCTCGAAGGTCTGGCACGGGCGACCGGTGCGCCCGCCGCCGACGTACGGCGTGCGGTGATGCTCGCGGGCGGGCTGCAGCCCGTCGCGCGGGCCCTCCTGGCGCGGGGGCCCGAGGCCGTCGCCGACTTCCGGCTCACCGTCGAGCACCCGGTGCAGCCGATGCTGGCGCACACGGCACGGTCGGTCGGTGAGGCACTGGACAAGGTGGGGCCGTGCGCCGTCGAGGAGAAGCTCGACGGCATCCGGGTCCAGGTGCACCGCGACGGACCCCAGGTCCGCGTCTACACCCGCACCCTCGACGACATCACCGACCGGCTGCCCGACGTGACCGCCGCCGTCACCGCTCTCGCGGGCGAGCGGTTCATTCTGGACGGCGAGATCATCGCCCTCGACGACAGCGGCAGACCGCGGCCTTTCCAGGAGGTGGCGGGCCGGGTCGGCTCACGCGTGGACGTGGCGGGCGCCGCCGCCCGGCTGCCGGTGTCGCCCGTGTTCTTCGACGCCCTGTACGTGGACGGGCACGACCTGCTCGACCTTCCCCTCCAGGAGCGTCACGCCCATCTGGCACGGCTGGTGCCGGGGCCCATGCGGGTGGGCCGGATCCTGGTCAAGGACACGTCGCGCCCGCCCGAGCGCGACGCCGCGGACGCCTTCTTCGCCGACGCGCTCGACCGCGGTCACGAGGGCGTGGTCGTCAAGGCCCTCGCGTCCCCGTACAGCGCGGGCCGCCGGGGCGCGGCCTGGTTGAAGGTGAAGCCCGTGCACACGCTCGACCTGGTGGTCCTCGCCGCGGAGTGGGGGCACGGGCGCCGCACCGGCAAGCTCTCCAACCTGCACCTGGGGGCGCGTACCGCCGACGGCTCGTACGCGATGCTCGGCAAGACCTTCAAGGGGCTCACGGACGCGCTGTTGACCTGGCAGACCGAGCGGCTGCTCGGGCTCGCGGTCGCTGACGACGGGCATGTGGTGCGGGTGCGGCCCGAGCTGGTCGTCGAGATCGCCTACGACGGCCTGCAGCGCTCGACGCGGTATCCGGCGGGCGTGACGCTGCGCTTCGCGCGGGTCGTGCGGTACCGGCAGGACAAGCGCGCCGACGAGGCGGACACGGTGGAGTCCGTCCTCGCGGCGCACCCCGGCGTCGCGGACGGCGGTCCCCGGCCGTGACGTGCCCTGGGGGTTTTCCCCCGGGCGGCTCGCAGGACATCCTCGTTCCGGCTCGCCTCCCCCGTTCCTAGCGTGGAGCACGTCAATCCGACGCACCGTGATTTCCCCTCACGGACAGGACCAGGGAGTCGTGATGATCGAGGTCAGGGGTCTGACCAAACGGTACGGCGGGACGGTCGCCGTCGAGGACCTCGGTTTCGGGGTGCGCCCCGGAAGCGTGACGGGGTTCCTCGGGCCGAACGGCTCCGGCAAGTCCACCACCATGCGCATGATCATGGGGCTCGACCGGCCGGACGCGGGGCACGTCACCATCGGCGGCCGTCCCTACCGCGGGTTGAGCTGGCCGCTGCGCGAGGTCGGCGCCCTCCTTGAAGCCCGCACCTTCCACCCCGGCCGCAGCGCGCGCAGCCACCTCGCGGCGCTCGCAGCGGGCGGCGGCATCGAGGCGGAGCGGGTCGACGCGGTCCTGGAGACCGTCGGCCTGACCTCGGTGGCGGGCAAGCGGGCCGGGTCGTTCTCGCTGGGCATGGCACAGCGGCTCGGCATCGCGGCCGCGCTGCTCGGCGACCCACCGGTGCTGCTGTTCGACGAGCCGGTCAACGGGCTCGATCCCGAAGGGGTGCGCTGGATCCGGGAGCTGATGCGGTCGCTGGCCGCCGAGGGCCGCACGGTCCTGCTGTCGAGCCATCTGATCAGCGAGATGGCACTGACCGCCGACCATCTCGTCGTGATCGGTTCGGGCCGCCTGCTGGCCGACACGTCGGTCGCCGAACTCACCGCGTCCGGGCGGTCGTTGGAAGAGGCGTTCTTCGCACTGACCGAGGCGAGCGCCACGTACACCGGCGCCACGCGCGCCGGCGAGGGGACCCGGCGATGAGCACGATGACGTACCGGCCCGCGCACGGCGGGCACTACGGTCTGCGGCAGGCCGCCCGCATGGAGTGGATCAAGCTGCGCAGCCTGCGCTCCACGGCGTACGCGCTGCTCCTGACGGTCGTCGGCATGGTCACCATGGGTGTCGTGACGATGGCCAACACCAAGCCGCCGCACGGCGCCGCGAAGGTCGCCTCCTTCGATCCGACCAACAACGTGCTGGCCGGGGTGGCGCTGGGCCAGCTGATCGTCGGGGTGCTGGGCGTCCTGGTCGTCACCGGGGAGTACTCGACCGGCACGATCCGCTCGACACTCGCGGCGATCCCCGACCGGCGGATGGCGCTCGCGGCGAAGGCGGCGGTGTTCGGCGCTCTCGCGCTGGTGCTCGGCGAAGCGGTCACTTTCGTGACGTTCCTGGCGGGCCGCAGGGCACTCGCCGCCGATGTGCCGCATCCCTCGCTCGGCGACCCGGACGTGCTGCGCGCGATCCTGCTGTCGGGCGCGTACCTTGCCCTGGTGGGTCTCATGGGCATCGGTGTCGGGGCGATCACCCGGCACACGGCGAGCGCGATCGGCGCTCTGGTCGGCATCACGTTCGTGCTGCCCGCGCTGCTGTCGGGGACGACCGGCACTGTGGTCGCGAAATTCTTCCCGACGATGATCGCGGGCAACTCCCTCGCGGTGACCGTGCCGGTCGACGGCATGCTCTCGCCGTGGGCCGGGTTCGTGGTCCTGTGCGGTTACTCGGCGGCGCTGCTCGCGGTCGGCGGACGACTCCTGGTGCGGCGCGATGCGTGAACCGCGCGACGCGGGCGCCGTGCGGGCGGTGCTGACGGCGCCCCTGACGCGGCGGGCGTGGGCGCGGGCGGCGTACTGCCTGCTGTCCTACGTCCCCGCGCTCGCGGGTTTCCTGCTCGTGGTGGCCGCCCTCGCGGTCGGCGCCGCGTTCACGCTGACGCTGGTCGGCGCGGTGCTCGGCATGCTCTTCCTGGTGGCGGGCCTCGCGCTGGCCCGCGGCCTGGGGGCACTGCAACGGCTGCTGGCCGCCTGGCTGCTCGGTGAGCGGGTCGCGGCGCCGCCGGTCGTGTCCTCGCGCGGTGGGCTGTTCGCCGCCGTGGAGGCGCGGTTGCGGGACGGTGCGGCGTGGCGCTCGGTGGCGTACGTGCTGGTGCGGCTGCCGCCGGCGACGCTCGGCCTGTACGCGGTGGCCTGGTGGGTGGTCGGTGCGGTGAACGTCCTCGCGCCGGTGCGGTGGGTGGCGGGACAGCACGACCTGAGGCTGATGACGCCGCTGCCGTTCGGCGGCGAGCCCGCGCTCGGCTCGCTCGGCGGTGCGTTCGCGGCGACCGCCGCGGGGTGCGCGATTCTGCTCGTCGCGCCGTGGCTGACGCGGGGCGTCGTCGCGGTGGACGGGCGGCTCGTGCGGGCGCTCCTCGGCCCGGGTGAACTCACCGAACGGGTACGGGATCTGGAGGAGACGCGGGCGCTGGCCGTCGATGACGCCGCGCAGCGGCTGCGCCGCCTGGAGCGCGATCTGCACGACGGGGCGCAGGTGCGGCTCGCCGCACTCGCGATGAGCCTCGACATGGTGCGCGAGCAGCTCGACGAGCGGGACCGGCCCGAGCTGCGCCGGCTGGTCGAGATGGCGCGCGACAACGCCGCCGAGACCCTCACCGAACTGCGTGACCTCTCGCGCGGGCTGCATCCGCCGGCGCTCGACGGCGGACTGGCCGACGCCCTGACGACGCTCGGCGCGCGGGCCGCGCTGCCCGTCGACGTGACGGTGGACGTGCCGAACCGGCCGACTCCGGCGATCGAGAGCCTCGCCTACTACTGTGTGGCCGAGCTGCTCGCCAACGTCATCAAGCACAGCGGGGCGAGCCGCTGCGGCGTCGAACTGTCCACCGGCGACGGCACGTTGCGGCTGCGCGTGACCGACGACGGGCGGGGCGGTGCCCGGATCGCCGACGGCGGCGGCCTGGCGGGGCTCGTGCAGCGGGCGCGCACGGTCGACGGTGAACTGACGGTGCACAGCCCCCAAGGGGGTCCGACGACGGTGAGGGTGAGGTTGCCGCTCCATGCCTGAGCGTGCCGGTCAGTCGTGTGCGAGGCTGCACCCATGCGCGTAGTGATCGCCGAGGACGCCGCCGTGCTGCGGGAGTTGCTCGCCCAGATGCTGACGATGCGTGGCCACGAGGTCGCGGCCTCGGTGGCGGACGCCGACGCGCTGCGCGCGGCCGTCGCCGAGCACCGTCCCGACGTCTGCGTGGTGGACATCCGGATGCCCCCGACCCACACCGACGACGGGCTGCGCGCGGCGATCGACATCCGCCACGAGCTTCCGGGGACAGGTGTGCTGCTCTTCTCCCAGTACGTCGAGACGAAGTACGCGACCCGGCTGCTCGCGCAGGGCTCGGCGGGCGTGGGCTATCTGCTCAAGGAACGGGTCGCCAATGTCGCCGAGTTCACCGACGCGCTGGAACGGGTGGCGGCGGGCGGCACCGCCCTCGACCCCGAGGTGGTCACCCAGCTCGCCGGTGCGGGCCGCCGCACCGAGCAGCTGTCCGCGCTGACCGATCGTGAGCGGGACGTGCTGACGCTGATGGCCGAGGGCCGCTCCAACGGGGCGATCGCCCAGCGGCTGCACGTGTCGGCGGGCACCGTCGAGAAGCACGTGGCGGCGATCTTCGCAAAGCTGGGCCTGCCCGTGTCGGAGGACGACAACCGGCGCGTGCTCGCCGTCATCCGCATGCTGCAGCGTGACCCGTGGGAGTGAGCCGTGACCGGTCCGAAGCGACGTACACCGCACAGCGCGGGCCTGCTGCTCTTTCGCCGCGCGTCCACCGGGACGCAGGTGCTGCTCGGCCATATGGGCGGCCCGTTCTGGGCGCGGCGGGACGCGGGCGCGTGGACGGTGCCCAAGGGCGAGTACGAGGCGGACGAGCGGCCCTGGGACGCGGCGTGCCGGGAGTTCTGTGAGGAGCTGGGGCTCGGTGTGCCGGACGGGACGCCGCTGCCGCTGGGCGAGGCGGTGCAGGCGGGCGGCAAGCACGTCACCGTGTGGGCGCTCGAGGCCGACCTCGATCCGGCGGATGTCGTGCCGGGCACGTTCACGATGGAGTGGCCGCGCGGCTCGGGTCGTACGCGGGAGTTTCCCGAGCTGGACCGGGTGGCGTGGTTCGGGCTCGACGCGGCACGCGAGCGGGTCGTGAAGGCGCAGAGGGTCTTCGTCGACCGGCTCGCCGAGCAGATCTGAGGCCGGCGGGCGCCGCACGTGCGGCGCGGCCCGCGTTGCGCGCTCGGGCGTGGCGCGGGAGGGTCGTAGAGGTGTCCGCAGCGCCCCGGACGGAACCCGAGGAGGTCGCTCTCATGCCCATCGCCACGGTCAACCCCACGACCGGCGAAACCCTCACGACGTTCGACGCCCTCTCTCCGGAGGATCTCGACCGCAGCATCGCCCTGGCCGCCGACGCGTTCGACACCTACCGCACCTCGGCGTTCCCCGAGCGGGCCCGGCTGCTGCGGCAGGCCGCCGATCTGCTCGACGCCGACGCCCCGGACATCGCCCGGCTGATGACGACCGAGATGGGCAAGCCGATCGCGGCGGCGCGCGCCGAGGCCGCCAAGTGCGCGCGCACCATGCGCTGGTACGCGGAGCACGCCGAGCGACTCCTGTCGGACGAGCATCCGGCCGACGCGGACGTGAAGGACTCCGGCGCGGTCCGCGCGCTGGTCCGCTACCGGCCGCTCGGCGTGGTGCTGGCCGTGATGCCGTGGAACTTCCCGCTGTGGCAGGTCGTACGGTTCGCGGCGCCCGCTTTGATGGCGGGGAACGTGGGGCTGCTCAAGCACGCGTCGAACGTGCCGCAGACGGCCCTGTACCTGGAGGACCTGTTCCGCAGGGCGGGCTTTGCCGAGGGCTGCTTCCAGACGCTGCTGATCGGGTCGGGGGCGGTCGAGGGCGTGCTGCGCGATCCGCGGGTCGCCGCGGCGACGCTGACCGGCAGCGAACCGGCGGGCCGGGCGGTGGCGTCGGTGGCGGGCGACGAGGTCAAGAAGACGGTCCTGGAGCTGGGCGGCAGCGACCCGTACGTGGTGCTGCCGTCGGCGGACGTGGAGCGGGCGGCGCGCACGGCCGTCACCGCGCGGGTGCAGAACAACGGGCAGTCGTGCATCGCGGCGAAACGGTTCATCGTCCACACGGCCGTGTTCGACGCGTTCACCGACGCGTTCGTCGCCGGGATGCGGGCGCTGCGGGTGGGCGACCCGCTCGACGAGGACACGGACGTCGGCCCGCTCTCCACCGAGCAGGGCCGCTCCGACCTGGAGGCGCTGGTCGACGACGCCGTGGAGTGCGGTGCCACGGTGCTGTGCGGCGGGCAACGGCCCGACGGGCTCGGCGAGCGTGGCTGGTTCTACGCGCCGACGGTGCTGGCCGAGATCACGCCCGAGATGCGCGTCCACCGGGAGGAGACGTTCGGCCCGGTGGCCACGCTGTACCGGGTCGCGGATCTCGACGAGGCGATCTCCGTCGCCAACGACACGCCTTTCGGGCTGAGTTCGAACCTGTGGACCCGCGAGGACGACGAGATCGAGCGTTTCGTGCGGGACAGCGGCGCGGGCGGTGTGTTCGTCAACGGCATGACGGCCTCGCACCCGGCCCTGCCGTTCGGCGGCGCGAAGCGCTCCGGGTACGGGCGCGAGCTGTCGGACCACGGCATCAAGGAGTTCTGCAACGTGACGACGGTGTGGATCGGCGCCTGAGCGGGACCGGGCGTCCGAGGGCCCCGCGCCCGAGGCCCCGCGCCTCAGGTCCCCGCAGCGCGTGGCCGAAACTCGCGCGGCGCCACCGGCGCAGCCGCTGACCTGCGAAGACGCGCCGCGAACACCGGTCCACGCACTCCTCCCGTTCAGCGATTGAGCGCGCCCGCCGGCATCCGTCAGCGTGGATCACGTCCCGCCGCGCAGTCGGGGACCAAGGCCGTACGGCATCGGCTCACACGGGAAAACACACCACACATGGCCGCAGCGAAGACCAAGCGAGCCCTCGCCCTCTGCGGGGCGAGCGCCGCCCTCTTGTCCGCATCCGTCCTGGGCGCCGCTCCGGCGCTCGCTGACACCATGGTCGTCGCCTGGGCGCACGGCAATGTCCACGCTGACGGCCCGGCCGTCAGTGAACGCGTCGTCAGCTACGTCAACCCCGGATACAGCTACACCGCACAGTGCTGGCTGGAAGGAGATCTCGTCACCGACCTCGGCATCACCAACCGCAACTGGGTCCGTCTGAAGCTCAACAGCGGTGGCATCGGCTACGTCAGCGCCATCTACCTGAAGGGGAACGACAAGGGCAACGTGCCCAACCACTGCTGAGTCTTCGCCTGTCCGTCCCTCACTCGGCGGCGCCTCCCTCCGGGAGGCGCCGTCCAGGTGGTTCAGCCGCGCGCGGCGAGCAGGTGGTCCATCGCGAGCTGGTCGAGCCGCTCGAACGCCATGGAACGCTCGGCCGCCGCGGCGACGTCGAACTCCTCGAACGCCGTCTTGTCGGCGAGGAGTTCGGCGAGCCCGTCGTCGGCGGTCGGGCGGGAGAGCTGGTCCAGGCGCGAGTCGCGCAGCGCCTGCTGGACCTCGGGGTCGGCGCGGAAGGCCGCGGCACGCTCCTTGAGGATCAGGTAGTTGCGCATGCATCCGGCGGCCGACGCCCACACACCGTCGAAGCCCTCGGTGCGCGGCGGCTTGAAGTCGAAGTGGCGCGGGCCCGCGTAGCCCGCCGACTCCAGAAGGTCGACCAGCCAGAACGCGGCCCGCAGGTCGCCCGCGCCGAACCTGAGGTCCTGGTCGTACTTGATGCCGGACTGGCCGTTGAGGTCGATGTGGAAGAGCTTGCCCGCCCACAGTGCCTGGGCGATGCCGTGCGGGAAGTTCAGGCCCGCCATCTGCTCGTGGCCGACCTCCGGGTTGACGCCGTACAGCTCGGGGCGCTCCAGGCGTTCGATGAAGGCGAGCGCGTGGCCGACGGTGGGCAGCAGGATGTCGCCGCGCGGCTCGTTCGGCTTGGGCTCGATGGCGAACCTCAGGTCGTACCCCTGCTCGGTGACGTACGCGCCGAGCAGGTCGAATGCCTCCTTCATCCGGTCGAGAGCGGCCCGCACGTCCTTGGCGGCTCCCGACTCGGCGCCCTCGCGGCCGCCCCAGGCGACGTACGTCTTCGCGCCGAGCTCGACGGCGAGGTCGATGTTGCGGATCGTCTTGCGCAGCGCGTAGCGCCGCACGTCGCGGTCGTTGGCGGTGAAGGCGCCGTCCTTGAACACCGGGTGCGTGAACAGGTTCGTGGTGGCCATGGGCACCGTCATGCCGGTGGCGTCGAGGGCCTGCCGGAACCGCTTGACACAGGACTCGCGCTCGGCCTCGGAGGCCCCGAACGGGATCAGGTCGTCGTCGTGGAAGGTCACGCCGTGCGCGCCGAGCTCGGCCAGGCGCCGCACGGACTCGACGGGGTCGAGCGCGGGCCGGGTGGCGTCGCCGAACGGGTCGCGGCCCTGCCAGCCGACCGTCCACAGGCCGAAGGTGAACTTGTCGTCGGGTGTGGGCTGGTACGTCATCTCGCGGCTCCCTCGCCGTTCGCGGTCGGTTCGGCACCCGCCGGGCGCCGAACCATTTCGTCATGCCGATTTACAAATTAGTATGCGGGCACGCCGCTGGGAAGAGCCATCCGCGTACGTACTCGCTTACAGGGAGAGCCGCATGTCAGCTACCGATGGGCCCTACGTCGTCGGGGTCGACAGTTCCACGCAGTCCACGAAGGTTCTGGTCGTCGACGTCGCTACGGGCGCGGTCGTGGCGAGCGGCCAGGCTCCGCACACCGTCACGACGGGCGCGGGCCGCGAGAGTGACCCCGAGCAGTGGTTCGAGGCCCTGTGCGCCGCGCTCGCCCAGTGCGGCGAGGCGGCCCACCGTGCCGCGGCCGTGGCCGTCGGCGGGCAGCAGCACGGCCTGGTCACGCTCGACGCGCGGGGGCGGCCGGTGCGGCCCGCGCTGCTGTGGAACGACGTGCGCTCCGCGCCGCAGGCCCGGCGGCTCGTCGAGGAGCTGGGCGGGGCGAGGGCCTGGGCGGACCGCTGCGGCAGCGTGCCTGGCGCCTCGTTCACCGTGTCGAAGTGGGCGTGGCTGACCGAGCACGAACCGGAGGCGGCCGCGGCGACGGCGGCCGTACGGCTGCCGCACGACTATCTGACCGGGCGGCTGACCGGGACGGGAACCACGGACCGGGGCGACGCGTCCGGCACCGGCTGGTGGGCGTCGGCGACCGAGGCGTACGACGAGGAAGTGCTGGCGAGCGTCGGGCTCGACCCGGCGCTGCTCCCGCGCGTGGTCGGGCCCGGCGAGGTGGCGGGCACGGTGCGCGAGTCGCACGGCGACCTGCCCTTCTCCACGGGCACGCTGGTCGCGGCGGGCACGGGTGACAACGCCGCGGCGGCCCTCGGTCTGGGGCTGCTGCCCGGCACGCCCGTGCTGAGCCTTGGCACCTCGGGGACCGTGTACGCGGTGTCGCGGCGGCGGCCCGCCGACCCGACCGGCACCGTCGCCGGGTTCGCGGACGCGCGCGGCGGCTGGCTGCCGCTGGCCTGCACGCTCAACTGCACACAGGCCGTCGACCGGATCGCCACCCTGCTCGGCCTGGACCGGGAGGCTGTGGAGGCGGGCGGCACCGCCACGGTGCTGCCGTATCTCGACGGGGAGCGCACCCCGGACCTGCCGCACGCGTCGGGCCTGCTGACCGGGGTGCGCCAGGACACGACCGGCGGCCAGCTGCTGCAGGCGGCGTACGACGGGGCGGTGCACGCGCTGCTCGACGCGCTCGACCGGGTGCTCGCCGTGGACGCGGAGGACGCGGCCGACGGCCCGGCGGGCGGGGCGGACCCCGCCGCTCCCCCGGCTCCCCTGGTGCTCATCGGCGGTGGGGCTCGGGGCACCGCCTGGCAGGAGACGGTGCGGCGTCTGTCGGGGCGGGCCGTACGGATCCCCGAGGCTCGTGAGCTGGTGGCGCTCGGCGCCGCCGCGCAGGCCGCGGGGCTGCTGACCGGTGAGGACCCGGCGGCCGTGGCGCGCCGCTGGGACACCGCGCGGGGCAGCGTGCTCGACCCGGTGGAGCGGGACGAGGAGACGCTGCGGCGGATCTCGGGGGTCCTGGCGGACGCGGGGCCGCTGCTGGGGGCGCGGTGAGAAGTCCTCGCGCCGGACGGACGACGAGCAGCGCGACGCGACAAGGAGCGGCGGCCGGCCGCTGCCCGCGCGCCGGCCGCTCACCCGCCCCGCGCCCATCCGCACGGCGCCGCCCTGGGAGCATGACGGTATGACCGCACCGATGCACCGCCACCGACCGGGTACGCCCGACACTCAGCAGGGCATGCGCCGCCGCAACCTGTCACGGGTTCTGCACACGGTGGCCGCCGACGGTCCGGTGTCGCGGGCTTCGGTGGCTCAGCGGATCGGGCTGACCCGCGCCGCGGTGTCGACGCTCGTCGACGAGTTGATCAGGGCGGGGCTCCTGGAGGAGTTGGGGCGGCAGCGGCCCGGTGGCGTGGGCAGGCCGGGTTCGGCGCTCGCGGTGAGCGAGCGGGGCCCGGCCGGGTTCGGCGCGGAGGTGGGCGTGGACCATCTCGCGGTGTGTGCGATGGACCTGCGCGGCGAGGTCCGCGCGCGCGCCGAGCGGCGCGTGGGCAACCGGGGCCGCGCCCCGCGCGTCGTCCTGCGCGAACTCGCCGACCTGGTCAAGCGGGTGACCGTCGAGGCGGAGACGCTGGGTCTCGCTCCGGTGGGGCTCGCGGTCGCGGTGCCCGGCCGGGTGGTCCGGGACACCGGCACGGTGGCGAGCGCCCCCAACCTGGGCTGGCAGGACACCGACGTGGCGGCGCTGCTCCCCGTCGACGTGCCGCTGAGCGTCGACAACGAGGCGAACTTCGGGGCGCTGGCGGAGCTGTGGCGGGCGGCGGAGTGCCCCGCGGACTTCCTCCATGTGTCGGCGGAGATCGGTATCGGTGCCGCGCTCGTGGTGGAAGGCGGGCTGCTGCGCGGGACGCGCGGCTTCGCCGGCGAACTGGGGCACGTGCCGGTGCGGCCCGAGGGACCCGAGTGCCCGTGCGGGGGGCGCGGATGCCTGGAGCAGTACGCGGGCGAGGAGGCGGTGTTGCGGGCCTCGGGGATCGGTCCGGGGCCCGATCGTGTGACGCTGCTCGCCGAGCGCGCCGAGGCGGGCGACCGGGACACGCGGCGGGCGCTGCGGGGCGCCGGAACGGCGCTGGGTATCGCGCTGACCGGGGCGGTGCATCTGCTCGACCCGCGCGCGGTGGTCCTCGGCGGAGCGCTCTCCCGGCTCGCGCCGTGGCTCCTGCCGCCGTTGGAGCGGGAGTTGACCCGTCGCACGGCGCGCCCGGCCGACGGCGTCGTCGTCTCGCGGATCGGTCCGGACGGGCCACTGCTCGGCGCGGCCCAGTCGGTCGTACGGGCCGTGCTCGACGACCCGATGTCGGTCGCGCACGACACGGCCGCGCCCTGACCCGGCCCGCTCCCTCGGCCGCTCCGCCGCCAGAGGTTCGGACCTCTGACGTGCGGTTGTTCACAACCGGCGAGTTGTCCACAGGCGCGCCACGCCCCCTTCCGCCCCAGCCGACGGGCCCCGTACCGTACTTCACGCGAGGCGTCGCGCACCGGCCGCTCCGGCGGGTGGCGGCGTGTCCACGGGGAGGGGGATTTTGGTGCCGGGGGACATCGTTCGCGGCGGCAGCGCGTCCGCCGGACCAGGGCTGCGGCGTGGCGCCGTCGGCCTGCGCGAGGTGCTGACTCGGGCTCGGATACGACCCGGTGACGGCGTTCCTGCTCCTGGCGACCGTGATCGTCACGGTGACCATCGGCGTGTACATCGTGGTGAACGTGGCGTGCGCGGGGTACTTCCTGCGCCGGGAGCGGAGCGAACTGCGTCCGCTGCGGCACCTGTTGTTCCCCGTGCTCGGTATCGCCGCGTTCGTGCCCGCGCTGCTGACGGCGGCGGGGATACCCGCGTTCGACTTCGTGTCGCGGCTGTCGCCGCCGGTCTCGTACGCCGGTCCGGTCGTCTGCGGCCGGCTCGCCATCGGTCTCGTGGTGCTCGCCGTGCTGGCGCGGCGGCATCCGGAGCGGGTGGCCGACACCGCGCGGATCCACCTCGACGACGCCGCGCCGAGCGGCCGTCCCGACCCCACACAGAGCGGAGTCACGCCGTCATGAGCGATCCCCGGATGCTGACCGTGCGTCCTGAACCCGGCGAGTTCGCCTGGACGTTCGGCGGGGCGCCACCCGTCGCGCGTATCACGCCGGGCACGGTGCTCGACCTGTACACGGAGGACTGTTTCGCGGGCCGGGTGCGGTCGGCGAAGGACCTGGTGTCGGGGGTCTGCGAGTTTCCGTACCTCAATCCGCAGACCGGCCCGTTCCACGTCGAGGGCGCCGAGCCGGGCGACACGGTGGCAGTGCACTTCGTGGCGGTGGAACCGGCCCGCGACTGGGCGGCGTCGACGACGGTGCCGCTGTTCGGGGCGCTGACCGCCACGCACGCCACGGCCTCGCTCCAGCCGCCGCTGCCGGAGGCCGTCTGGATCTGGGAGCTCGACCGCGGGCGCCGCACCGCCCGGTTCAGCGCTCGCGACAGCGCGTTCACGGCGGAGCTGCCGATGGACCCGATGCACGGCACCGTCGGGGTGGCGCCCGCCAACCTAGAGGTGCGCTCGGCCCTTGTGCCGGACGCGCACGGCGGCAACATGGACACCCCTGAGATGCGCGCGGGCGTCACCTGCTACCTCGGGGTGAATGTCGAGGGCGCGCTGCTCAGCCTGGGCGACGGGCACGCCCGGCAGGGTGAGGGCGAGACGTGCGGCGTCGCCGTCGAGTGCGCGATGCACACCGTCGTCATCGTGGAACTGCTCAAGGGCCTTTCGACGCCGTGGCCGCGCCTGGAGTCGGACACGCACATCATGTCGACGGGTTCGGCGCGACCGCTCGAGGACGCCTTCCGTATCTCGCAGCTCGACCTGGTGCACTGGCTGGTCCGCGACCACGGCCTGAGCGAGCTCGACGCCTACCAGTTCGTCACGCAGACCGTCGAGTCGCCGCTGGCCAACGTCTGCGACACCAACTACACGTGCGTGGCCAAGCTCCGCAAGGAGTGGCTGCCCGCGGGCGAGACCCACCGCGGGACACACACCCGGCTGCGCGAGATCGCGGCGACGCTGCCACGGCCCGAACCGTACGTCGTCCTGTGACCGCGCGGGCCGACAAGCCCCACCGTCCGAACCGAAGAGAAGAAGGGACAGGATTGTCATGGACACACCTAGACCCGGTAGGTCATTACTCAGCCGTCGCCGTATGCTGCGGACCGGCGCGATCGCCGCCGCGTCGGGGCTGTGGCTGCCCGCGGGCCGTGCCGACGCACGCGACCGGGAGCGGCAGAAGTCGCTGAAGCGGCAGGAGCAGGACGTGGACTACCCGCTCGCCGAGTACGTTCCGGCGACCCCGTACAACTACACACGCTCGAACCGCCCGGCCACGTGCTCCTTCGAGTACGTGATCATCCATGTGACGCAGGAGACGTACCAGAACACGATCGACATCTTCCAGGACGCCTCGAAGAAGGTCTCCGCGCACTACCTGGTCCGCTCGGCCGACGGGCACATCGCGCAGATGGTGCGTGAGAAGGACATCGCCTGGCACGCGGGCAACTGGGACTACAACACGCACAGCGTCGGCATCGAGCACGAGGGCTGGGTCGACCAGCCCTCGTACTTCACCGACGCGATGTACGAGCAGTCGGCGCTGCTGACGGCGTCCGTCTGCGCCCGGCACGGCATCCCCAAGGACCGCGACCACATCATCGGCCACTACCAGGTCCCGGGCACGGACCACACCGACCCCGGCCCGTACTGGGACTGGTCACGCTACATGGACCTGGTCAACTCCGCCTGAGCCGCGCTTGCGCGGAGGGTCTGTGCCGACCGTCCGGATCCGTGAGCGCCTCCTTGTCGGCCCGCCCGCCCGGAGCGACGATGACGGGCGACCGTCACCCCCGCACACGCTCCGGAGGCCGAGTTGACCGATCCGTGGATCGCCCTGGAGGCGGGCGCCGATCCGTCCGAGCGGGCCCGTGCACTGCACCGCGCTCATGAGCGGTTCACCGCGGCGGGCACCGTCGCCCGCCCGGTGCGGCCGGTCGTCGCCGCGTCCTGGCGCCGGTCGGCGGGCGCGCAGGTCAGCCCGGACGACACCTCGGCCCCGGTGGAGCTCGCCGACGGCGACCTCGGGGCGTACCGGGCGGAGCATCCGCTGGCCCGGGTCATGCCGCTGTTCCGCGAACTGATGGGGACGTTCGCGGCGGACGGCCGCCACCTGCTCGCCGTCTGCGACACCCAGGGGCGGCTCTTGTGGGTCGAGGGGCATCCGGCGACCCGGCGGCGCGCCGGGCGGATGAACTTCGTGCCGGGCGCCCGCTGGGCGGAGACGGCGATGGGCACCAACGCGCCGGGCACGGCCGTCGCCGTGGACCGGCCCGTACAGGTGTTCGCCGCCGAGCACTTCATCCGCACGGTACAGCCCTGGACGTGCGCCGCGGCGCCGGTGCACGATCCGCGCACGGGGCGGCTGCTGGGTGCGGTCGACATCACGGGCGGCGACGGCCTCGCCCACCCGCACAGCCTGGCGTTCGTACAGGCGGTGGCGCGAGCCGCCGAGTCCCAGCTGGCGCTGCTCGAACCGCCGCGCCAGGACGGTCCGGCCCTCCGATTGAGCGTGCTGGGCCGTGACGAGGCGCTGCTGCTCACGGCGGCCGGCCACAAGCTCCGCCTCGGCCGCCGCCACAGCGAGCTGCTCGTCCTCCTCACCCGGCACCCGGAGGGCCTGACCGGCGACGAACTGCTGTGCCTGCTGTACGAGGACGAGTCGGTGACACCGGTGACACTCCGCGCCGAACTGACCAGGCTGCGCCGCGTACTGGGCCCGGACGTGCTCCGCTCGCGCCCCTACCGGCTGGCGGTCCCGGTCGAGTCGGACCTGTCCACGGTCGAGCGGCGGCTCGCCTCGGGCGCGGTGACGGCGGCGGCCTCTGCGTACCGCGGCCCGCTGCTACCGGCTTCGGCCGCACCGGCGGTATCCCGTATACGGCACCGGCTCGCCGACGAGCTGCGCGCCGCCCTCGTCGCGCGCGGCGACCCGGACCTGCTCGCCGACTGGGCGTACGCGCCGTGGGGCGAGGACGATCTGGAGGTGTGGCGGGCCCTGGCCGAGGCCCGCCCGACCGCACCGGTCCTGGCCCGGCTCAGAGCGTTGGACCAGGAGCTGGGCGCGGGCGCCGCCCCGGCACCGTACGCAACGTAGCCGCAACGTGCGGCTTCGTAGCCTCCCCGCGAGTGCTGCCCGACGGCGGGCAGCCCGCACAGGAGGCCCCCAAGATGACCCGTTACGCGACGCCCGGCACCGAGGGCTGCGTCGTCTCCTACCAGGCGCGCTACGACCACTTCATCGGCGGCGCGTACGTGCCGCCCGCCCGCGGCCAGTACTTCGAGAACCCGAGCCCGGTCGACGGCCGCCCGTTCACCGAGATCGCACGCGGTACCGCCGACGACGTGGAGCGCGCCCTCGACGCCGCGCACGCCGCGGCGCCCGTCTGGGGCCGCACATCCCCCGCAGCCCGCGCCGAAGTCCTGCTCAAGATCGCCGACCGGATGGAGGCGCACCTGGAGCCGCTGGCCGTCGCCGAGAGCTGGGAGAACGGCAAACCGGTCCGCGAGACGCTGGCCGCCGACATTCCCCTGGCGATCGACCACTTCCGCTACTTCGCGGGCGCGATCCGCGCGCAGGAGGGCAGCCTGTCGGAGATCGACGACGACACGGTCGCGTACCACTTCCACGAGCCGCTCGGTGTCGTCGCGCAGATCATCCCGTGGAACTTCCCGATCCTGATGGCCACGTGGAAACTGGCCCCCGCGCTGGCGGCGGGCAACGCCGTGGTCATCAAACCGGCCGAGCAGACCCCGGCGTCCATCCACGTGTGGATGGACCTGGTCAAGGACCTCGTCCCGCCGGGTGTCGTCAACATCGTCAACGGCTTCGGCGTGGAGGCGGGCAAGCCGCTCGCCTCGTCGCCGCGCGTGGCGAAGGTCGCCTTCACCGGGGAGACGACGACCGGGCGGCTGATCATGCAGTACGCCTCGGAGAACATCAAGCCCGTCACGCTGGAGCTGGGCGGCAAGTCGCCGAACATCTTCTTCGACGACGTGTGGGCGCACGACGACGACTTCCGTGACAAGGCCCTGGAAGGCTTCACGATGTTCGCCCTCAACCAGGGTGAGGTCTGCACCTGCCCGTCGCGCGCGCTGATCCAGCAGGGCCACTACAGCGAGTTCCTCGACGCGGCACTCGCCCGGACGGCGGCCGTCGTGCCGGGCCACCCGCTCGACACGGACACGATGATCGGCGCCCAGGCCTCCCACGACCAGCTGCAGAAGATCCTCTCCTACCTGGACATCGGCCGGCAGGAGGGTGCGAAGGTCCTCACCGGCGGCGAGCGCGTCGAGTACGACGGCGAGCTGTCGGGCGGCTACTACGTCCAGCCGACCGTCCTGGAGGGCACCAACCGCATGCGCGTCTTCCAGGAGGAGATCTTCGGCCCGGTCGTCTCGGTCACGTCGTTCACCGACTTCGACGACGCCATCAAGACCGCCAACGACACCCTGTACGGCCTCGGCGCCGGTGTGTGGACCCGCGACACCAACACGGCCTACCGGGCGGGCCGTTCGATCCAGGCGGGCCGCGTCTGGACCAACTGCTACCACGCGTACCCGGCGCATGCGGCGTTCGGCGGCTACAAGCAGTCGGGGATCGGGCGAGAGACACACAAGATGATGCTGGATCACTACCAGCAGACGAAGAACGTTTTGGTTTCATACAGTCCGAAGAAACTTGGGTTCTTCTAGAGCCTCAAGTCGGCTGCCTGGAGGCGTTGTTACACTCCAGGCAGTCCGACACCGGAGCCACTCCGGGTAAGCAACAGGCTGCCTCAGGTCGGTGATCGACCTGCACGAGGACTGTCCCCGGGCGGAAGGTGGACACCTGTTCGTGTCGTTATGCGGCGAGTGTCAGGGTAGCTGACTTCTGCTCGTAGGCGATCGGTGCCTGCTGTCCGTTCGCTGAGTGCCGTCGGCGACAGGCAAGACCCGGGCGTCGGGGTGTTCGGCGAGCCAGTCCTGCGCGGCGTCGGCGCCGGCGAAGAAGTGGACCTGTTGGCCGCGTCCCGCGCGCCGAAGAAGTTGCCTATCGCCACCACCAGAACGGTCGCGACGGTGTCGGTGGTGATCACGGTACGCCGGTACCGCTGCTCCCATTCGTTGACGGGTCGGCTGATCGTCTCGTTCGCCAGACGCTCGCGCGCCGACGCGAAAGGGCCGACCAGTCCCCCCTGCCGCACAGAAACCCCCCGGTCTCCAGTCGTGCATGCCGGCCTGCCTCAGCTCCGCCGGGAGGTCCCCACCTCCCGTACGCGACACCCCCCGGTCCCCGCGCACGGCGTCGGACCATAGATCATCATTTGTCGCCTCATGTCCCCGCATGCGAGGCAGGGCCAATCCAGACCATCGGAACCCTCCTGGAGAGAGGGATGTGTGGAATCTGTGCCTGATATTTGAACTTCACTCACGAGCCGACGCCCACCCCCAGGCACGCACATCGAGATCCGGACATGGCGCGGTCCAACTCACCCTGACAACAAGGGCGTTCATGCGCCGGAACGAGGCGGGAGTGATTGACTTGATTTCGACTTTCGGTCGAATGTTCGGTAATCCTCGCGCCCGGAGCGAGATCAGAACACGGGAAAGAAAGTATTCACCGCGCCTTTGAATCGGGTTCGAACCGCGTCCTCGGTCCGCACCCGCGGTCCGTCCGCAGCCACCCGTACAGCACCGCCGAGCACAGCGCCGCCCAGGCGCACCAGGTGGAGACGAACTCCAGGCGCCACAGCGCGGCGCAGGCGGCCGCACCGGCCCCGGCGAGCACGCCGAGCAGGACAAGACCCCCCTCCCCCGACATCAGCAGCGCGCCGACCGTCGCGAGCAGATAGCCCGTCAGCAGCCACGGCCCGTGCGGGAGGCCGATCGCGTAGCCCATCGTGTGGCCGCGGATCTCGGCCGTGACGGTCTTGGTGGCGAGCGTGTACGCGAGGACGCACGCCGTCGCCGCTCCCGCCGCCGCGGGAAGCAGGAGACGGCGCCGCGCCCTTGGCGGCGCCGCGCACAGCACACCGAGCGGTACCCACAGCGGCAGCAGCGGCAGGGCGATCACCGCCCAGGCGACGGTGGCGGGTCCGGTGCCACCGCCCGCGCGCCACACAAACGCCTCCACCATCTGGTGCGCCCCGAGCAGCACCGGCAGCGCGGACAACGGCAGGGCGCGCGGCCGCCCGGCCGCGGCCCGCGTCACGCACGCCGCGCCGATCCCGGCGATCACCGCGCCCGCGGTCAGGTCTGCGGCCGCACTCCAGCACATGCGCTCACGCTAGGGCCTGTCAGGCCCCACGACACGTCAGGCCCTACGGTTCCGCCGGGCCGTCCTCGTCGAGTTCGAACCACACCGTCTTGCCCTCCGGCTCGGGACGGATGTTCCACCGGTGGGACAGCAGATCGAGCAGGACCAGGCCGCGGCCGGAGGAGGAGAGCTCTCCGGGGGCGCGCCGGTGCGGGACCTCGTCGCTGCGGTCGGTGACCTCCACGCGCAGGCGGCGCCGCCCCTGCGCCCCACTGATGTCGGCGCGCAGGGCGGCGGCGTGCTCGGTGTGGACCAGCACGTTCCCCAGGAGCTCGGAGACGAGCAGCAGCACCGTGTCGACCTGTTCGGGGCGGGCCCAGTCGTGCAGCAGGCCCTGGAACTCGATGCGGGCGTCGGACAGGCCCTCCGCCTGGTCCTGTTCGAGGGTGAAACGCAGGTGCCGACCGGTGCGCACCGCGCCCGCGTCCAACGGGTCGCGGCGCAGCAGCACCAGGGCGATGTCGTCCTCGGTGAAGGAGGCTCCGAGCCGCCCGGCCTCGGTCCCGTCGGGGGCGACGACGGCGCCCAGGAGGCGGTCGGCCAGTCCGTCGAGGTCGTCGGCGCCACCCGGTCCGAGGGCTTGGCGCACGCGGAGCCAGCCGGAGTACATGTCGTGGCCGCCGGACTCGATCAGGCCGTCCGTGCAGAGCATGAGGATCTCGTTCTCGCGCAGGGTGACGACACTGACGGGGTAGTCGTCCTCCGCGAGGTCGAGGCCCAGCGGCAGCCCGCCCCGCACGTGTTTGAGCAGACTGGTGCCGTCCGGCAGCCGCAGCACCGGATGCGGGTGCCCGGCGCGGGCGATGCGCAGGGTGCCGGTGGCCGGGTCGGCCTCCACGTAGACGCAGGTGGCGAAGCGGCCCTCGCCGAGGGAGGTCAGGAAGCGGGAGGCGCGGACGAGTACGGCGTCGGGGCCGTGCCCCTCGGCCGCGTAGGCGTGGATGGCGGTGCGCAGCTGGGACATCAGCCCGGCGGCCTGCACGTCGTGGCCCTGTACGTCGCCGATGACCAGGCCGAGCCGCCCGTTGGGCAGGGCGATGCTGTCGAACCAGTCGCCGCCGACCATGAGCCCTCCGCCGGTGGGCACGTACCGCGCGGAGACGGAGAGGCCCTCCACGCCGGGCCCGATCCGGCCCATGCTGCTGCGCAGGCTCTGCGAGAGGGCGTGGTCGGCCTGACCGTTGTAGGTCTGCTCGATGCCCTGTCCGAGCAGCCGGGCCACGGTCACCAGGAAGGTACCCAGGCCGTCCGTCATCCGTACCGGCGCGTCGAAGGCGGCCATCCACACACCGGTGAGCTGGCCGTACGTGGTCAGGGGCAAAAACGCCCAGGCCCCGTGCCCGTCCCGGTCGCAGAGCGGCCATGCCTCGGGGAAGCGGTCGCGGTACTCCCGCGGGGACGCCAGGAACACGGGGCGGCCGGTCCTGGCCGCCTGCGCGGCCGGGTGGACGCTCTCCAGGGGCAGCCGGAACGGGCCGCTGTCGCCGTCGCCGGTGAGCCCGAACTGGCCCACGCAGTGGAGCAGTTCACGGTCGGCCCGGAACACGGCCTGGCTCGACAGCGGCAGAGCGTCGTCGGCCAGCTGGGAGATGAGGGTGAGCGCCTCCCCCAGCGTGTCGACCCGCGCCAGGGCGTGCCCGGTCACGAGCAGGTCGGCGCCGCGGTGACGCAGCCGTTGCGCCGCCTTTGCGTTGCCGCCGGAGGCCGGGCCCGCCATCCGGTTGAGGTCGTCGACCTGGCGCAGCTCGGCGTCGCGCTCCGGGGCCCCGTCGGCGCTGTGCTCCTGGGACCCGCCGTCGTCGCACCCGCCACCCACTCGCGCCACTCCCGTCTGCTCGGCTCCCTCTGCGGCCCGTACGGACCTCAGAGGGCCTTCGCGGCCCCGTGATGAGCCCGCGACTTCTCCCATCGTCCGTCGGACGGCCGTCCGGCGCCTGCTCACGCGCGTTTCCCGCGCCTGCCGCACCCGATCGGAGTCAGCGGCCGGTCTGGCGGGGCCGCCCGCTCCGTATCGGGCGGACAACGAGGCGGGGCGCCCGTCCGCCGTGCGGCCGGGCACCCCGTCGGGCAACCACCGTCAGTGGGCGGCCTCGCTCGGCAGCGTCGCGCCCGTCGCGGCCTGCGAGGGCGCCTGGGGCCCGCCGTCGCTCAGGTCACGGCCCCGGGTCTCCTTCAGGACGGCCACCGTGATCGCGGTGACCAGGGCCGCCGCGCTCAGGTAGACGGCGACCGGGGTGGCCGACCCGTAGTCCTTGAGGAGTTCGACGGCGATGATCGGGGCGAGGGCACCCGCCACGATGGAAGCGAGCTGGGAGCCCATCGACGCCCCGGAGTAGCGGACCTTCGTGTCGAACATCTCCGAGATGAACGCCGCCTGCGGCCCGTACATCGCGCCGTGCAGCAGCAGGCCGACCGTCACCGCCACGGTGATCACGGCGAACGACTTCGAGTCCACCAGGCCGAAGAAGACGAACGCCCAGACCGCCATGCCCGCCGAGCCGATCAGAGTGACCGGCCTGCGCCCGATCCGGTCGGAGAGCGCGCCCCACAGCGGAATGGCGACGAAGTGCAGGGCCGACGCGATGAGGACGGCGTCCAGGGCGGTGCTCTTGGGGAGGTCGAGGTGGGTGGTGACGTAGACGAGGAGGAAGGAGGTGAGGACGTAGTAGGAGATGTTCTCGCCGAAGCGGACACCGATCGCGCCGAGGACGCCGCGCCTGCCGCGGCGGAACAGCTCCACCACCGGAGGCTTCTGCGCGACGCCCCGCGCGGCCCGCGCCTCGGCCTTCTCCTGGGCATCGAGGAAGACCGGGGACTCGCTGACGGAGAGGCGGATCCACAGGCCGATCATCACCAGAACCCCGGAGAGCAGGAACGGGATGCGCCAGCCCCATGAGCGGAACGCCTCGTCCGACTGGACCGCCGCGAGGACGGCCAGGACGCCGGTGGCGAGCAGGTTGCCGCCGGGTGCGCCGGACTGCGGCCAGGCCGCCCAGAACCCGCGGTGCTTGTCTCCGCCGTGCTCGGAGACGAGCAGCACGGCGCCGCCCCACTCACCGCCCAGGGCGAAGCCCTGCACCAGGCGCAGGAGGGTCAGCAGGACGGGGGCGCCGAGACCGATGGCGCCGTAGGTGGGCAGCAGGCCCATCGCGAAGGTGGCGCCCCCCATCATGAGCAGGCTGACCACGAGGAGCTTCTTACGGCCGATCTTGTCGCCGTAGTGCCCGAAGACCATGCCGCCGAGCGGGCGGGCGGCGAACCCGATCGCGTAGGTGATGAAGGCGATGAGGGTGCCGACGAGCGGGTCGCTGCTGGGGAAGAACAGCGTGTTGAAGACGAGCGCGGCCGCCGAACCGTAGAGGAAGAAGTCGTACCACTCGATCGTCGTGCCGATGAGGCTCGCGGCCACTATCCGGGCTATGCCCCCGGACCGGGCGGTGCCGGCCGCCTCGGGGCTGTGGGCGTCGTTCATGAGGGTCACCAGTTTCACGTGCGGGGACGGGATGTTCGAAGATCGGTGCGGTGGTGAGCGGCGCGCGGTCAGCGGCGCGTGCTGCGCTGCGCCGAAACCTAGGGGCGCGCCCTCGCCACCCCTATGTGGGCGCCCACCACACCGCGCGCCCCCGATGTGGCGGTCTCCGGTGAGGTGCGCGGTCATGGGGCCCGCCGCCAGCCCGGCGGGCCTCGGCATGGTGCCCGCCACCATGTCCGCTGTCGGGAGCGCTGCCTACGGTGACGCCATGGACAGCACCAGCACCACCGACCCAGCCCTGGCCCAGCCCCTCAAGGACCGCACCGCGCTGGTGACCGGCGCGGCGAGCGGCATCGGGCGGGCCGTGGCTCTCGCCCTCGCCGACGCCGGGGCCCGTGTGTACGTCGTCGATGTCGCCGCGGAGGCCGCCGAGCGGGTGGCACGGGAGACCGGCGGCGAGGCCCGCGTGAGCGACCTGTCGGACCCGGCGGCCGTGGAGGCGCTGCCCGCCGATGTCGACATCGTCGTCAACAACGCCGGGTTGCAGCATGTGGCGCCACTGCACGAGTTTCCCGTGGACCGCTTCACCCTCATCCAGAAGGTCATGGTCGAGGCCCCGTTCCGCATCATCCGCCGTTCGCTCCCGCACATGTACGCGCGGGGCTGGGGCCGCATCGTGAACGTCTCCTCCGTCCACGGCCTGCGCGCCTCGCCGTTCAAGAGCGCGTACGTGACCGCCAAGCACGCCCTGGAGGGGCTGAGCAAGGTGGCGGCGCTCGAAGGCGCGGCGCACGGTGTCACGTCGAACTGCGTGAACCCCGGCTACGTACGTACCCCTCTGGTCGAGGCGCAGGTCGCCGACCAGGCTCGCTCGCACGGCATCGCGGAGTCCGAGGTGCTGGGGAAGATCATGCTGGAGCGCAGCGCCGTCAAGCGGCTCATCGAGCCGGAGGAGGTCGCCTCGGCCGTGCTGTGGCTCTGCTCGGAGAGTGCGGGGTTCGTGACGGGGGCCTCGCTCCCGGTGGACGGCGGCTGGACCGCGCACTGACCTGCCGCCACTCCCCTCCGCTTCCCCGTCTCCTCCCCACCCGCGCCTCCCTTTCAGCCTCTTTCTTTCCTCTCTCCCTTCTCTCCGGTCCCGCACCATTTCCCCTCCCCGTACATGCGCGCAGACGCGCCCTCCTGGCCTAGGTTCGTCCCATGTCACAGCCCATCGCCTCGCCCACCGCCGCCCTTCGCCAGCTGGTGGAGCTGCTGGCCACCGACGCGTCAGCCGAGCAGTACACGGCGGTGGCGGCGCGGGCCCGTGCCGCCGGTGTCGGTGAGCGTGATCTGCGGGAGATCGACCAGGCCGTGACCACCGCGCTCGGGGTCCGCCAGGTGCTGCGCCGTCAGCGGCGCCGCGAGGCCGAGTTGACCGCGCTCTTCGACACGGCGAGCGACCTGGCGGCCCTGCGCGACCTCGACGCGGTGCTGCACTCCATCGTGCGGCGGGCCAGAAGCCTGCTCGGCACGGACACCGCCTACCTGACCTTGGTGGACGAGGCCGCCCAGGACACCGTCATGCGGGTGACCGACGGCTCGGTGTCGCTCGCGTTCCAGCAGCTCAGGCTACAGCTGGGTGAGGGGCTCGGTGGGCTCGTCGCCCAGACGATGCGCCCCTACGCGTCCCCGGACTACCGCACGGACGAACGGTTCCAGCACACCGAGTCCATCGACCACGGGGTGCTGGACGAGGGGCTCGTCGCGATCCTCGGTGTGCCGCTGCTGCTCGGCTCCGGACCGGCCGGTGACCGGAAGGTGATCGGTGTGCTCTTCGCGGCCGACCGCGGCCCGCGCAGCTTCCGGCCCGACGAGGTGGCGCTGCTCGGCTCGCTCGCCGCGCACGCCGCGATCGCCATCGACACCGCCAAGGCGCTGGCCGAGGCGGAGGCCGCGGCGGCTGAGCTGACGGAGGCCAACGCGGTCATCCAGGAGAACGCCGCCGCGACCCAGCGTGCCGCGGAGGCCCACGACCGGCTCACCGATCTCGTGCTGCGCGGCTCGGACGTGTCCGAAGTGGCCGCGGCGGTGGCCGAGTTCCTCGGCGGCCGGCTGATGATCTTCGACCCGCGTGGCGACGCGCTCGCCGAGGCGGGCGGCGCGGCGGGCGCCGCCCCGCCGGACACGGAGGTGCTGCTGGCCGCGGTCGACCGGGCCCGCGCCGAGGGCCGTTCGGTACGGGACGGCGAGTGGTGGCACTGTGCCGTCCTGACCGGCCAGGAACTGCTCGGCAGCCTCGCCTTCCAGGGCCGTCCGGACCTGGAGGGCCCCGACCGCCGCCTGTTCGAACGCACGGGCACCATCACCGCCCTGCTCCTGCTGCTGCGCCGCACCGTCGCCGAGACCGAGAACCGCGTGCGGGGCGAACTCCTCACCGACCTGCTCGACGGGTCGGGCCGCGACCCCGAACTGCTGGTCGAGCGCGGCCACCGGCTCGGCGTGGACCTCACCCGGCCGCATCTGGTCCTGGTCGCCGAGGCCGAGGCAGAGCCCGACGGCAGGCTGACGGCAGGCGCCCAGCAGTATCTGTTCGGCCGGGAGGGCCTGTGCTGCGAGTACGAGCAGCACGTCGTCATGCTGCTTCCCGACGACGGGACCGAACCTGGCCGTGCCGCCCGCGCCGCCTCCGAGCACCTGGCCCACGGGCTCGGCGCCCCGGTCAGCGTGGTCGCCGCCGGGCCGTGCCGGACACCGGGCGCGCTGCCCGGCTGCTACGCCGAGGGCCGCCGCTGCCTGAGCGCCCTGCACGTGCTCGGACTGACCGGCGACGGCGCCTGCGCCGCCGACCTGGGGTTCCTCGGCGTCCTGCTGGGCCGCGAGCAGGACACGGCCGGTTTCGTCGACCGGGTCCTGGGCCCCGTCCTGGAGTGGGACGAGCGCCGCGGCACCGAGCTGATCAGGACACTTCAGGCGTACTTCGCCGCGGGCGGCAGCCATGTCAGGGCCAAGGACATGCTGCACGTGCACGTCAACACGGTGGTGCAGCGCATCGACCGGATCGCCGCGCTGCTCGGCCGCGACTGGGAGCGTCCGGACCGGGCCCTGGAGATCCAGTTGGCGCTGCGCATCCATCTGGTCTCCCGGGCCGGTCGCGGCGGCGGCCGCCACGACGACGCTCCGCGCCCTTGACGAGCGCTCAGCCCGCCCCCGCGCCGAGGGCGATGCCGCCCGGGACGCGCAGCTCGGGCACGGTGGCCGCGCGCACGTCGTCGAGGCTGACGCCCGGGGCGAGTTCGGCGAGCAACAGGCCCCGGGGCGTGATGTCGATGACGGCGAGGTCGGTGATGACGCGGTCGACCACGCCGCGCCCGGTGGCGGGCAGCGTCAGCTCGTCGACGATCTTCGGGGAGCCGTCCTTGGCGGTGTGCTCCATCACGACGATCAGGCGGCGTGCCCCGTGGACGAGGTCCATGGCGCCGCCCATGCCCTTGACGGTCCTGCCGGGGATCATCCAGTTCGCCAGGTCGCCGCGGGCGCAGACCTGCATGGCACCGAGCACGGACACGTCGATGCGTCCGGCGCGGATCATGCCGAAGGAGGCGGCGGAGTCGAAGTACGCGGCCCCCGGCCGCGAAGTGACCGTCTCCTTGCCGGCGTTGATCAGATCGGGGTCCTCGGTGCCGTCCAGCGGATAGGGACCGACGCCGAGGATGCCGTTCTCGGAGTGCAGTACGACGTCCATGCCGTCGGGCAGGTGGTCGGGGATCAGCGTGGGCAGCCCGATGCCCAGGTTGACGTACTGTCCGCCGCGCAGTTCACGTGCGGCGCGGGCGGCGAGCTGGTCGCGGTCGAGTGCCACGGGTCATGCCTCCTGGACTGCGGGTCGTACGGTGCGGCGCTCGATGCGCTTGTCGGTGGGGTCGGCGGCGACGATCCGGTCGACGTACACGCCGGGCAGGTGCACGGCGTCCGGGTCGAGTTCGCCCGCCTCCACGATCCGTTCCGCCTCGACCAGGGTGGTGCGCGCGGCCGACGCGCACAGCGGGTTGAAGTTCCGGGCGGCGCTGCGGAAGACGCAGTTGCCGTGCCGGTCCGCGACGGCCGCGCGCACCAGCGCGAAGTCCGCGGTGACGGCCTCCTCCAGGAGGTAGCGGCGGCCGCCGAACTCGCGGACCTCCTTGGGCGGCGATGCCAGGGCTACGCTGCCGTCGGGTGCGTACCGCCAGGGAAGACCGCCCTCCTCGACCTGCGTGCCGACGCCCGCCGGGGTGAAGAAGGCGGGGATGCCGCTGCCGCCGGCCCGCAGGCGTTCGGCGAGCGTGCCCTGCGGGATGAGTTCGACCTCGAGTTCGCCGCAGAGGTACTGCCGCGCGAACTCCTTGTTCTCGCCGACGTACGACGACGTCATCCGGGCGATCCGTCCGGCCCGCAGCAGCAGGCCGAGGCCCCCGTCGTCGACTCCGCAGTTGTTCGACACCACGCGCAGGCCCGCCGTGGCAGTCGTGGCCAGCGCGGCGATCAGCGTCGACGGGATGCCGCACAGTCCGAAGCCTCCGACGGCGAGCGTCGCCCCGTCCGGGATGTCGGCCACGGCGTGCGCGGCCGAATCCACCACCTTGTCCATGTCGCCTGTCGCCTCTCCGCGTTGCTCGGTCCGGGGCTCGGCCGCTGCGTGCGGACGGCCTGTCCGACGGCCCGGCCCCGGGGTTGACGCCCCTCACCCTTCCGGGGTGCCGTCCTCGGGCAAATGTGGCCGGGCACCATGGCCCGGGCGGCTCATGTGGTGGTCACGGCCGCCGTTCCGTCATGGCGCGTCCGGCCCGGTCGGCCGGGTCCGCTGGGCCGTCCGGTGCACCCGGCTGCGGTCGAACCGGGCGTCGGCCCCGTCGTCAGTGGTCGGCCCCGTCGTCGGCGCCGGAACGGCGAGCGCGCCACGCAGCAGCGTCCAGGTGTGCGGCGACGCCCGGGGCGATGGGGTCACGGGCGTCCTCCGGCACGGGCCGGCCCACGGGGCACGCACCACCCGTCGTGCGACGACTCGGCGGGGATCCCGTGAGCCCCCGCGTCACTCGAAGCGGTCGGTGTCCCCCGCCCCGCGCCGTACGATCTCGGCCTCGGGGCCGGAGAAATCGATCACCGTGGTGGGTTCGGTGCCGCAGTCGCCGGAGTCCAGGACCGCGTCCACCACGTGGTCGAGCCGCTCCTTGATCTCCCAGCCCTGGGTGAGCGGCTCGTCCTCGCCCGGCAGCAGCAGGGTGCTGGACAGCAGCGGCTCGCCCAGCTCGGCGAGGAGCGCCTGGGTCGCGGTGTGGGCGGGGATGCGCACTCCGACCGTCTTCTTCTTCGGGTGCTGCAGGCGGCGCGGCACCTCGCGGGTGGCGGGGAGGATGAAGGTGTAGCTGCCCGGTGTGGCCGCCTTGATGGCGCGGAAGACGTCGTTGTCGATGTGTACGAACTGTCCGAGCTGGGCGAAGTCCTGGCAGACGAGGGTGAAGTGGTGCCTGTCGTCGAGCTGCCGGATCGTGCGGATCCGGTCGACGCCCTCCAGGTTGCCCAGGCGGCAGCCCAAGGCGTAGCAGGAGTCGGTGGGGTAGGCGACGAGGGCGCCGTCACGGATGCTGTCGGCGACGGCTGAGATGACGCGGTGCTGGGGGTTCGCGGGGTGCACGTCGAAGTACCTGGCCATTGGCCGAGCCTACGGGATCGCCGCGATCCGGCCACGCGGTACGCGCACGCACGGCCTTCGCGGTCGTCCGTCACGGCCGCCGTGACACGCCGGGCACGGGCGACAATCCCGGCACCCCGACGCCCTGCCCTCCCGCCGCGACGGGTCCACGCCGCATACTGGTTCCTTCACCATCCGCCCACAGATCGACTCCATGGCCAAGAAGAACACGCCCCCCGCCCTCGCCCCCGCCTCCGCGTGGTTCGCGCGCGGCTGTCACGTGGGCCCCGAGCCCGAGCAGGACCTCCGGCGCAATCTGATCGCCCTCCGGGCGGCCGGTGTCCTTGACGACTTCCTCGACCTGGACCCCGTCGAGGCGGCGCGCTCCACGGTGCTGCACCCGCGCGACCAGGACGCCGGGCCCGGCGCTTCGGCCCGGCGCCTGTTCGAGGCGCGCTGGCGGCTCTCCGACGACGTCACCGTGCGCGCGCAGCTGACGACGTACGAGCCTCAGCAGCACCGCCGCAAGGACGGCGCGGGTGTCGCATGGGTGCTCGCCGCCCAGGCCGAGCGCGTCTGGGACGAGCTCTGGCCGTCACCCGCGACGATGTTCTGGCCGGACAGCGACCGTGTCGAGTGGGACCACGAGGCGGTGCCGGGGCTGCCGGGGCTGCGACTGCGGGCGGCGAACCGTCTGCCCAAGGACGACGACGAGGTGCGGCGGCTGCTGCGCGAGTGCGTCCGCGACGGCTGGTACGTCCATGTGGTGGTGCACGAGGCGATGACGCCCGACGCGCAGGGTCAGCAGCCCGTGACGCGGTTCCTGCCGCCGGGCCTGCGCCACAGGGTGGTCGAGCACCGTGCCACGCCGGAGCAGGCGCAGATCGCCGACTTCGCGCTCAAGCGGGACCTCGGGGTGCGGCTGCCGCGCGGCGGCGCGGTGGTGCTGCCGACGGTGCCGCCCGTCGAGGGCTACGAGGCCGAGCGTTTCACCGTACGCAACGTCTTCCTGGACGGTTCCGAGCCCGCCGAACTGCTCGCCCGGATCGTCGAGGCCGCCGCGTCGGCGCGACCGCTGCCGGACGAGGCTGAGCAGGCGCTCACTCGACTGCGCAAGGGCTGGCATCTGCTGACGCCGGACGAGGAACTGGCGCACGCGCAGGACATGGTCGCCAAGTACGCCGAGGCGCTGGAGGCGATGACGCTGTCACGGGACCGCTACCGGGAGGCGGCCGAGGCCGCGCAGGCCGCCCTCGCCGAGACGGGCGGGGCGGACGGCGCGCCGCGCCCGCCCTCAGCACACCCCGCGCGCAAGGCCGACGGCTCGCCCCTCAACGTGTTCGCGAAGACGTTCGGACGCTTCCGGGACCCGGCCAAGTAGGCGTGGCGCGGCGGGCGTCACTCGTCGCTCTCCTGCTCGGACATGCGCAGCGCGATGTCGCGCAGCAGATCGGTGGAGGTCACGTCCTCGCGGCCCTCGTCGTGCACGCGCGCGAGCTGCATGAAGAGGTAGGCGAACGCCTCGACGAGCGAGACGCTGGCCGGCATCAGCGCGGCGATGGTCAGTTCGGCCGCCTCCTCGGCGGTGGCGGCCGACGGGATCTCCACCGCCGGGAACACCTCCGAGACGAGCTTGCCGAGCTGTGTCTCGTCGGTGTCGAGCTCCTCGCCGGAGCCGATCCTGCGCATCATCTCCTGCGTCTCCGTCAGCACACCGATCGCCCGCAGGATGATCTCCCTCTGTTCCATGGACGGAGCCTATGCGTGAACGGCGCCGACGCGTGCAACGTGGACGCAACGTCCGGGTGCCTTCACTGGACGTTCATGACCGACGTCGCCCCCGTGGAGCTGACCGACGCCGCAGCCGACCTGCTGCGACGGCTCAGCCGTGCCCACGGACCGCTGATGTTCCACCAGTCCGGCGGCTGCTGCGACGGCAGCGCCCCGATGTGCTATCCGGCGGGCGAGTTCCGCACCGGCGCGTCGGACGTGCTGCTCGCGGAGCTGCGGGTGCCCGACGTCGCGGAGCCGGTGGCGTTCTGGATGTCGCGCAGCCAGTACGAACTGTGGAGCCATACGCGGCTCGTCGTGGACGTCGTGGAGGGGCGCGGCAGCGGCTTCTCGCTGGAGGCGCCGGAGGGCGTCCGCTTCCTCATCCGCTCACATCTGGCCTCCAAGTGACGCCACCGGGCCGTGGGTTGCTCATGGCTTCAGGCCGCTGACCAGGCTCGCGGTGGCGTTGATGCCGTCGTGGATGGTGGGCGCGACACTCGTACTGGCCAGCAGGAAGCCGAGCAGTACGCAGACAAGGGCGTGGGAGAGCTTCATCGCACCGTTGCGCAGGATGATCACCGCGATGATCAGGAGCAGCAGCACGATGGAAATGGACAGAGACACCGTCGAACCTCCTCCGCCACGCCAACACCGTGGCTTTCGGCCGCAAGTGTGACGCAGCCGAGGCCGTTCGGCGGGCCATGACCTGTCCGCCGAACGGGTGTTACCGCGCAGTGCGCCGCTCGTGCGTGTCAGGGAAGACCGCGAGCCGACGGCGAGCAATTCGCTCCCCGGGGCGTCGCATTGCGGGCCTGCCGCGTCGCGGGTGACCCGAAGGCGGACGCGTTGTAGCGTCGGCTCCGCTTCATGGTGCGGGATCGTACGGCGGCCCCGGCGCGTCGCGGTGGGCCGTGGCCTGCACCTGCGCGTAGGAGAGGCACGTGAGGTCCGTCGGCCGGGTGTCGCGGATGGCGGTGGCGGCGTCCACGGCCGCGGCGAGGGCCCTGCGGTACAGCAGCGAACCGAGACTGACACGGCGCACGCCCAGCGCGGCGAGTTCGGCCAGGCTGGGGCCGTCCGGCGTGTACAGGATGTTGAGCGGCACGACGAGCGTCCCGACGAGGTCGGCGATCGTGTCCGGGTCGGACAGGCCCGGCACGAACACCCCGTCGGCACCGGCCTGTTCGTAGACCGCCAGGCGGGCGGGCGTCTCGTCCTCCTGGCGTCCGAGCCAGTGGGTGTCGGTCCGGGCGTTGACGAACAGCTCGGGAACGGCGGCCTTCACGGCGGCGATCTTCGCGGCGTGCAGGCCGACGGGGGTGAGGCGCCCGTCGGGCAGGCCGTCCTCCAGGTTGATCCCCGCCGCACCCGTGTCGTACAGCTTCCGGGCCAGATCGGCCACTTCCTGGGTGCGGCCGGCGTCGGTGACCTTCGGCAACGCGGTGGCGAGGGCGGGCTTGAGCTTCACGCCGGCGTCGTGTGTGGGGAGGCCGTCGAAGATCTTCGAGTTGCCGTCCTTGCCGTAGCCGAGCAGGGGGCTGAGCGTGTCGGGCTCGTGGGCGATGCCGACGACGGCGCTGCCCTTTCCCGCCGCCGTCCTTCGCGCCGTCCTTCGGCGCCGTGCAGGCGGCCGCGGTCACCGCGAGTGCGGTGACCGCCGCTCCTGTCATGACGCTCCGCGTCGGCCGTGCCACGGACGCACCCCTGTTCAAGATCGACAGTTATTGGGAACAGTTCGCAATAATGTCATCTCGTCAAGGGCGGGTAAAGCCGGGGTCAAGGGGCACGGAGATCGACCAGTTCGGCCAGCTCCTCCCGGTGGCGGCCCACGGTGCCGAGCGCGATCGAGTCGGCCTTCGCGCGCTTGAGGTAGAGGTGGATCGGGTGCTCCCACGTCATGCCGATGCCGCCGTGCAGCTGAAGGGCATCCTCGGCGACGTGTACCGCGACGGGTGCCGCGTACGCCTGCGCGACGGCCACCGCGATGTCGGTGTCGTCACTGGAGGTGGCGAGCGCGTCTGCCGCGTTCCTGGCGACCGCGCGGGCGTTGACCACTTCCAGCCACAGGTGCGCGAGACGGTGCTTGAGCGCCTGGAACGAGCCGACGGGCCGGTTGAACTGGTGGCGCTCGCGCGTGTACCGCACTGTCTCCGTCAACAGCCAGTCCGCCACGCCGAGTTGCTCGGACACGAGCAGACCCGCACCCGCCCTCAGGGCACGGCGCACGGCCGACGCGGCCCTCGTGGCGTCCGCGGCCAGCGGGCGCGCGGGGGCGTCGGCCAGCGTCACCGCGGCGAGCGGGCGTGTCCGGTCGAAGGAGGTCTGCGGCTCCACCGTGGCGTGCTCGGCGTCGACCGCGTACAGGCCGTTGGCCGTCGGCACGAGGAAGACATCGGCGACGCCCGCGTCCGCGACGCCGGTGACGCGGCCCGTCACGGCCCCGCCCTCTTCCCGTACGGCGGTGAACTCCTGCCCCGGCCCCGCGGACAGCGGCACGGCGAGCGCGCCGATCGTGCGGCCCGAGGCGAGCGCGGCGAGCAACCCGGTGGCCTCCACGGTGTCGCAGGCCAGCAGCGCCTCCGTGGCGATCACCGCGCTGGTGAGATACGGGAGCGGAGCCACGGACCGCCCCAACTCCTCCAGGACGACGGCGGCTTCCCGGTGCGAGGCGCCCTGGCCGCCGTGCCGCTCGGGGACGAGGAGGCCCGCAAGCCCCATGTTCTCGGCGAGGTGCTTCCACAGCCCGCGGTCGTGCGGTGCGTCGGTCTCGACTCGGGCGAGGACGGCGGCCGCGGCGCAGTGGTCGGCGAGCAGGTCGCGCACCGCGGCGCGCAGCGCCTCCTCGTCCTCGGAGTACAGGAGGTCGGGCTGTGCGCTCATCGGGCCAGGTCCTTCCATGCGACGTCCTTGTCGGTGCGCGGCTCGGGCGGCAGCCCCAGGACACGCTCGGCGACGATGTTCAGCAGGACCTCACTCGTCCCGCCCTCGATGCTGTTGCCCTTGGCGCGCAGATAGCGGTAGCCCGCCTCCCGGCCCGCGAAGTCGACGATCTCGGGCCGCCGCATCGTCCAGTCGTCGTACAACAGCCCTTCTTCGCCGAGAAGTTCCACCTCCAGGCCGCTGATCTCCTGGTTGAGGCGGGCGAAGCCGAGCTTCATGCCTGCGCCCTCGGGGCCGGGGTGCCCGGCGACGAGCTGCTGGCGCAGCCGCTCGCCGGTCAGACGCGCGGCCTCTGCCTCCACCCACAGTTTCATCAGACGCTGGTGCAGGTCGCCGGTGCGCAGTTCCGGACGGGCGCGCCAGGTCTCGGCGACGGGTCGGATGAGTCCGCCCTCGCGGGGGATGCGGGCGCCGCCGATGGCCACGCGTTCGTTGTTGAGAGTGGTCTGGGCGACCTTCCAGCCGTCGCCGACCGCGCCGAGGCGGTGGGCGTCGGGGATGCGGACGTCGCTGAGGAACACCTCGTTGAACTCGGCCTCGCCGGTGATCTGGCGCAGCGGCCGCACGTCCACGCCCGGGTCGGTCATGTCGCACACGAAGTACGTGATGCCCTTGTGCTTGGGCACGTCCGGGTCGGTGCGGGCGATGAGGATGGCGAACCGGGCGTTGTGCGCGCCGGAGGTCCACACCTTCTGGCCGTTGACGGTCCAGGTGTCGCCGTCGAGGACGGCGCGGGTGCCGAGCGCGGCCAGGTCGGATCCGGCGCCGGGCTCGCTGAAGAGCTGGCACCAGATCTCCTCGCCGGTCCACAGAGGCTTGAGGAAGCGCCGCTTCTGCTCGTCGGTGCCGACGGCGAGGACGGTGGGGGCGGCCATGCCGAGGCCGATGCCGTTGGCCCGCGGGTTGTTGTCGGGGGCGCCCGCGGCCTCCAGTTCGGCGTCGACGACGGCCTGCAGGGCACGCGGCGCGCCGAGCCCGCCGAGCCCCCGCGGGTAGTGCACCCAGGCGAGTCCGGCGTCGAAGCGGGCGCCGAGGAACTCCTCGCGGGGCGTGGTGGCGGGTGGGTGTGCGGTCAGGAACTCCCGGGTGAGCGTGCGCAGTCCGGCGGCGTCGAGCGTCATGCGGCGGCTCCTTGCGTGCGGGCGCCGAGCCGCGGCAGGACGACGACGCGGCCCGTGGTGACCCCGTCGGCGACGCGCTGCACGGCCGCCGCGGCGTCTGTCAGACCGACTCGCTCACTGACGAGCGGCTTGATGGCGCCGCGCGCGGCGAGCTCGGTGAGCTGTTCGTGGCAGCGCGGGATCAGCTGCGGGTTCTTGGCCGCGTACAGTCCCCAGTGCAGGCCGAGGATGGAGTAGTTCTTCACCAGGGCGTGGTTGAGGGCGGGGCTGGGGATGGTGCCGGACGCGAAGCCGACCACGACGATCCGGCCCTCGAAGGCGACGGTCTTGGCGGACTGCTGGTACGCCTCGCCTCCGACCGGGTCGTAGACGACGTCGGCGCCGCGTCCGCCGGTGGCCTCCTTCACGGCGGCGATGACGTCCTGCGAGCGGCGGTCGACGACCACGTCGCAGCCGAGGTCCCGGGCGACCTTGGCCTTCTCGGGGCCGCCGACGACGCCGATCACCGTGGCGCCCGCGGCCTTGCCGAGCTGCACGGCGGCGCTTCCGACACCGCCGGCGGCGGCGTGCACGAGCAGCGTCTCGCCCTCCTGGAGGCGGGCCCGCCGGTGCAGGCCGAACCAGCCGGTCTGGTAGGCGATGTGGAGGGCGGCGGTCTCGGCGTCGTCGAGGCAGTCCGGTGCGGGCAGCAGGGCACGCTCGTCGGCGACGGTGTACTCGGCGAAGCCGCCGTGCGGCAGGGCGGGGTTGGCGATGACGCGGCGGCCGTCCTCGGTCTCGCCGCAGATCTCGACGCCGGGGGTGAACGGCAGCGGCGGGCGGACCTGGTACTGCCCCTTGCACAGCAGGGCGTCCGGGAAGTTGATGGCGGCGGCGCGCACCTTGAGCAGGACCTGCCCCTCGCCGGGCGTGGGGCGCTCCGCCTCTTCGAGGCGCATCACCTCGCTCGGCTCGCCGTTCTCGTGCACTTGCCATGCCTGCATGCGGGGCCTCCACGGGACTGCGTCGTCGGGTTGTCCGGGAACGTGCGCAGGGGGTCGCACCACCTGGTCCATCGGCATACTAAGCGGTCGCTTGCCCTCCTGTGAATGGCTCCGGCCTCACTCCTCTTCCGGTAGGTCCTCCCGCCTGGGCGCGGGCCGCGCCCGTACGTGCATCCGCTCGCCCTGCGGCCCGAACAGGCTCAGGAACTCGGCCGGCCCCTCCCCCGTCGACCCGAACCAGTGCGGAACACGCGTGTCGAACTCGGCGGCCTCGCCGGGGCCGAGGATCACGTCGTGCTCGCCAAGGACCAGGCGGAGCCTGCCGGAGAGCATGTACAGCCACTCGTACCCTTCGTGCGTCTGGGGGTCGGGCTCCATCCGGCGTTGCGGTTCGATCACCTTGTATGCCTGCAGTCCTCCGGGCTGACGGGTGAGCGGGATCAGGGTCCGGCCGCCGCGGACGATCGGCTTGGCACGCACCCTCGGGTCGCCGACCGGCGGGGCTCCGACCAACTCGTCCAGGGCGACCTTGTGGGCGCGGGCGATCGGCAGCAGCAGTTCGAGGCTGGGCTTGCGCAGCCCGGCCTCCAGGCGGGACAGGGTGCTGACCGAGATACCCGTGGACTCGGAGAGACCGGCCAGAGTGGCGCCGCGCTCCTTGCGCAGCGCGCGCAGCCTCGGCCCGACCCCGGCCAGCACGGCGTCCATCGAGTCGTCGTCCCGCTGACCGTCTCCTTGCTCCGTCTGCGGCATCTCGTACGTGTTCATCCTTCCATTGCAGTTTCGGCAAACCGGATTGTCAATACCGCGGGCTCGGACGGATCGTCGTGGGCAGGACATCGGGGCACGGACGAGGAGAAGGTCATGCGGGACGACACCCGGGAGAACACGCGAGAGGCGGGCAGGGGCGACGGCGCGTACGACGTGGTGGTCGTCGGGGGCGGCACCGGGGGGCTCTCGGCGGCACTGATCCTCGGCCGCTCGCGCCGCTCGGTGCTCGTCGTGGACGCGGGCGAGCCGCGCAACGCGCCCGCGGCACACATGCACGGCTTCCCGTCGCGCGACGGGACACCCCCGGCCGAGTTCCTGGCCGAGCTGCGGCGGGAGATCGCGGCGTACGGCGTCGAGCTGCTGCGCGACCGGGTGACGGCGGCCGGGCCGGACGGGGCCGGTGAGTTCGATGTACGGCTGGCGGCCGGGGGCGCGGTCCACGCCCGGCGGCTCGTGGTGGCCACGGGCCTGGTGGACGAACTGCCCGACCTGCCGGGAGTGGCCGAACTGTGGGGCTCCGACGTGCTGCACTGCCCGTTCTGCCACGGCTGGGAGGTCCGGGACCTGCCCATCGGCGTCCTCTACCGCAAGGAGTCGGGGCTCCACCAGACCCTCCTCTTCAGCCACCTCTCCGACGACGTGACGCTCTTCCTGGACGGCGCGGAGGAGGACGAGCTGCCGGACACCGACTGGCGGATGCTCGCCGCCGCCGGGGTGAGCGTGGTCCGCGGCCGGGTCGGCGGCCTCGAATCGGAGGACGGGCGGCTGGCCGGGGTCCGGCTCACGGACGGCCGCTTCTTCCCCCGGACCGCGTTCGCCGTGCCGACCCGCACGGTGCCGCGCGACGGCGTGCTCACCGCCCTCGGCGCCCGCACCCGGCAGACCCCCGCGGGAGCGTTCGTCGACGTGGACCCGACGGGCCTGACCAGCGTGCCGGGCGTATGGGCGGTGGGGAACGCGACGGGCGCGAACGAGCAAGTGGTCAACGCGGCGAGCGCCGGATACCGGGCCGGCCTGACCCTCCACGTCCAGCTGCTCCACGCCGATCTGGAACAGGCCGCCGCACAGCGCGGAGCCGGGACGTTCACACCGGACGCGGAGCGTGCGGTCGCCGCCCGCCGAGTGGCCGCCCGCCGCGGGCGGCCGACGGATCAGCGCACCGCCGCGCCGTAGACGTGGTCCACGGCCATCGTCATCAGCACACGCCGGTCGGCCACCATCGTCGCCGGCCGCCTCGGCGACCGGCACGGCCACGGGCGGCTGTTCGCCTGCGGCACGCTCGGTTTCGCCGCCGCCTCCGCCGGGGTCGGGCCGGCGCCGGGCATCGGGTGGGTGATCACTCGGGGGCGGCCTTCAGCAGACGGCCATGAACGTGGGGCCGACGCTGGGGGTGGCCCTCGCCACGGCGCTGCTCTCACGTTGGGCGACGGCGCCGGGCGGCACGGACGTCCTGGCGTCGATGGGCATCGCCCTCACCGCGCTCGGGGCGCCGGCCCTGTGCGGCGCCCTCGCCGCGCTGTGGCTTCCCCGCCGTGACCGCCGCCCGGCCGTCCTCAGCGGCTGAACACCTCGAACGGCACCGCGGGGACTTTGCCGAACCGGTCTGCGGACGCCTCGATGTTGCGGGTGAGGAAGCTGCGGCAGTACGTCTCGGGGTCCTCGTCCGTCAACGCCTCGATGTACGTGCGGTGTTCGAGCAACGAGCGCACCGCGCGGTCGATGCCGGGGCGCGCGTCCACGGCGTGCGTGGGCCGCGCCGAACCGGCGACCGCCACCCAGCGCACCCCGCCCCACGGTTCGAGCCCCTGCTCGGCCAGTTCGGGGAAGATCCACCGGTTGCCCGCGTCCGCCGCCGCGTCGAGGGTGGCGCGGCCCACGGCGACGTGGTCGGGTGTGTTCCAGTAGAGCCCGCCCCAAGTGTCCTGGTAGTTGAGGGTGATGAGAAGCTCAGGGCGGTGGCGGCGGATCGCGGCGGCGATGTCGCGGCGCAGGGCCGGGCCGTACTCGATCACGCCGTCGCGGTGGTCCATGAACTCGACCGTCTCGACGCCGACGACGGCCGCACCGGTCCGCTGTTCCCGTTCGCGCAGCGGGCCGCACTCCTCCGGGGCGAGCGTGTCGATGCCGGCCTCGCCGCGCGTGACGAGAGCGTAGGCGACCTCGCGTCCCGCGTCGGTCCAGTTCGCGATCGCGGCGGCGCATCCGTACTCGAGGTCGTCGGGGTGGGCCACCACCGCGAGGGCTCGCTGCCAGTCCTCGGGCATGGGCTTCAGCTGGGCCAGGGGTTCCTCTTCGGGCGTGATCATGCGGGGCAGCGTATGTCACCGCCGCGCCCCGCGCCCGACCTGCTCCCGCATCCGCATCCGCATCCGCTCAAGCGTCGCCCCGGACCAGTGCCAGCAGACGGTCCAGGACGCGCGATCCACCCGCCTTGAGGCCGTCGTGCTCGAACTCGTTGGTCACCCAGGGCCGCAGGCCGCGGATCGCGGCGGCCGTCGTCAAAGCGTGGCCCGTGTCCACGTACATGTCGTCGTGGTAGACGGCCGCGGCTGCCGGTACCTCGTTGGCGGCGAGGCGTACGGGGTCGTACAGCGGGGCCCAGTCGGTCCGTTCGGCCAGCGCCTGGGCGGTCTCGCGCAGCGGGCGCAGCGCCGGGTCGCAGTCGAACTGCCACGGGTGGACGGACTCACCGGTGAAGAGCAGCGCCGCGCCGCAGGCCAGCGCCTTCTCACCGTCGAACTGCGGGAATTCGGCGCGGACCCGCTCGGCCGCCCAGCCGGTGGGGCGCCCGCCCTGGGCGTAGATCGCCTCGTGGAGCAGCGCGTACAGCGGATGCCCCGCATGGGAGAGGGCGCCCGCGACCTGTTCCTGGAAGGCGTCGGACAGCTCGCGCCCGCCCGGGGTGCGCACGAACGCGTCCTCCAGGAGGTAGTGGAGGCGGTCGCCGCCGTCACCCGCGCCGAGCCCGATACCGAGCGACTGGAAGGCCCGGAGAGTCAGCCGGTAGCCGTTCGGCAGGACGGGCTCGTGCTCCAGGACGTACGCCCCGATCTCTCGGGCCCGCTCGACGTCCATCGGGTAACGGGCGTAGTGGGCCCGGACCTTGCGCTCGATGCGCGGGTAGGCGGCCCGGTAGACGTCGTCGGCGTGGGCGTCCAGGCTCGGCAGGCCGCCGGTGATCAGAACGGCGGCGAGGCCCTCGGGCGCGGCCGACAGGTAGCGCGTGGCGCAGAAGCCGCCGAAGCTCTGGCCCAGGACGGTCCAGGGCGCGCCGCCGGTCACCTCGCGACGGATCAGCTCGCAGTCGCGGACGATCGCGTCGGCGCGGAAGAGCGCGAGATGGTCGGCCTGCTGCCGGGCGTCGCCGCGCAGCGGGAGCGTCTGCCGGTTGGCCGCGGCGGAGGCGCCGGTGCCGCGCTGGTCGAGCAGGAGCACCCGGAAGTCCTCCAGGGCGCGGCCGAGCCATGCCTGGGTGCCGCTGAACCGGTTGGCGCCGAAGCCGGGGCCGCCCTGGAGGTAGACCAGCCACGGCAGGTCCTCGTGGGCGCGGCCGGGCGCGACGGCCTCTCGCGCGTACAGCTCGATCCGCTCACCGTCCGGCGCGGCGTGGTCCAGCGGGACGGTGAAGCGGCGGTCGGTGAGGACGACCCCGGGCTGACGGTAGCTGGCGGCGGTCACGTCGGGCTCCTGTGCGGTGGTGCGAAGACGGGGGGGCGAGAGCGGGTGCGGAGGCCGGGGGAAGGCGGGTGGCGGCGCCCGAAAGGACGCCGGGGTCTCAGCGTGGGCCCAGGCTGGAGCGGCGCACGACGAGCTCCGGCTGGAGGACGACGCTGCGGTGCTCATGGGCCGCGGCCTCGCCGTCGGCCGCCTCGATCTCGTCGAGCAGCAGCCCGGCGGCGAGCGCACCCATGGCGACCGCAGGCTGGCGCACGGAGGTCAGCGGTACCGCGGCGGCGGCCGCGAACTCGATGTCGTCGTAGCCGACGATCGCGATGTCCTCCGGGACCCGCACCCCGGCCGCGTACAACGCCTGAAGGACTCCGAGGGCCAGCAGGTCGTTGGCGCAGAACACGGCTGTGGGCCGCTCGGCGAGGCCGAGGAGGCGGGCGCCCGCGTCGCGGCCCGCCACCACGTCCTGCCGGTCGACGGGCAGCTCGTGCAGGGCGGCGGGGGTCAGTCCGGCTTCGTCCAGGGCCCGCAGCGCGCCCTGCCGGCGGTCCCTGACCTGGTTGAGCGCGAACGGCCCGCTGACGTAGGCGACGCGGCGGTGCCCCGCGCCGGTCAGGTGCCGCACGGCGAGGGCGCCGCCCGTCACGTCGTCGACGGAGACGGAACACTCGCCGCCGCCCTCGGCGACCCGGTCGACGAGGACGAACGGGATGTCGTGGCGCCTGAACCTTTCCACGGTCGAGCCGGTCGCCTCGGCGGGTGTGAGGAGGACGCCGCGTACGCGCTGTTCGGCGAAGAGCGACAGATACTCGGCCTCCTCGGCGGGGTCCTGCGCGCTGTTGCACACCATCACGCCGAGCCCGGCCTCGCGGGCCGCCCGTTCCGCGCCGCGCGCCACGTCCACGAAGAACGGGTTGCCCATGTCGAGGACGAGCAGGCCCATGATGCGGCTGCGCCCGGCGCGCAGCTGGCGGGCGGACTCGCTGCGCACGTAGCCGAGGCTCTCGATGGCCGCCTGTACGCGGGCGCGGGTCTCCTCGGCGACGGCCTGCGGCCGGTTGATGACGTTCGAGACCGTGCCGACGGACACCCCGGAGACTCGGGCGACGTCCTTGATCCCCACGGCCTGTGGCATCGGCTGGCAACCTCCGGGTGAGCGGGTGCGGGCAGGGCGAGTGTACGTGCGGGGCCCCCGTCACGTTCGGTCAGTCGGACAACCGGAAGTCGGCCACGCGGATCGGTGAGGGGGTGGTGCCGGTGGACGCCTGCTGGTACAGGACCGACAGGACGCCGTCCGCCGTGAGCCGCGACTCGTCGATGACGACCTCACCGAAGGCGTCGAGGTCCGCACCGTCGTACAGTTCCTGCCAGTCGGTCCAGCCGGTGGCCGACGAGGCGGCGACGATCTTCGCGCGCGGCATGATCGCGTACGCGTTGTCGTGCCGGTCGAAGGCGAGGCGGCTGCGCTGCGTGGAGGCGGGCGGCTGCGGAATCTCCGTCGTGTGCCACATGCCGGCCGAGTCCCGGCGCATGTGGAACGTACGGGCGTTCGCAAGGCGGTCGGCGGCGTAGCCGGCGGCGGTGCGACGGGCGAGACGGCCGGGGACGTACGACCACAGGGCGTGTGGTCGTCCGGCCGAGTCGACGGCCTGGCTCTCCTGGTTCATGAGCGCGTGGTCGGGGCCGACCGCCTCGACGACCGTGCCGGTGTCGGCGAGGGAGACCAGGTCGCTGGTGCCTGTGGCGGCGACGAGGGTGCCCGGCACGTCGCGCCAGGTACGGCCGCGGTCGTCGCTGGACACGTACGCCATGTCGTGGTTGGACAGGCCGCCGGGCACGCCCATGACGGAGGCGTCGTGCTCGCGCCAGGTGAAGAAGACGTGCAGCGTCTGGTCCGGCCCGTAGTCGAAGCCGTTGACGTACATGCTGCGCGCGGTGCTCGAACCGTGCTCGCTCGTGTAGGTGCCGGTGGAGCTCGACCACTCCCCCACATCGCGCCAGACGGCGCCGTCGTACTCCGCGAGTGCGGCCCGCCCGTTGCCCGACACGCCCGTGCGGTACAGGAGCTGGAGCCGTCCCTCCGGTGTGGCGAGGAACTGCGGATACGTGAACCGGTCGGTCAGTGCCACCCCGTCGAGAGTGTCGCGTGCAGGGCCGAAGTGGTCGACGGACCAGGCGAAGTCGCCGGGCCTCGCCATCAGGCCCGCGCCGGACTTCACGTACACGTAGGCGTCGCTGTGCGCGTCCATCACGACGTGGAGACGTCCGTCGAGCGGGGAGACGCCCATGCTGATGACGTTGTGCGAGTCGTCGTGACGCAGCCTGTGCGACAGGCGCAGCGTCCGCCAGGGCCCGCCCGGCAGCGCTCTGCGGGCCAGGACGGCGGTGCGGTCGGCGGTGTACCAGGCGGCGTACTGGTGGCCGCGGTAGGTCAACAGCCCGTTCTTCTGGAAGGAGTTGTTGTTGACGAGGCCGTCGTAGGAGACGAAGTAGAGGGCCTGGTCGTCCAGGCAGGTGTCGGAGAGGGGGCGCAGTGAGGGCCCTGGGGCTTCAGCGACGGTGGCGGTGAGCGCGGTGCGGCGGGTCGGCATGGGGCTCCTCGGGCGAGGTCGGGTGGTGATCGCATATCGCACATAGGTGGAAACGCGGGAGGTTGTGTTCCGCGCCGGCCGGGGGAAGGATGATCGACAATGCGTACCGACACTCAGTCCACCATGTCCCTGACGTTGCAGATACCCACGGCTGACGGCACCGCCGACGCCTTTGCGGCCTTCCCCGACTCGGGCACACCGGCGCCCGGGGTGCTGATGTATCCGGACGCGTTCGGCCTGCGGCCCGTGCTCGAGAACATGGCCCGCGAGCTGGCCGCGCACGGCTACTGCGTGCTCGTCCCGAACCTCTACTACCGGCACGCCCCGACCCCGGTGGTGGAACTTCCCGCCCACATCGGCGAGGACGAGCGGCCGGCCGTCTTCGAGCGCGTCGTTCCGCTGGTCCGCACCCACTCCACCGACCGCGTGCTGCGCGACGCCTCGGCCTACCTCGACTTCCTGTCGGCCCGGCCCGAGGTGTCGGCGGGTCCGGTCGCCGCGGTGGGCTACTGCCTGGGCGCCGTTCTGGCGGTACGCACGGCGGCCGCGCATCCGGGCCGGGTGGCCGCCGTCGCCGGGTTCCATCCCGGCCGGCTGGTCTCGGACGCCCCGGACAGCCCGCACCGCGACGCCGCCCGGATGACGGCCGAGGTGCATCTCGGTATCGCCGAGGGCGACATGAAGCCGGAGGCGATCGCCGAACTGAGCCGTCGCCTGGACAGCGGAGGCGTCGTGCACCGGGTCGAGGTCCACCCCGGCGCCGTGCACGGTTTCACCATGGCCGACACCGACGCCTTCGACGCCGAGGCGCTGCGCCTCCACTGGGATCGCCTCCTCTCGCTCCTCGACCGGAACCTGACCCGGACCGCCTGACGCCGACGCGCGGCGTTCCGCCCTCTTGGTCCGGAGGCCCGGCGACCTCGTCGCCCGGCTCCGCCGACGGCAACCGGACGGCGATGGCGCCGAGGCCGCCGCGGCCGGCGAACCGAGGTGAGCGCAACGGCGGCTGTGCCG
>NZ_JAPHNL010000169.1 GCF_026274175.1 Streptomyces beihaiensis
ACCGGGGCGAAGTTCTCCGACGCGATCATCTCCAGCGTCGACTGCTGACGCCCCAGCTCCGCGTCGACCGCCGCCGCGACCTCGGGATCAAGGGCGTGCAGGGATTCGTTCAGTACGGACATCAGGGGTCAGCTCCCGGAGAACTCGGTGTACTCGTCGGCGGAGAGCAGGTCCTTCGGCTCCTCGGCGACACGGACCTTGAAGAGCCAGCCGCCCTCGAAGGGGGCCGAGTTCACGAGGGAGGGGTCGTCGACGACGTCCTGGTTGGCCTCGGTGACCTCGCCGGTGACCGGGGAGTACAGGTCGGAGACCGACTTCGTCGACTCCAGCTCGCCACAGGTCTCGCCCGCGGTGACGGTGTCGCCGACCTCGGGGAGCTGGACGAAGACGATGTCACCGAGCGCGTTCGCGGCGTGCTCCGTGATGCCGACCGTGGCGACGCCGTCCTCGACGGCCGACAGCCACTCGTGCTCCTTGCTGTAACGCAGCTGCTGAGGGTTGTTGCTCATGGTGCGAATTCTCCTGTACGCGGAAAGGTGCTGATGACAGCGGGGCGATGGGGGAGCTGATGGGGGGAGCTGGTGGAGAGTGCTGGTGGAGAGAGGTGTGCGCTGAGCCGTGACGTGCCCAGTCTTACTTCTGGCGCTTGTAGAACGGCAGCGCCACGACCTCGTACGGCTCCTGCGTGCCGCGGATGTCCACGCCCACGCCCGCCGTGCCCGGCTCGGCGTGCGCCGCGTCGACGTACGCCATGGCGATCGGCCTGCCGAGCGTGGGGGACGGGGCGCCGGAGGTGACCTCGCCGATCACCTTGCCGTCGGCGACCACGGACATTCCGGCGCGCGGGACGCGGCGGCCCTCGGCGATCAGGCCGACGAGCTTGCGGGGCGGGTTCGACTCGGCCTTCGCGGCGGCTTCCCTGAGCGCGTCGTGGCCGACGAAGTCGTCGCCGTGGGACGTCTTCTCGAACTTCACGACGCGGCCGAGCCCGGCGTCGTACGGGGTCAGCGCGGTGGTCAGCTCGTGCCCGTACAGCGGCATGCCCGCTTCCAGGCGCAGCGTGTCGCGGCAGGACAGGCCGCACGGGATCAGGCCGTACTCCTGGCCCGCCTCGGTCAGCGCCTGCCACAGCTTCTCGGCGTCGGCGGGGGAGACGAACAGCTCGAAGCCGTCCTCGCCGGTGTAGCCGGTGCGCGCGATGAGCGCGGACACGCCCGCGACGGTGCCGGGCAGACCGGCGTAGTACTTGAGGTGGTCCAGGTCGGCGTCGGTGACGGACTTCACGATGGCCGGGGAGTGCGGGCCCTGGACGGCGAGCAGCGCGTACGCGTCCCGGTCGTCGCGGACCGTCGCGTCGAAACCGGCGGCGCGCTCGGTGAGGGCGTCGAGGACGACCTGCGCGTTCCCGGCGTTGGCCACCACCATGTACTCGGTCTCGCCGAGCCGGTAGACGATCAGGTCGTCGAGGATGCCGCCGTCCTCGCGGCAGATCATCGTGTAGCGGGCGCGGCCCGCGCCGACCGAGCCGATGTTGCCGACGAGCGCGTGGTTGAGCATGTCGGCGGCCTGCGGTCCGGTGACCGTGATCTCGCCCATGTGCGACAGGTCGAAGAGGCCGGCCGCGGTCCGCACGGCGTTGTGCTCGTCGCGCTCGCTGCCGTAGCGCAGCGGCATGTCCCAGCCCGCGAAGTCGGTCATCGTGGCACCGAGCGAGCGGTGCAGGGCGTCGAGGGAGGTCGTACGGGTCATGGGTGGTGTGCTCCCGGTCGTGACGGCGATGGCGAGGGGTCTTGATGGAACTCGGGCAAGACGTCCTCCCCATCTGTCATCGGAACCTGAGAGGTTCGCCCCGAGGGGCTTGCACCTTGGGTGGGGCTGACGGAGCAGCCCGCTTTTCAGATGTGCCTCGCCCGCGCGGTACGGGGCCTGAGAGATTCAAGGGAGGTACTTGCTCCTTCGGCGCCCCGGTCCCGCGTCGCCCTTCTTCGGACTCGTCGGACCCGGGAACTCTCCCGCGCGGATTCAAGCGGCCGGTATGGGGTTGTGTGCCGACGGCGAGGGTTGCGTGCCCTCGGCGCGCACATCATCGCATGCCCGCTCGACGGGCAGCCCCCTTGTGTCACATTGCCATTTCTTTACACTTGGTGCGGAGGGGCTCGGGAGGGGCTGAGGCCCGGGCGGAGGACGGGGGCGATTCCGGTGACCGTACGGGACCTGCGCCGACACGGGGACGACCGCGGGCCGTCCACCGCGCTCACGCTCGCCTTCGCGCCGGGCGACCTGGTCGTCCTCTCCGGGCTGCCCGGCAGCGGCAAATCGACGCTGATGCGCCGCGTCGCCGCGACCGGCGCGGCGGGCGGGGCCGTCACGGTCGACTCCCAGGACACGCGTGAGCGCTGGGCCTCCCGGCTCCCCGGCCGCCTCCCGTACGCGCTGTACCGCCCGCTCGTCCGCGTCGCGCACTACCGGGCCCTGCGCCGCGCCATGCGCTCCGGGGCGGGCGTCGTCGTGCACGACTGCGGCGCGCAGCCCTGGGTGCGGCGCTGGGTGGCACGCACGGCCCGGCGGCGCGGGGTCCGGGCCCACCTGCTGCTGCTCGACGTGACGCCCGAGGCCGCCCGCGACGGCCAGCGCGCGCGGGGCCGCGCCGTCTCCCGGTACGCGTTCGCCCGGCACCGCAGGGCAGTGGGCGCGCTGGTCGCGGCGGCGGAGCGGGGCGAGCTGCCGTCCGGCGTCGC
>NZ_JAPHNL010000170.1 GCF_026274175.1 Streptomyces beihaiensis
TCCACGGACTCCGCGGACTCCGCGGACTCCGCGGACTCCGCGGCCTCCACGGGCTCCGCCGCCATGGCCGCCTTGGCCGCCTTCTTGGCCTTCCGTGACCTCTTGCCCTTGTCGCCCTTGTCTGCCCTGTCGCCCTCGGCCGGGTACTCGGCCTGCTCGGCCTGCTCCGGACGCGGAGCGCCCGCCGGGGCCTCGGCGCGACGCGTGGCGCGACGGCGCGAGCGGCCTCGGCCCGCCGCGGCCTCCGCCTCGGCGGCGCTGGAGTACAGCTCCTCGTCCGGGCGGAAGTCCGGCTCGGGCAGCGCCACCGGGGCTGCCGCCTCCGCGGCGACCTCGGCCTCGGTCTCGGTCTCGGCCTCCGCCTTGGTCCCGGTCTCGGCCTGCACGGCCGACTCGGGCGTCTGGTCGGCGCCGCCGCGGCCGCGCTTCTTGCGCTTGCCGCCGCCACCGCCCGTGGACGCCTGCTCCATGTGGACGATGACGCCGCGGCCGTTGCAGTGCACGCACGTCTCGGAGAAGGACTCAAGGAGCCCCTGACCGACGCGCTTACGTGTCATCTGGACCAGGCCGAGCGAGGTCACCTCGGCGACCTGGTGCTTCGTACGGTCCCTGCCGAGGGATTCGAGCAGGCGGCGAAGGACCAGGTCCCGGTTGGACTCCAGAACCATGTCGATGAAGTCGATGACGACGATGCCGCCCAGGTCGCGCAGGCGCAGCTGGCGCACGATCTCCTCGGCCGCTTCGAGGTTGTTCCTCGTCACGGTCTCCTCGAGGTTGCCGCCCTGGCCGGTGAACTTCCCGGTGTTGACGTCGATGACGACCATCGCCTCGGTCTTGTCGATCACCAGGGAGCCGCCGGACGGCAGCCACACCTTGCGGTCGAGGGCCTTGGCCAGCTGCTCGTCGATCCGGTACGTCGCGAAGACGTCGACCTCGGACGTCCACCGCTGCAAACGGTCCGCGAGGTCGGGCGCCACGTGGTTGACGTAGCCGTGGATGGTCTCCCACGCCTCGTCGCCGCTGATGACGACCTTGGAGAAGTCCTCGTTGAAGATGTCGCGCACGACGCGGACCGTCATGTCCGGCTCGCCGTACAGCAGGCTCGGCGACGACGTCGAGATCTGCTTGGACTTCTTCTGGATCTCCTCCCACTGCGCCTGCAGACGCTCGACGTCGCGGCGCAGCTCGTCCTCGCTCGCGCCCTCGGCGGCGGTGCGCACGATGACGCCCGCGTCCTCGGGGACGATCTTCTTGAGGATGGTCTTCAGGCGCGCGCGCTCGGTGTCGGGGAGCTTGCGGCTGATGCCGGTCATCGAGCCCTCGGGCACGTAGACCAGGTAGCGGCCGGGCAGCGACACCTGGCTGGTCAGGCGGGCGCCCTTGTGGCCGATCGGGTCCTTGGTGACCTGGACGAGCACGGACTGGCCGGACTTGAGGGCGGACTCGATGCGGCGCGGGCCGTTGGCCATGCCGAGCGCCTCGAAGTTCACCTCACCGGCGTACAGGACGGCGTTGCGGCCCTTGCCGATGTCGATGAAGGCGGCCTCCATCGACGGCAGCACGTTCTGGACCTTGCCCAGGTAGACGTTGCCGACGTACGAGGTCGACTGCTCCTTGTTGACGTAGTGCTCGACGAGGATGTTGTCCTCGAGCACGCCGATCTGGGTGCGGTCGCCGTTCTGGCGGACGATCATCTCGCGGGTGACCGCCTCACGGCGGGCCAGGAACTCGGCCTCGGTGATGATCGGGACGCGGCGCCGGCCCTGCTCACGGCCCTCGCGGCGGCGCTGCTTCTTGGCCTCGAGACGGGTCGAGCCCTTGATGGACTGCACCTCGTCCGTGCCGTTGCCGGACCTCTCGTCCTTCTTGCGCGGCTCGCGGACCTTGACGACCGTGCGCTCCGGGTCGTCCGAGGACGTCACGGCCTCGGGGGCCGCGTCACCGGCGCGACGGCGGCGCCGACGGCGGCGACGGCTGCTGCTCGACCCGGACGCGGCGCCCTCGCCGCGCTCGTCGGCCTCGGCGGACTCCTCCGCCTGCTCCTCGTCGGCGGCGCCCTCGGCGTGCTCGGCGTCCTGGTCGGTGCCCGACTCGGTGTCGCTCTCGCTCTCCGCGCCCTGCTCGGCCTCGGCGTCCGCGGACTCGCCGCGGCGACGGCGGCGGCCGCCGCGGCGACGGCGCCGGGCCGGACGGTCGCCGTGCTCGTCGTGGTCCTCGCCACCGTCGGCGGCCTCGGCCTCGGTCTCGGTCTCGGTCTCGGCTTCGAGGGCCTCGGTGGCGGCGGCCGGTGCCTGCTGCTCGGCGGCGGGCTGCTCGTCCGCGGCGCGGCGGCGACGACGGCGACGCCCGGCGGGCTCGGCCTCGGCGGACTCCACGGCCTGGGCGGGCTGCTCCTCCTCGGCGGCCTCCACGGCCTCGGCGGCGGCCGCGGCGGCGGCGCGCTCCGGCGTCTGGAACATCGGCTCGGTGAAGACGGGCGCCTGGAACATGGCGACGGCCGGGCGCTTGGGGCGCTTGCCCGTCTCGTCCTCGACGGCGGGCTTCGGCTCGGCGAAACCGGCGGCGGCCTTGCGGGTGGCACGACGACGCCCCCGGCGCGGCGCGGCCTCGTCGCCCTCCTCCACGCTCTCGGCGGCCGGGGCGGCGGCCAGATCGGA
>NZ_JAPHNL010000171.1 GCF_026274175.1 Streptomyces beihaiensis
GGTGGCCAGCGCGGCGCGCGCCACCGCGCGGGCCGTCACGGCACGGTCGCCGACCGCCGCCGCGGCCTCCTCGTCGGCCCAGCGCTCCAGGGCGAACGCCCCGGCTGTGGCGAGCGGGCGCAGCATCGGGTTGACGCTCGACGCGAGGTGCCAGGCGGTCAGGAAGAGGTGGTGGCGGCCGCGCAGGTGGGCGCGTTCGTGGGCCAGGAGGGCCGAGCGTTCGGCGGGGGCCAGGGAGCGCAGCATCCCCCGGGAGACGACGATCCTGCCGGGGGCGCCGGGCAGGGCGAACGCCTGCGGCCTGTCGTCGTCGAGGACGGCCAGCTCGCCGTCGCCGGGCAGGCGCCGGCACTCGCGGTGGGTGTCGAGCAGGGAGCGGCCGCGCCGCCACGAGCTGCGGGCCAGGGAGACGGCGGCCGCGGCCAGGGCCAGCGCGCAGAGCACGGCGACCGTGGTGCGCACCGGGTCCTCGGCCCGCAGCGCCGGTACCGACCACGATCCCTCCTCGGCGACGAGCGGGATCTGCCCTATGCCGCTGAACGCCAGGAGCGCCAGCGCGACCGTCGACGCGCAGGCCGTCACCAGCGCCCCGCACGCCAGGGCCCAGGCGGCCGGGCGCGGCGGGAGCGGGCGCGCGAGCCGCGGGGCGAACAGGCCGAGCAGCGCGCTGACGGCGAACGGGACGTAGACGCTGATCGCCACGCCGCTAGATCCTTTCGTCCCCGTCTGGTCCGTCTCCGTCTGGTCCGTGCCCGTTCGGCCCGTGCCCGTTCGGCCCGTGCCCGTTCGGTCCGTGCCCGTGCGGTCCGTGCGGTCCGTGCCCGGCCGGTCCGTCTCCGTCCGGCTGGTCCCCGTCCAGGAAACGCTGTAGCAACTGCTCGTCCTCCGCCGAGAGTTCGGAGACGAACCGGGAGAGCACCGCAGCGCGGTCCCTGCCGCGTTCCAGCAGGGAGTGCATGCGCTCCGCGGTGTGTGTGGCCTCGTCGCGCACGGCCGCGTAGGCGTAGCCGCGTCCGGCGCGGTGACGTTCGAGGGTGCCCTTGTCGTGGAGGCGGGTGAGGATCGTCAGCACGGTGGTGTAGGCGAGGTCGCCGGTCAGCCGTTCCCTGACCTGGGCGGCCGTCAGGGGCTCTCGCGCCGCCCACAGAGCGGACAGCACGTCGCTCTCCAGCTCGCCGGGGGCGCGCCTGCGGCTGCTTCCGTTCTTCTCGTGGTCACTCACATCACCCCAAGCTACTACGTCACGTAAGAGCTTTTCTTACCTTCGAGTTACTTTCGAGTGCTCCACTGTCTAGAGTGCTTAGCTACTACGCGCTGTAGAACTCAGCCGGGGAGCCGCCGGACCGGCCCTGGCCCCGAACGTGTCAGGAAGCAGGTCGCAGTGGACCGTCAGGCTCTTCCCGTGGCGGGCCCCCGCCCGCCCGTCTCCCGCCGCCCCTTCAGCGGTGCGCTCCGCGCGGCACCTTCCTCCTCCGCCCTCGCGCCCGCCCCGGCCGCCGGGCACGGGCGGGTCGTGATCGTCTCCGCGAGTGTCGGTGCCGGGCACGACGGCGCCGCCGCGCAACTCGCCGCGCGGCTGGAGGACATGGGCCTGACGGTCGACCGTCACGACTTCCTCGACCTGCTGCCCGGACCCGTGGGGCGGGCGATCCGCGTCGGCTACCGGCGCCTGCTCACCCTCGCCCCCTCCGGCTACCAGCGGATCTACGCGGCCACCGAGGACCGGGAGCCCGGTGCCGTGACGCGGGCCCTGCTGCGGTCGGCCGAACGGGCCATGCTGCGCGTCCTGCCGCCGGACACCTCGGCGGTGGTCGCCACGTACCCGGCCGCCGGGCAGGTCCTCGGCACGCTGCGGAGCCAGGGGCGGCTCTCCGTACCGGCGATCACGTACCTCACCGACTTCTCCGTGCACGCCCTGTGGGTGGCGCCCGGCGTCGACCTGCACCTGGCCGTGCACGAGATCCCGGCCCAGCAGGCGCGCAGCCAGGGCGCGCCGTCGGTCGCCGTCACCGGCCCCGTCGTGGACCGCCGTTTCAGCCCCGCCACGCCCGTCCAGCGCCGCACGGCCCGCGACCGGTTCGGGCTGCCCGCGACCGCGCCGCTCGCCCTCCTCGTGGCGGGCTCCTGGGGGGTCGGCCCGGTGCGGCAGGTCGCCGCGGAGGTGCGGGACTCGGGCGCCGCCGTGCCCGTCGTCGTCTGCGGCCGCAACGAGGCGCTGGCCGAGCAGCTGCGGGCCGACGGCATCACGCACGCCTTCGGCTGGGTCGACGACATGCCCACGCTGATGCACGCCTGCGACGTGCTGGTGCAGAACGCCGGGGGACTGACCTCCCTGGAGGCGTTCGCCTGTGGTCTGCCGGTCGTCAGCTACGGCTGCATACCCGGCCACGGGCAGACCAACGCCGCCGCGCTCGACGAGGCGGGGCTCGCCCCGTGGATCCGCGACCCCTGCGACCTCGCGCCCACGCTCACCGAACTCACCCGCCACGGCCGCCATCTGCGTGAGTCCGGCCTCGCCCTGCACCGCCATCGACCTCGACCCGCAGGTCCCGGTGGTCCGCTGCGACGCCCGTATCTCCAGCTCCGGCATCGAGACCCTG
>NZ_JAPHNL010000172.1 GCF_026274175.1 Streptomyces beihaiensis
CCCCGCGCACCCGCCCTGCGGCAGGCAGACGACCGTCACCCCGGCCGCGGCGAGCCGGTCGGCGGTGCGCCGGGCGGCCTGGGGCGGCAGCCGGGAGAGCCCGCCCAGCGGTCCCACGCTGACCCCGGTGCGCAGCCCGCCCGCGGCGGCCGCGAGCCGTTCGAGCCGCACCGGGTCGGCGCCGTCGGTGTGCAGGTCGACCGGGCAGCCGTGCTCGGCGGCGACCTCGAGGACCGTCTCCACGTAACCGGCGGGGTCGGGGTCGAGGTCGGGGCAGCCGCCCACCACGGCGGCGCCCATCTTCACGGCGTCCCGCAGCATCGCGAGCCCGTTGGCCCCGGCGGCCCCGGTCAGCAGCCGCGGCATCGCCACCGCCCGCAGATCCGCGAGCCCCACCAGCGAGCGCCGTGCCTGGAGCACGGCCTCCAGTGAGGCGAGCCCCTCCATCTCGCCGATCCGCACATGGGAGCGGACCGCTGTGGCGCCGTGCCCGAGCTGCAGCAAGGTGGCCTCGGTGGCCCGCCGCTGCACGTCGTCGGCGTCGTAGGGGTCGTAGGGGGCCGGGCCGTCGTGATCGGCGGACAAGGCCGTGGCGCCGTGCGCGTGCGGCTCCGCGGGCGCGGGCAGCAGGAGCGAGCCGGACAGATCCACGCGCGCGTGGTGCGCGGTGTGCGTGGTCAGGCTGCCCGCCGTGCCGACCGCCTCGATCCGCCCGCCGCCGAGCCGAACGTCCACGGTCCTGCCGTCGGCGAGCCGGGCGCCGCACAGCAGCAGCCCGCCGCCGTCCGGCGCGGACTCGTCACCTGGGGAGCCGGGGAAGGAGGGCCGCTGCGGCGGGCTGTCGGGCATCGCGCTCCAGAGGGCTCGTCGGGGCTCGTCGAAGGCTCGTGACGCGCGCTCAAGATCACGCAGCGTGGATCGAGCCTAGGACGGTGTCGGGTCCACTCCAGGGAAGGCGGGAAAAGTCGTACTGATGTGGTCAGGGCCGTTCCGGGGCCGTTCCGGGGCCGTTCCGGGGTCGGTCCAGGGCCGGTCGCTTCCCGGTGAGGGGCGGCGCGAAACGGATTTGGGCGATCGGCGGGCAACCGTGTAATGTCTTCATCGCTCGCCCCAATAGCTCAGTCGGCAGAGCGTCTCCATGGTAAGGAGAAGGTCAACGGTTCGATTCCGTTTTGGGGCTCTGGTGCAGACGTCGTTCGCGTCGCTTGCATCACAGCGGTGTAGCTCAGTCGGTAGAGCAAGCGGCTCATAATCGCTGTGTCACCGGTTCAAGTCCGGTCACCGCTACTGACAGTAACAGTAGCCGATTGTGGGGTCGGTCCTTCGATCGGCTACTCTTCTATGCGTTAAACCCGTCTATCCGTTCGTCAAGGAGCACTCACGTGGCTGCCACCGACGTCCGCCCGAAGATCACGCTGGCCTGCGTGGAGTGCAAGGAGCGGAACTACATCACCAAGAAGAACCGGCGTAACAACCCGGACCGTCTTGAGATGAAGAAGCACTGCCCGCGTTGCAACGCGCACACCGCGCACCGCGAGACGCGATAAATCAGGCTCGTACATGAGGCCGTCCCCTTTCCGGGGGGCGGCCTCATGTCGTTCCCACGCATGTACACAGACCCAGGAGGTGCCGAGTCCATGGCGCTCGACCAGTCCTTCGTGGGGCGGACCTACCCGCCCACCGCCCCGTACGAGGTCGGCCGGGAGAAGATCCGCGAGTTCGCGGAGGCGGTGGGTGACACCAATCCCGCCTACGTCGACCGGGCGGCCGCCCAGAAGCTCGGCCACCCGGACGTGATCGCCCCGCCGACCTTCGTGTTCGCGATCACGTTCAAGGCCGCGGGCGAGGTCGTCCACGACCCGGAGCTCGGCCTCGACTACAGCCGAGTGGTCCACGGCGACCAGAAGTTCGCGTACACGCGCCCGGTCCGCGCGGGCGACAAGCTGACCGTCACCTCGACCATCGAGGCCATCAAGTCGCTCGCGGGCAACGACATCGTCGACGTCCGCGGCGAGGTCCACGACGAGGCCGGCGAGCACGTCGTGACCGCCTGGACCAAGCTCGTCTCGCGCGCCGCCGACACCGGGGAAGGGGCCTGATCGCCATGGCGACCACCGTCAAGTACGCCGACGTCGAGGTCGGCACCGAACTCCCGGCGGGCACCTTCCCGGTGACCCGCGCCACGCTCGTCCAGTACGCGGGCGCCTCGGGCGACTTCAACCCGATCCACTGGAACGAGAAGTTCGCCAAGGAGGTCGGTCTGCCGGACGTGATCGCCCACGGCATGTTCACCATGGCCGAGGCGATCCGCGTCGTCACCGACTGGACGGGCGACCCGGCCGCCGTCGTCGAGTACGGCGTCCGCTTCACCAAGCCGGTCGTCGTCCCGAACGACGACAAGGGCGCCGAGATCGAGGTCACCGCCAAGGTCGCCGCCAAGCTCGACGACAACCGCGTACGGGTCGACCTGACCGCTCTGAGCGGTGGGCAGAAGGTGCTCGGGATGTCGCGGGCGGTCGTGCAACTGGTGTGACGCCCCCGGGGCGGGCTGAGCCGCCACCGCTCGGCACAGCAGATCGGAAGAGCACAC
>NZ_JAPHNL010000173.1 GCF_026274175.1 Streptomyces beihaiensis
GCCCTTCGACAACGTGCCCGGTGAGGCACTGGCGGAGGATACGAGATTCGAACTCGTGAGGGGTTGCCCCCAACACGCTTTCCAAGCGTGCGCCCTAGGCCTCTAGGCGAATCCTCCGCCGGAGACATTACATGACCGGAAGGGGTGCTCGCGAACTCGTTCCCCACGGCTCTGAGCATGTACTCTGTGCGGAGCCCCTCACGTGGCGCTATCTGACTGAACTCCCCCAGGGCCGGAAGGCAGCAAGGGTAGGTCGGCTCTGGCGGGTGCGTGAGGGGCGCTTGCGTTCCCGGGCGGGGCTGGTTGTCAGTGGGCGCCTATAACCTCGTATGCGTGTCGTCTCTCGCGCTGTACCGCCGCTATCGCCCGGAGTCGTTCGCCGAGGTCATTGGGCAGGAGCATGTCACTGCCCCGTTGCAGCAGGCCTTGCGGAACAACCGGGTCAATCACGCGTACCTGTTCAGCGGTCCGCGCGGCTGCGGCAAGACCACCAGCGCGCGGATCCTGGCCCGCTGCCTGAACTGTGAGCAAGGCCCTACCCCCGACCCGTGCGGGGAGTGCCAGTCCTGCCGCGACCTCGCGCGCAACGGGCCGGGGTCGATCGATGTCATCGAGATCGACGCGGCGTCGCACGGTGGTGTGGACGACGCGCGTGAGCTGCGCGAGAAGGCGTTCTTCGGGCCCGCGAGCAGCCGCTACAAGATCTACATCATCGACGAGGCCCACATGGTCACGTCGGCGGGGTTCAACGCGCTCCTGAAGGTCGTCGAGGAGCCGCCGGAGCACCTGAAGTTCGTTTTCGCCACCACTGAGCCCGAGAAGGTCATCGGGACCATCCGGTCGCGGACCCATCACTACCCGTTCCGGCTCGTGCCGCCGGGGACCTTGCGCGACTACCTGGGCGAGGTGTGCGCCAAGGAGGACATCCCCATCGAGGACGGGGTGCTGCCCCTCGTGGTGCGTGCGGGCGGCGGGTCCGTGCGTGACTCCATGTCCGTCATGGATCAGCTTCTCGCCGGTGCCGGCGATGAGGGTGTGACGTATGCCATGGCCACCGGGCTGCTGGGCTACACGGAAGGGTCGCTGCTCGATTCCGTCGTCGAGGCCTTCGCCACCGGGGACGGCGCCGCCGCTTTCGAGGTCGTCGACCGGGTCATCGAAGGCGGAAACGACCCACGGCGATTCGTCACCGATCTGCTGGAGCGCCTGCGGGATCTGGTGATCCTCGCCGCCGTTCCGGACGCCGTCGAGAAGGGGCTCATCGACGCCCCGGCTGACGTCGTCGAGCGAATGCAGGCCCAGGCCGGCACGTTCGGCGCGGCCGAGCTCAGCCGCGCCGCCGACCTGGTCAACGAGGGGCTGACGGAGATGCGCGGCGCCAACTCGCCGCGGCTGCAGTTGGAGCTGATCTGCGCGCGCGTGCTGCTGCCGGCCGCGTACGACGACGAGCGTTCCGTCATGGCGCGCCTCGATCGGCTCGAGCGTGGTGGCGTGTTCACGCCGGGCGGGCCGGTGTCCGGTGCCGGGGCTGCCATGGCGTACGTTCCCGGGGCCGATCCGCATGCCGCCCCCGGGGCCTTCGGGGCTCCCGCGGCTGGTGGGGCTCCTGGAGCGACTGGGGGCGTGCCTGGGGGCGTGCATGGTGGCCTGCCCGGTGCCGGTGCCGGTGCCGGTGCCGGTGCGGGCGCTGGTGCTGGTGCTGGTGTCGGTGCGGGCGCCGGTGCCGGTGCCGGTGCCGGTGCGGGCGCAGGTGCTGGTGCTGGTGTCGGTAGCGGTGCCGTGGCGCCCGGTGGCGGGCCCGCCGCTGCTCGGGCCGCTGTACGCGATGGGGCCGTGTCGAGTCATGGGGGGGAGCGGGGTTCTGCCTCTGGCCCTGCCGCCGCTCCTGCTCCTGCCCCTGCTGCTACTTCTCGCTCTGTCTCTGCTCCTGCCCCTGCTTCCGCGTCATCCGCCTCGGATGTCTCCGGGGCCGACGCTCAAGGCGCCGCCGGTGCCTGGCCCACCGCTGCCCCCGCGGGCGGCGGGCGTCGGCCGGGTGGCTGGCCCACGGCCGCTCCGGCGGGAGGTGAGGGCGGGGCCGCTCGTTCGCAGGCCCGGGCCGCCGCGCCCCAGTCGGCCGCCCCGCCGCAGGCCGCCGCGCCGCCGCCTCCCGGCGTGCCCGATCCCCGTACGCTCTGGCCGAACATCCTGGAAGTGGTGAAGAACAAGCGCCGCTTCACCTGGATCCTGCTCAGCCAGAACGCACAGGTCACAGGCTTCGACGGGGCCACCTTGCAACTCGGTTTCGTCAACGCGGGCGCGCGCGACAACTTCGTGAGCAGCGGCAGCGAGGACGTACTGAAGGCGGCCCTGCACGAACAGTTCGGCGTGCAGTGGAAGATCGACGCGGTCGTCGACGCCGCGGGCGGCGGTTCCGCCCCGCCCCCGCCCTCCGGCGGCGGAGGAGGCGGGTACGGGGCGGGGCCGTCCGGTTCCGTGTCGGGCGCCTACGCCCAGCAGGGTCCGGGCGGCGCAGGCTCGTCCGGCCC
>NZ_JAPHNL010000174.1 GCF_026274175.1 Streptomyces beihaiensis
GCGTTGAAGTACTTGGCCTCGGGGTGGTGGATGACGATCGCGTCGGTGGACTGTTCGGGGTGGAGCTGGAACTCCTCGGAGAGGTGGACTCCGATCCGCTCCGGTTCGAGCAGCCGCGCGATCTTGGCGCGGTCCTCCAGGTCGGGGCAGGCGCCGTAGCCGAGGGAGAAACGGGCGCCGCGGTACTTCAGGGCGAACATGTCCTCCATGGCCGCCGGGTCCTCACCGGCAAAGCCCAGCTCGGAGCGGACACGCGCGTGCCAGTACTCGGCCAGGGCCTCGGCCAGCTGCACCGACAGGCCGTGCAGTTCGAGGTAGTCACGGTAGGAGTCGGCGGCGAACAGCCTGGCGGTCTCCTCACCGATCCGCGAACCGACCGTGACGACCTGCAACCCGACCACATCGGTCTGGCCGGACTCCTCGGGCCGGAAGAAGTCGGCCAGACACAGACGCCGGCCGCGGCGCTGGCGCGGGAAGGTGAAACGAGTGCGCTCATGACCCTGCTCGTCCAGGATGATCAGGTCGTCGCCCTTGGACACACACGGGAAATAGCCGTGGACCACGGCCGCTTCCAGCAGGTTCCTGGTCTGCATCTCCTCCAGCCAGCCACGCAGCCGCGGCCGCCCCTCCCTCTCGACCAGCTGCTCGTAGGTCGGCCCGTCCCCGGACCGCGCCTGCTTCAGCCCCCACTGCCCCTTGAACAAGGCACCCTCGTCCAGCCACGACGCGTACTCCTTGAGCTGGATCCCCTTGACCACCCGCGTGCCCCAGAACGGCGGCTCGGGCACCGGGTTGTCCACCGCCACGTCCGAACGCGCCGGACCCCGCTCCTCGTCGACTTCCAGGACGGGGGCGGCGCTCTTGGGCACCCTGCGCTGCCTGAGCTCGGGCAGCGTCGCGCCCGGCACGCCGCGTTTGACCGCGATGAGGGCGTCCATCAGGCGCAGGCCCTCGAAGGCGTCACGGGCGTAGCGGACTTCGCCGTCGTAGATCTCGTGGAGGTCTTGTTCGACGTAGGCGCGGGTCAGAGCGGCGCCGCCGAGGATGACGGGGTAGTCGGCGGCGAGGCCGCGCTGGTTGAGTTCCTGGAGGTTCTCCTTCATGATCACCGTCGACTTCACCAGCAGTCCCGACATGCCGATCACGTCCGCCCGGTGCTCCGCGGCGGCCTCCAGGATCGCCGAGACAGGCTGCTTGATGCCCAGGTTGACCACGTTGTAGCCATTGTTCGACAAGATGATGTCGACAAGGTTCTTACCGATGTCGTGGACGTCACCGCGCACCGTGGCCAGCACGATCGTGCCCTTGCCCTGCGCGTCCGACTTCTCCATGTGCGGCTCCAGATACGCCACCGCACTCTTCATCACCTCGGCGGACTGCAACACGAACGGCAACTGCATCTGCCCCGAACCGAACAGCTCACCGACGACCTTCATCCCGTCCAAAAGCGTGTCGTTGACGATGTCCAGAGCGGGACGGGTGACCAGCGCCTCGTCGAGATCAGCCTCCAGACCGTTCTTCTCCCCGTCGATGATCCGCCGCTTGAGCCGCTCCCCCAGCGGCAGCGCCGCCAGCTCCTCGGCCTTGCCCGCCTTCAACGACTTCGCCGTCGCCCCCTCGAACAGGCCCATCAGCTTCTGCAACGGGTCATAACCCTCACCACGCCGGTCATAGATCAGATCCAACGCCGTGCTGACCTGCTCCTCGTCGAACCGCGCGATCGGCAAGATCTTCGACGCGTGCACGATCGCCGAGTCCAGACCCGCCTTCACACACTCGTCCAGGAACACCGAGTTCAAGACGATACGCGCGGCCGGGTTCAGACCGAACGAGATGTTCGACAGACCGAGCGTGGTCTGCACATCCGGGTGACGGCGCTTGAGCTCACGGATCGCCTCGATCGTCGCGACACCGTCCCCCCGGGACTCCTCCTGACCCGTACAGATCGTGAACGTCAGACAGTCGATCAAAATGTCCGACTCCCGAACCCCCCAGTTCCCCGTCAGATCAGCGATCAGCCGCTCGGCCACAGCCACCTTGCGCTCGACCGTGCGCGCCTGCCCCTCCTCATCGATCGTCAACGCGATCAACGCCGCACCATGCTCCCGCGCCAGCCGGGCGACCTTCACGAACCGCGACCCGGGCCCGTCCCCGTCCTCGTAATTGACCGAGTTGACGACCGCACGCCCACCCAGCTTCTCCAGACCGGCCTCCAGCACATCGACCTCGGTCGAGTCCAGCACCACCGGCAACGTGGACGCCGTGGCGAAACGCCCCGCCAGCTCCCTCATGTCCGCCACACCATCACGGCCGACATAATCCACACACAGATCCAGCATGTGCGCGCCCTCACGGATCTGCTCGCGCGCCATCTCCACACAGTCGTCCCAACGCGCCTCCAGCATCGCCTCACGGAACTTCCTCGACCCGTTCGCGTTCGTCCGCTCACCGATCGCCATGTACGCCGTGTCCTGCCGAAACGCCACCGACTGATACAACGACGACGCACCCGGCTCCGGACGCGGCTCCCGCACCACGGGAGACAAACCACGCACCCGCTCCACCACCAGCCGCAGATGCTCCGGCGT
>NZ_JAPHNL010000175.1 GCF_026274175.1 Streptomyces beihaiensis
GTGCCCCGAGGACCGTCAGCAGGTCCTCGGGGCACCGGCCCGTTCACGCGCGTGGCGGCCCCGCGAAGGGGTCGGGGCCCGCCGCTCCCGCGGCTGTGGTCAGCCCCGGTTCTCCGAACGGCGGCGCATCCAGAACGCTCCACCGCCGATCAGCGCCACGGCGACGAGCCCGCCGCCGATCGCCATGTCGGTCGGGGTGGCCCCGGTGCTGCTCGACCCTCCCAGACCGCCGCGCACGCTGCCGCGGATGACGGTGTACGCGGCGGGGCGGGTCAGCTGCGACCCCTGGCAGTTGACGGTGATGTCGTGGGCGCCGGGCCGCGCGTCACGCCGGACCTTCGCGGTCCCCTTGGCCGTGGTGCCGCCGGCCGGCGAGAGGTTGATCGTCCCGAACGCGTCCGACGTCGCCGTGCTGTTGCGCTGGCACTTGGTCCCGTCGACGGAGATGGTCAGCTCTCCGCCGCGTGGGATGACGCTCGGCGTCGCCGTGATGTTCTGCGGGTCGGTCCAGGCGGACGCGGCGGGGGCGGCGAGACCGACGGCGGCTGCCGCGACCGCGGACACGGCCAGGGCACGGGTAGTACGCATGGAAATCCTCCGCGGAAGGCGCCCCGGGAACGGTCCCCGGGTGTTTCGGCGAGAACGCCCTCCCAGACGCACCCTCAGATGGCGTGCGCACGCCCGCATTTCGGGAATCGGCCGTCCTGGTGAGCCGACACGCCGACAGATCTCCGTACGGGCGGATATCGCCGCAGGTCACAGACCGTCAGAAAAAACCTGGGAGCGGCGACTCGGATGGCGCACCGGGGCCGGCGGGCACCGCCCGGCCGTCCCCCGTTCGCCCTCGCCCCGTCGCTGCCCGCGCGCGGCCGACTTAGCGTTTCGGTACGCGCAACGGACGCGGTCTCGCCACCGCGCCCAGAGGGGATGAGCGAATGTCCGACGCAACACTCGAAGCCGAGGAGCGGCCAAGGAAGCGCGCGCCGTGGGGCGTGATAGCGCTGGTGCTGCTCACAGGGCTCGCGTTGATCCGCAACGGGTCGGGGGAGTTCGACGTCGGTCCGCCGCAGCCGGCCGCCGCGGCCAAGGCTGACACCCGTACACCCCCCAAGATCACCCCCAAGGCTCCGGGACCCCTGCCGTTCTCCCTGGTGGACCGGATTCGCATCCCCGCGATCCGGGTGGACGCGCCGCTCATGGAGGTCGGTCTCGACTCCGACGGCTGGGTGGAGGCGCCGCCGCCGGAGGACCCGAACCTGGCGGGCTGGTTCACGGGCGGGGTGTCGCCCGGCGAGAAGGGCACCTCGGTGATCGTCGGCCATGTCGACAACATGCGGGGACCGGCCGTCTTCTACGGTCTGGGCTCGCTCAAGAAGGGCAATCACATCGAGGTCCGGCGCCAGGACGGCAGGACGGCGGTCTTCAAGATCTACGGCATCGACGTCTTCGAGAAGAAGAACTTCCCCGGCGAGCGGGTGTACCGCTCCACGGGCGCGCCCGAGCTGCGCGTGATCACGTGCGGCGGCGGCTTCTCCAAGCGCAACGGCTACGACGGCAACGTCGTGGTCTTCGCCCGTCTGGACGCGGTCCGCTGAAGCGCGGTGCACGGGGTGGGAGGGTCTCCGGCCCGCCCGCCCCGTGGCCGTGGTTCACACGCCCTGAGGGCGCGGCAGCGTGATGCGGTATCCCTTGTCGATGAGGCGGGGCAGGTAGGTGCGCAGCGCGGCGACGCTCTGGGAGCGGTTGCCGCCCGCGTCGTGGCTGAGGACGACGACGCCGGGCGCCGCACCGTCGAGCACCCGGCGGATGATCGTGTCGGTGCCGGGGCGTTTCCAGTCGGTGGTGTCGACGGTCCAGGCCAGCGGCTCCATGCCGAGTTCGGCCTGGGTCCTGAAGACGCAGCGGTTCCAGGCGCCGTACGGGGCGCGGAACCAGGCGGGTGCCTCGCCCACCGTGTCGTGGACGAGATCGCTGGTGCGCTCGATCTCGGAGCGTACGCGCGCGGGCGTCTTGCGGATGAGCAGCGGATGGGTCCAGGTGTGGTTGCCGATGATGTGCCCGTCGTCGGCCATCTCCCGCAGCAGGTCCCTGTTCCACTCGGCCTGCTCGCCGCAGACGAAGAACATGGCGCGCACGTCGTGCTTGCGCAGGGTGCGCAGGATGTGCGGCGTGTAGCGCGGGTCGGGTCCGTCGTCGAAGGTGAGCACCATCGCGCGGTCACCGCGGCCGAAGTCCATGCGCAGAATCGGCTCGTGACGGACCTTCAGCGGCGCGCGGGCGTTGTGCGCGCCACCGTATCCGGCCAGGGGCCGCAGCCGGTACGCGGACGGGGCGTGGGCCCGCGCGGCGGGCGGTCCCGCGGCGGGCCCGACCGACGGGGATGCCTCGGACGCCCCGGCGGCCTTGGATGCCTCGGAGGCACCGGAGGGCTTCGTCGTGGGCGACCCGGTCGGGGCGGCCGCGGCCGGTGGGGCGGCGCGGTGCG
>NZ_JAPHNL010000176.1 GCF_026274175.1 Streptomyces beihaiensis
AGATCCTGCCGCACCAGGTTGCCGTCCCGGTCCTGACCGATCCACTTCCGCAGGAGCGGCCAGGCACGGATCAGCACACGCCCCAGCTCCCGTCGCACAAGGCTCCAGCGTCAGTTGGTGCCGATCTTCGCGAGCAGGTCGACGATCCGGCTCTGCACCTCGTTGCTCGTCGAACGCTCCGCCAGGAACAGCACCGTCTCTCCCGCGGCGAGCCGCGGCAGGTCGGCGTTGTCGACAGCGGCCGTGTAGACGACCAGCGGCGTGTGGTTGAGCTGACCGTTCGCGCGCAGCCAGTCGATGATGCCCGCGCGTCGGCGCCGCACCTGAAAGAGGTCCATGACCACCAGGTTCGGGCGCGTCTGCGCCGCCAGCGTCACCGCGTCCGCGTCGCTGCCCGCGCGGGCCACCTGCACCCCGCGCCTTTCGAGCGCCGAGGTCAGCGCGAGGGCGATCTCCTCGTGCTCCTCGATCAGCAGGACCCGCGGCGGATGCTGCTCGCTGTCCCGCGGCGCCAGTGCCTTGAGCAGGACAGCCGGATCGGCCCCGTACGCGGCCTCGCGCGTCGCCTGCCCGAGCCCCGCGGTCACCAGGACCGGCACCTCGGCGGCGACGGCGGCCTGCCGCAGCGACTGCAACGCGGTCCGCGTGATCGGCCCGGTCAGCGGGTCCACGAAGAGCGCGGCCGGGAACGCCGCGATCTGCGCGTCGACCTCCTCGCGCGAATGGACCGTCACCGGCCGGTACCCGCGGTCGCTCAGCGCCTCCTGCGTCGCCACGTCCGGAGCGGGCCACACGAGCAGACGGCGTGGATTGTCGAGCGGCTCCGGAGGCAGTTCGTCGTCCATCGGCTGCGGCTGCGGCCGGTTGGCGACCTCGACCGCGCCGCCTGGCCCGTCGAGCAGCTCGGGACCCTCGTCGGCGTCCTGGTCGGGGGCGCCGATGGCGTAGGCCCGGCCGTTGCCGTCGGAGTCGGCGCCGGAGGACGGCGAGAGCAACGACGGAGGCTGCTGCGGGGTCTGCGGGGTCTGAGGGGTCTGAGGGGTCTGCTGCGTCTGCTGGGGCCGCTGGGCCTGCTGCGTCTGCTGCTGAGGCTCTGGTTGCGGTTCCGGTTCCGGCGCAGGCCCCGGATGGGGCTTCGCCTGGGGCTGCGGTCGACCGTCACTCATCTGCTGCGGCTGTCGCGGTGGCTCCGGCTGTTCCTTGGGCGCCGCCAGCTTGCGGCGCCGCCCCGAGCCGCCACCGAGCGTCTGCCCCTCGGCCCCGGCCTGCGGCACGCCCCCAGCGGGCGTGGCACCGGGCCGCGCGGGCGGTTGCGGCGCGGCGACCTGACGCCCGAACGGCACGCCTTGCCCCAACGTACGCACGCTGAAGGCGCGGCCCTGCGTCGAGTTCGGGTCGGCCACCGCCGAGTTCTCCGGGGTGGCGCCCTGCTGAGAGTCGGCGGGCAACGGCTGGGCACTGGCCGGACGCGGCGGCCGCCCGTTCTCCGGCGGCAGTGTGGCCCGCACGCCGGACGCCGGGGTGTGCTGCGCGGGGTGCGGCTTCGGCGGCGTCCGGTCCTCGTCCGCCGGGTCCTGCACGGCAGGGGCGTGCGCCGCCGCGCCGGCGGGCGGAAGGGTGCGGGGGTCGACGACCGCCGGGTTCGCCTGTGGCTGTGGCTGTGCGTACCCGGCGATGTCCTGCGGCGCGTCGCTCTCTCGTACGTCGCCGGGTGCGGCCTGCGCCTCGGGGGTGCGGTCGGCCTCCGCGGGCGGCAGCGCGAACGCCTCGCGTGGCTGACCGGTCTGCGCGGCCTGACCGGCCTGACCGGCCTGCGCGGTGCCGAGTGCGCGCCGACGACGTCCGGACGGGCGGCCTCCCACGGTCCCGGTGCCGCTTCCGGCAGCGGCCAATTCGAGCTCTGCGCCGCTCGGTTCGCCGCCCTGCTCCGGGGACGCGCTCGGCGCGGGCAGCGCGGGCTGCTCCGTGCCACGGCGCCTTGCCCGGCGGCCGGTCGGCGCGGGTACCCCCTGCGGCGGCACCGTCTCGCCGAGGCCGGGCGCGATGGCTGTGGCCCCTGCCGCGTGCTCGGCCGACGTCACCACGGCGCCTTCGGCCGTGGCGGGCTGCTCGGTGCCGGGGCGGGCGCGGCGGCGGCCGGTCCCGCGTGTGGCGGTCTCGCCGCCGCCCGCCGAGAGTTGCGCCTGTGCCTGTGCCTGTGCTTGCTGCGCCTCGGGCTGTGCCCCGCCCTGCGTGTCGCCGCCCGTGGC
>NZ_JAPHNL010000177.1 GCF_026274175.1 Streptomyces beihaiensis
GGGGCAGCGGTGCGTCCACTCGTGCGGGCCGGGGCGGCGCCGTCGTGGCCGCTCGCGCCCGCGCGGCGCGGCCGCGCACGGACACGGCTCCGCGCCCCTGGAGCCAGGGGCCCTCGGCGCTCAGCGGGCGGGCGCCGGCGACAGCTCTCCGGAGCCCCGCTCGATCAGCCGAGTCGGCAGGACGATCCGTTCCGGCGCAGCCGCCGCCCCGTCCAGCTGCCGGAACAACCGTTCCGCCGCCGTGCGCCCGAGCAGCGCCGCGTCCTGCGCCACGACCGTCACGCCGGGCCGCAGCAGATCGCCGAGCTCGATGTCGTCGAAGCCCACGAGCGCGACCGGCCGGTCGAGTTCGGCCAGGACCCGCAGGACCGTGACCGTCACCCGGTTGTTGCCCGTGAAGACCGCCGTCACCGGGTCAGGGCCCGACAGCATCTCCTCGGCCGCACGGCGCACCCGCCCGGGATCGGTGACGCCGAGCGACACCCACCGCTCGTCGACCGGTATCCCGGCGTCCTCCATGGCCGCCCGGTACCCGCGCAGCCGCTCGGCCGCCGTGTGGATGCGCGGCCGGTCGCCGATGAAGCCGATCCGCCGGTGCCCGCCCGCGACGAGGTGTGCCACACCGTCCCGCGCGCCGCCGAAACTGTCCGAGAGCACCGCGTCGGCGTCGATCCGGCCGGCGGGCCGGTCCACGAAGACCGTCGCCACACCGGCCGCCATCTCCGGTTCCAGATAGCGGTGGTCGTCACCGGCCGGGATGATCACGAGACCGTCCACCCGGCGCGCGCACAGCGCGAGCGCCAACTCCTGCTCGCGGTCCGGGTCCTCGGCGCTGGAGCCGTTGATGAGCAGCGCCCCGTGCTCACGCGCGACCTCCTCCACGGCGCGGCTGAGCGGGCCGTAGAACGGGTCGGCCAGATCCTCCAGGACCAGGCCGATGCTGGCCGTACGCCCCTTGCGCAGCACCCGCGCGCTGTCGTTGCGCCGGAAACCCAGGGCGGCGATGGCCTCCCGCACGCGCCGCTCCGTCTCCGGCGTGACCCCCGGCTCCGCGTTGACGACCCGGGAGACCGTCTTGAGGCCCACCCCGGCGCGCGCGGCGACGTCCTTCATGGTGGGGCGATTGCCGTAGCGGCTCTCGGGGCGGCGGGCGGTACGGGTACGGTCCACTTGCGCTGTCCTGTCGTCGCTGTCGTCACTGTCGTCGCCGCTGTGGGACGGGTTCATCGTCCTGGATGAGTGTGAGGGGTCGAGCATAGGGCCTGGACAACGTTGTCAGCCCCGGGGGAGACTGTTGAGCGCACTCTCCGACCTGCCTTTTCCCGGGAGACCTCAGACTCATGCACACGGATCTCGTCGCCGCGCTCGACATCGGCGGCACCAAGATCGCCGGCGCGATCGTGGACGACCGGGGTCGGCTTGTCGTTCGCGCCCAGCGGCCGACCCCGGCACGGGAGGACGGCGAGACGGTGATGGGAGCCGTGGACGAGGTGCTCGCCGAGCTGATCGCGGCGCCGCCGTGGCCGCGTGTACGGGCGGTGGGCGTCGGCAGCGCAGGACCCGTGGACCGCTCGGCCGGGACCGTCAGCCCCGTCAATGTTCCGGGCTGGCGGAAGTTCCCGCTGGTCGACCGGGTGCGGGCAGTCACGGACGGGTTGCCCGTCGAGCTGATCGGCGACGGGGTGGCCATCACGGCCGCCGAACACTGGCAGGGCGCGGCGCGCGGCCACGACAACGCGTTGTGCATGGTGGTGTCGACCGGCGTGGGCGGCGGCCTGGTCCTGGGCGGACGCCTGCACCCGGGGCCGACGGGCAACGCGGGGCATATCGGCCACATCAGCGTCGACCTCGACGGGGACCCCTGCCCCTGCGGGGCGCGCGGCTGTGTCGAGCGCATCGCCTCGGGGCCCAACATCGCCCGCCGGGCGCTCGCGCACGGGTGGCGGCCGGAACGGGACGGCGATGTGTCCGCCGCCGCGGTGGCCCGTGCGGCCGAGGCGGGGGACGAGGTGGCGCGGGCCTCCTTCGAACGCGCCGCCCGTGCGCTCGCCGCGGGCATCGCCGCGACGGCGACGCTCGTGGAGATCGACATCGCCGTGATCGGCGGAGGCGTCGCCAAGTCCGGTGACGTCCTCCTGGCTCCTCTGCGCCGCGCGCTGCGCGACTACGCCACGCTGTCGTTCGTGCGGCGGCTCACCGTCGCCCCCGCGTCGACGGGCACGG
>NZ_JAPHNL010000178.1 GCF_026274175.1 Streptomyces beihaiensis
CGGGCCGCCTCAAGGGCCGGCGCCGCCCGCAGCTCCCCCGCCACGGCCACCGTGCCGTGGGCGAGCAGCCGCTGCACACCGCGCCGGGCGCTCGGGCCGAGCAGCGACGGGTTCGCGCGGAAGATCTCCCGGGCCCGCTCGCCGCCGATCGGAGCGGTTCCGTACGTGTCGGCCTCGCGCGGATCCGGGTGGTAGGTGTGCTCAAGGATCTCCGGACCGTACGGGTTGAGCAGGCCCGGCGTGAGGATGCCGGGCCACCGGCGCACCCGCGCGGACGGGTGGGCCGTGGCCAGTTCCTCGTACGGGCCGAGCGCCGCGATCCGGTCGCCCTCGACGAGGACGGACAACTCGGGGGACGCCTCGGCGGTGTGAAGGGTCAGCACGGACGCGCTAGTCCGCCGAGACGAGCTTCAGCTCGGGGTGCGCGGTGCCGCCCTCGATCGCGATCGACGAGATGTGCGAGACGACACGGTCGTCGACCGGGTCGTTCGCCGGGTCGTCGTGCACGACCAGGTGCTCGTACGTCGTCGCCCGCTGGGCCGGGACGCGCCCCGCCTTCCTGATCAGCTCGATGATCTCCATCCGGTTGGAGCGGTGCCTGGCACCGGCCGAGGAGACGACGTTCTCCTCCAGCATGATCGAGCCGAGGTCGTCGGCGCCGTAGTGCAGCGACAGCTGACCGGCCTCCTTGCCCGTGGTCAGCCAGGAGCCCTGGATGTGCCGAACGTTGTCGAGGAAGATCCGGGCGATCGCGATCATCCGCAGGTACTCGAAGATCGTGGCCTGCGTGCGGCCCTTGAGGTGGTTGTTCTCGGGCTGGTAGGTGTACGGGATGAAGGCCCGGAAGCCGCCCGTCCGGTCCTGTACGTCGCGGATCATGCGCAGGTGCTCGATGCGCTCGGCGTTGGTCTCGCCGGTGCCCATCAGCATCGTCGACGTGGACTCGACGCCCAGCCGGTGCGCCGCCTCCATGATCTCCAGCCAGCGCTCGCCGGACTCCTTCAGCGGGGCGATCGCCTTGCGCGGCCGCTCCGGCAGCAGCTCCGCGCCGGCGCCCGCGAAGGAGTCGAGTCCGGCGGCGTGGATGCGCTGGATCGCCTCCTCCACCGAAACCCCGCTGATCCGCGCCATGTGCTCGACCTCGCTCGCGCCCAGGCTGTGGATGACGAGCTGCGGGAACTCCTTCTTGATGGCCGCGAAGTGCTTCTCGTAGTACTCCACCCCGTAGTCCGGGTGGTGGCCGCCCTGGAACATGATCTGTGTGCCGCCCAGTTCGACGGTCTCGGCGCAGCGGCGCAGGATGTCGTCGAGGTCGCGGGTCCAGCCCTTGGCCGTGTCCTTCGGGGCCGCGTAGAAGGCACAGAACTTGCACGCCGTCACGCACACGTTCGTGTAGTTGATGTTCCGCTCGATGATGTACGTGGCGATGTGGTCGATACCCGCGTACTCGCGGCGGCGGATGGTGTCGGCGGCCGCTCCGAGGGCGTGCAGCGGGGCGTCGCGGTAGAGGGCGACGGCTTCTTCCGGGGTGATGCGCCCGCCGTCGGCGGCGCGGTCGAGGACGGACTGCAGCGCGGCCTTCTCGGTCACCGGGCGTGCCCCTTTCGGAGGTGTAGAGCTGAAATCTCAGCGTACGTCAGCGGGCCGCGGCCCCCAGCAGAACCCCCACCCAGGCACCGGCGATCATGAACGGGCCGTACGGGATCTCCGTGCCGCGCCCCGCGCGCCGGGCGGCGACGAGCCCGAGCGCGTACACGCCGTTGAACACCACCCCGGCGAAGGCCCCGACGAAGAGCACGCCCCACCCGTACCAGCCGAGCGCCGCGCCGAGGCCGAGGGCCAGTTTCACGTCACCGAACCCCATGCCCCTGGGGTAGGCGAGCAGGAGGAGGAGGTATCCGGCGGCCAGGCCGAGCGCGCCGAGCAGCGCACCGCGCCACGAGCCGCCCGCCTCCGGGAGCAGCGCGGCGCCGCCCAGCGCGGCGAGCGCGAGCCCGGCGAGCGGGAAGGTCAGCACGTCCGGCAGCCGGTGCACGGCGAAGTCGACCGTGGCCAGCAGCACGGCGAGCGGGGTGAGCAGCAGCCAGGCGGCGAGCTCGGGGCGGGCGCCGGTGGCGACGGCGAGCGTGCCGCACGCGGC
>NZ_JAPHNL010000179.1 GCF_026274175.1 Streptomyces beihaiensis
GCCCGGCTCGACGGACAGGCGATGGGCGGCGCGCGGCAGCAGCAGCCCGGCGATGGCGCCCCAGAGGGCGGCGAGGACGGCGAGGGCGGTCAAGAGGATGCGCATGTCGCTCGGGGGTGTGCTGTCACGCGGCGGGGGCCTGTCACCCGGCGGGGACCTGTCACGCGGTATGGGCTTGTCACCCGGTATGGGCTTGTCACTTGGGCACGCGTTTCAGGTCCGCCGTGGGGTTGCCCGCCTGCGGGTCCTTCGACGTGTACGTCAAGGACGCGCCGTTCCGGGTCAGATAGACGATGTGCGCGGCCTTGGCGCAGGTGTCGCCGTTCTTCGGGTCGGCCCGTCCCGCCGCCACGAGTTCCTTGGCGTCGGCGGACTTCAGGGTCAGTACGTCGACGCACTGGATGCCGAGCGGATCGGTCGAGGTCACGGTGCCGACCCGCTCACCGGTCCTCGCCTGGCTCAGCTCGACGCGGAACGTGCCGAAGGAGATGCCCGCCTGCTGCGCGGGGCCGTCCCAGGCGCCGAGGTAGAACCGCGGGACCTGCCCGCCGGTGCCCGCCCCGGCGGTGCCGGACGCGGAGACGGACACCGACGGGTGCGGCGGGGTCTTGCCGGCCGCGGTGCCGTCCTGCCCACCGCCCGGCAGCAGGTCGAGCAGGAACGCCCCGCCGACCGTCACCGCCGCCAGGGCTCCGGCGACGGCGAGCGCCACCGAGCAACTCACCTTGCGGCCGCGGCCGTCGGCGGAGCCGGAGCCCGCGTCCGCGTCCGCGTCCGCGTCCGAGGACGTCGTCGCCGATACGGAGACCGAGAGACGGCCCGGCTTGCCGGACGCGCCCCGCCTGCCGGACGTGGCGGGCCGCGCCGTCTCCGTACGCGGGCCGGGGACGGGCCCGTACGACGGATCCGGCGGCCCGAACACGCCTGCCGGGGCCGGGCCGGTCACCGCCGCGTCGTTGAAGGCGACACCGTTGAAGCCGACACCGTCGAAGTCGACCGGCCCGGAGGGCGGCACACCGTCGGCAGGGGCGTCGGCAGAGGTGCCGGCAGGGGCGTCGCCCTCCAGGTCGAGGAGGCGCACCGCACCGCGCGACACCTGTTCCACCAGGGGTCCGGGCAGCCAGCCCGCCGCGACGAGCCGCGCCGCCCCGTCGGGTGCCAGGCGCCGCGCCACCTCGCGCGGCGCGGGCCGCGCGGCCGGGTCCTTGGCCAGGCAGGCCGCGGCGACGTCCCGCAACTCACCGGTCAGCGCGCCCAGTTCGGGCTCCTCGTGCACCACCTTGTAGAGCAGCGCGGCCGACGAGTCGCCCGGGAACGGGGACTCGCCGCGCGCCGCGTACACGAGGACCGCGCCGAGGGAGAAGACGTCCGCGGCGCCGGTGACGCCCTTGCCGAGGATCTGCTCGGGCGCCATGTAGCCGGGCGAGCCGATGGAGACGCCGGTGGAGGTGAGGGACGCCGTGCCGTCCGTGGCGCGGGCGATGCCGAAGTCGATGAGGCGGGGGCCGTCGAGCGTCAGCAGCACGTTGGACGGCTTCACGTCGCGGTGGACCAGTCCCAGCCCGTGCACCGCCTCCAGGGCCTCGGCGAGGCCCGCGCCCAGGGCCCGTACGGAATGCTCGGGCAGCGCCCTCCGGGCGCCGTCGACGCTCTCGCCGCCGTCCGCCCCGCCGACGGCCTGGGTGAGCGAGGGACCCGCTACGTACCCGGTGGCGACCCACGGGACGGGGGCCTCGGGGTCCGCGTCGAGGACCGGCGCCGTCCAGGCCCCGCCGACCCGGCGGGCGGCTTCCACCTCGCGGCGAAAGCGCGCCCGGAACTGGTCGTCGAGCGCGAAGTGCGGGTGCACCACCTTCACGGCGACGGTGCGGCCTCCGGCGCTGCGGCCCAGATACACCCGGCCCATGCCGCCGTGCCCGAGCCTGCCGAGCAGCCGGTAGGGGCCCACCGTCGTCGGCTCGTCGGCCTGCAGCGGCTGCATGTCGGCACCACACTCCCCCGGATCACCATCACCGCGCTCGCTCGCCCCAGCAGGGTAGCCCCGCGCCGCGGCGGTCCGGCAGGCGGCGAGGGCGATCTCACGCGGGCCGTACGCTCACCTCGCTCACCGCGAATTCATGGCCGCGTCGAGCGGAACACGATTGCCGTTCAAGGCGATGACAAGAGGCGCGAGTACGAGCGGCCGGAGAGGGGAACGTCAGGCGGAGAAAAGCTCCACCCGCACATCCGCCGGGAATCCCGTCGTCGGCCCGACCCGTCGCGCGAACTCCGTGACGCCTTCCAGCTGGGCGGGGCCGAAGCGGAAGTCGAGCGTCGTGAAGTACTCGGCGAGGACCGCCTCGTCGAAGACCTCCCAGCGGGCCGCCTGCTCGGCGACCTTGTCGACCTCCTCCAGGGACAGGTCACGCGAGGCGAGGAACGCCTCGTGGACCTTGCTCGTGATGCGCGGCTCGCGGGCGACGTATTCCTTGCGGGCGGCCCACACGGCGAAGACGAACGGCAGCCCCGTCCACTCCTTCCACATGACGCCCAGGTCGTGCACCTCAAGGCCCAGGCGGGGCGCGTCGTGCAGGTTGGCGCGCAGCGCCGCGTCCCCGATGAGGACGGCCGCCTCGGCGTCCTGCATCATCTGGCCCAGGTCCGGCGGGCAGGTGTAGTAGTCGGGCGACACGCCGATCCGCTCGGCGAGCAGCAGCTGGGCGAGGCGGACAGAGGTGCGCGACGTGGAGCCCAGCGCGACACGCCGGCCGTCGAGCTGGTCGAGCGGCACCTGCGAGACGATCACGCAGGACATGACGGGACCGTCGCAGCCGACCGCCAGGTCAGGGAAGGCGACGAGCCGGTCGGCGGCCTTGAGGAACTCGACGAGGGTGACGGGCGCGATGTCCAGATCGCCGCGTACCAGCTGCTCGCTGAGCTTTTCCGGGGTGTCCTTCGTCAGCTCGAAGTCGAGGAGCGATCCCGTCCTGGCCAGGCCCCAGTACAGGGGCATGCAGTTGAGGAACTGGATGTGACCTACGCGCGGACGGGTGCGCCGCACGGCCTCTGAGGTCTCGGGAGAATTGTCCACATCGCGAGGCTAGACCCCGTGTTGTACGGTGCAGGCTCCGGCCCCCTCGGCGCCGCCGGTCAACCCACATCGAGGCCCGGTCAAACATCCGAGTGACGTGATCTTGCCCTCTATTGCTTTCGGCTGCCCGCGTGCTAGGCTCGCCGCAAGTTGCAGTTTGGTTTCCCTTGCAGTACAGAGCCTGCGGAGCATGTGACCGCGGGCTCTCGTCGTTTTCAGACTTTTGCAGTTGTTCGCAAGCGCATTTGCAGGTTCTGGAGCAGGGCGACCCTTTGGCCCATAGGAGGGCTTATGGCTACCGGAACCGTTAAGTGGTTCAACGCTGAAAAGGGCTTTGGCTTCATTGCCCAGGAAGGCGGCGGTCCCGACGTCTTCGTCCACTACTCCGCGATCAACGCGAACGGCTTCCGCTCCCTCGAGGAGAACCAGGCCGTGACCTTTGACGTGACGCAGGGTCCGAAGGGCCCGCAGGCGGAGAACGTCACCCCCCAGTAGTGGTGGCTTGATCCGGAACCTAGAGCAGTACCCAAGGAGCCCCGCTCCCCGTCGGCCTCACAGCCGGCCGGGCGAGACGGGGCTCCTGCCTTTTTCTCCGTACGCTCACTCCTGACGCCGTCCACCGGTCCATCCGCCCACGGACCCTTGCTCCGTCCACCGCGCCTCTCCCCGCCTACCGCCCCTTGCGCGGCAGCGCCACCGCGGCGACCACGGCGGTCACGCACAGCAGCGTCCCCGCCACGATCAGGCTCACCCGCATCCCGGCCACCGAGAACCCGTCGGCCGAAGCCGGTCCCGACCCGGCCAGGAGCGCCCCGAACAGCGCCACGGCCAGCGCCCCACCGGTCTGCCGCACCGCGTTGAGCAGGCCGGACGCCGTACCGGCACGCGGGCCGGGCACGGAGTCCATCAGCATCGCCGTGACCGCGGGGACGGCGAACGCCCCGCCGAACCCGGTCGGCACCAGCAGCACGATCAGCAGCCACAGCGGCGTGTCGACACCCACCGGCAGCAGCACGAACATGGCGAGCGCGAGGACCAGTTGGCCGATGACGATGACCGGGCGCCGGCCGAACCGCTCGGCCATCCGCGGCGAGATCAGGTTCGTGCCGGTGATGATCGCCGCGAGCGGCACGAACACCAGGCCCGCCGCCGTCGCCGACATGCCGCGCGCCTGCTGGAGGTAGAGGCCGAGCAGGAAGACGAGACCGTAGAAGGCCACGTTGATGGCGAAGCCGACCGCCAGCGAGACGGCGACCGTGCGCTCGCGCAGCATCGGCAGCGGCACCATCGGCGCGCGGTGACGCTTCTCGGAGACGTGGAAGGCGGACGCGGCGAGCACGGCGACGGCCGCCGAGACCAGCACCGGCGTCGACGTCCACCCGGCGTGCCCGCCCTCGATCACCGCGAAGGCCAGACCGGCCAGCGCGAGCACCGCCGTGACCTGCCCCGCGATGTCGAGCGGCGCGGTCCGGCGCGGCGACGGCGCCACCCGTACGAGCAAGGCGAGGATCGCCGCGCCGACCGGCAGGTTGAGGAAGAACACGGCCCGCCATCCGACCGACTGGGTCAGTACGCCGCCCAGGACCGGGCCCGCCGCCATCGCGACGGAGCCGCCCACCGTCCACAGGGCGATGGCCCGCGCCCGGTGCCGCGCGTCGTCGTACGCCTGCCGGATCAGCGCGAGCGATGCGGGCATGACGATCGCCGCCGCACCGCCCTGGACGACCCGCGCGGCGACGAGCGCGCCGATGCCGGGGGCCAGGCCGCAGGCGAGCGAGGCGAGCGTGAACAGACCGACGCCCAGAACGTAGGCGCGGCGCGCGCCCGCCCGGTCGGCCAGCGCACCGGCGGACAGCATCAGCCCCGCGAACATCAGGGTGTAGGCGTCCACGACCCACTGAAGGCCCGTCATGCCGCCGTGCAGCGAGGCGCGGATGCCGGGCAGGGCGATGTTCACGGCCGACACGTCGATGGTGATGACGGTGAAGCCGAGCAGGGCGGCGACCAGCGCCAGGGCGCCGGTACCGCTGCCCGTGCCCGTGCCGGTCGCGGACGGGGCTGTGGCGGTGGCCGTGGCTGTCTGGGTCGGCGCACCGGGGACGGGGCGCTTGGTCTCGGGTGCTGTGGTGGACACGCGGGGCTCCTCTTGGGTCGAGAGAACGGGTGGGTGGAAGGCCGGGGCCGCGGCCCTGTGACACGCACTCCCTGGGCTCCGCGGCCTTCCAGCCACCCGCAACGACCTCCACTCTTCCGCCGCACGCCCGCATGTGGCAGGCCGCGCTCCACCGGGGTGCAGCGTTCCTGGCCCTGACACGGCCCCCCATCGCGCGACGGCGGCCGGGGACAATGGCCCGTATGGCACGCACGGCTGAGAGCAACGGCACCAGTACCCATAACGGCACCGGCAACGGGAGCGGCACCGAGCTGGGCCGCTACCTGCGTGCCCGCCGCGCCCAGGTCACCCCGGCCGACGTGGGCCTGCCCGCGGGCACCGGACTGCGCCGCACCCCCGGCCTGCGCCGCGAGGAGCTGGCCACGCTCGCGGGCGTGAGCGTCGACTACTACACGCGCCTGGAGCGGGGCCGTGAGACCAACCCGTCCCCCGCCGTGATCGACGCCATCGGCCGCGCCCTGCGGCTGCGCGGCGACGCCCACGAACGCCTCCACGACCTGGCGGAACTCGCGTCGGGCCGGGTCTCCGAGCCCCGGCCCACGACGGACGACGTCGTGCGGGACTCGGTGCTGCGGATGCTGGAGGGGCTGCGGCCCATGCCGGCGTACGTGGTGGGCCGCTTCAACCACATGCTGGCCGCGAACCCGGCGGGCCGCGCCCTGATGCCCGGTCTGTGGGACTGGCCGGCCGAGCAGCGCAACGTCACCCGCTATCTCTTCCTGCACCCCGTCGGCCGCGAGTTGTACGTGCCGTGGACGGAGACGGTGGCCCAGTCGGTGGCCCATCTGCGCGCGGTGGGCGGCGCGGATCCGGACGACCCGCGGATGACGGCCCTCATCGGTGAACTCATGCTCAAGTCACCCGAGTTCGCCGCGATCTGGGACAGGTACGAGGTCCGGGAGCGCGGCGGCGGCACGAAGACCTTCGCCCACCCGAAGGTGGGCGAGATGACCCTCACGTATGAAGTGATGCGGCTTGCCCGTACCGGGGGGCAGCGCCTTGTGGTGTACCAAGCCGCCGCGGGGTCCGCGGATGAGGACGCCGTGCTGAAGCTCGACGCCGGCGCCCCCGGCCGCCCCGGCGACCCGCGGACGACCTACGACGAGTGACGCGGGTCGCCGGGAGTGGCGGATTTCGCGGGGGCCATCTCGACAACTCCTGACTGCTGAGTAACCTTACTCCGAAGTAAACTTGCGACCGAGCGGGGAGCTGACCGATGGCCGACGCCTATCTGAACTTCACCGGCACGGCCCCCGGCCGCTTCCTCACCCGCCGCCTCGGCCTGCCGCAGCCCGCCGCACTGCGCCGCCACAGCCCTGAACGCCCGCGCATCGAAGGCCATTTGCTGCACCTGACCGCGGGGCCTTCCACCCACCGCGACGACCTCGCCGCGCTCCTCGTCCGCACCGGCCACGACGTCGGCGGCACACCCCCCGGCGACGGCCCCGGCCTGGCATCGTCGGACTCGTACGGTCCCTCGCGCCGCGCGCGGCCGCCGGGTACGGCGTCTCGGTGAACGCCGTCGCGCCCGGCTTCATCGAGACCAGGATGACGGCCGCGGTGCCGCTGTTCATCCGGGAGGCCGGGCGGCGGATGAACTCCCTCGGGCAGGGCGGGCTGCCGGTGGACGTGGCCGAGACCACGGGATGGCTGGCCACCGGCTTCGGGGCGGTCAACGGGCAGGTGGTCCGGGTGTGCGGGCAGAGCCTGCTCGGGGCCTGACCGTGGCCTGAGCCGCTCGTCGTGGTCGACCGCGCCGTTCCTCACACCCCCTCAGAGGTAGCCCGTATGCACACGCTCGTCCTTGCCTCCACCCCCTCCCTGCTTCCCCTGATGGTCCGCGGGGCCCTCCTCTCCCCGCTCAAACGGCCCCACGCCGACGCGCCCTTCCCCGGCACCCGGCTCACCGTCCCCGCGCTCCGGGTCTCGGTCGCCCACCTCACCGCCTACGAGCGGGCCTGCGCCTTCCCCACCGGGCGAGCCGAGTTGCCGGTGACGTATCCGCACGTCCTCGGGTTTCCGCTCACGATGCGGCTGATGTCCGAGCGGGCGTTCCCGCTGCCGCTGCTCGGGCTCGTCCACACGTCGATCGACATCACTCAGGAGTGGGGCCCCTCACCGTCCGACCTCTACGAACTCTCGGTGCACATAAGGGAGTTGCTCGCGCACCGCCGTGGCACCGAGGCGGTCGTCGTCACCGAGTTGCGGACCGCCGGCGCCCCGGTGTGGCGATCCACCAGTACGTATCTGGCCCGCCACCGGACGTCGACCGCGCCCGACTCGGGCCCCGACGAAACCGCCGAACCCGCCCCGCCCCTCCCCTCGCTCGCCTCATGGCGCCTCGGCGGGGAGCTCGGCCGGCGGTACGCCGCCGCGTCGGGGGACCGCAACCCCATCCACCTGCACCCGCTCACGGCTCGCCTCTTCGGGTTCCCGCGCGCCATCGCGCACGGCATGTGGACGGTGGCCCGGTGTCTGGCCGAGCACGGTGCGCACGGGCCCGTCCACGTACGGGCCCGGTTCCGGGCGCCGGTGCTGCTTCCGGGTCGGGTGACGTACGCGGCGAAGGGCGGGGCGTTCGAACTGCGGGACGGGACGGGCGAGCGGGTCCACCTGTCGGGCGAGGTGCGGCCGTACGAGGACCGCCTCTAACGCGGAGACCAGCGCCGCCCGTTCATCAGGTCGCCGAGGCCCGACCAGGCGAAGTTCATCAGCGTCGCGGCAGCTTCGCACGCGGAGACGCCGGCGTCGCCGTTGGCCCACCCGGCGAGCGACTCGGCCGCGCCGACCAGAGCCTGGGCCAGTCCGGCGACCTCGCGTTCGGCGAGGTCGGGGGTGCCGTGCGCCTCGCGGGCCGCGACGGCGACCAGCGAGGTCACGAACGCCACGATCTCCTCGCGCATCGCGGTGACCTCGGCGACGAACGGCTCACCGCCCGAGCGTGCGTGGTTGTGCAACACGGCCCAGCCGTCGGGGTGTTCGGCGGTGTGCGTGAAGAAGGCGGTCAGGCCGTCCCAGAGCCGGCGGTCGACCGGACGCGCGCTGTCCACGCCGCCGCGCACGGCACCGATCAAGGCGGCGGCCTCGCGCCGGATGCAGGCGGTGAACAGGTCTTCCTTGGAGTTCAGGTACAGGTAGACGAGCGGCTTGGAGACCCCGGCGAGCTCGGCTATCTCGTCCATGGAGGCGGCCCGGTAGCCACGGCTCCCGAAGACCCGCAGAGCGGCGTCCATCATCTGCCGCTCCCGCTCGGCCCGGGGCATGCGCTTGTGCCGCACCACCCCGCCCTTCTCGTCGCCGCCCACCCCGGCCGCCCTTCCCACACGCCACGTACGGGGTCAGCTTATGCGGCGCGGAGGTCGTCGACTTCTCCGAGAGCGATCAGACGCAAGACGCAAGGCACAGACGCGGGACGTGCCCCACTCCCGTTTCGGGCGTGGGGCACGTCGGTGTACGAGCCCGGGGACGTCAGGCGGCGGCCTGGACCGTCACCGCCTGGGGCTCGTCCACCGGGGAGGCGGTCGCGTTGTCGTAGGCGGTACGGTCGAGGATCCTCTCGCGGGCCGAGACGATCACCGGGACCAGCGACTGGCCCGCCACGTTCGTCGCCGTCCGCATCATGTCGAGGATCGGGTCGATCGCGAGCAGCAGGCCGACGCCCTCCATGGGCAGACCGAGCGTGGACAGGGTCAGCGTCAGCATGACCGTGGCGCCGGTGAGACCGGCCGTGGCGGCCGAGCCGATGACCGAGACGAAGACGATCAGCAGGTAGTCCGTCAGGTTCAGGTGGATGTCGAAGATCTGCGCGACGAAGATCGAGGCGATCGCCGGGTAGATCGAGGCGCAGCCGTCCATCTTCGTCGTCGAACCGAACGGCACGGAGAAGGAGGCGTACTCCTTCGGGACGCCGAGGCGTTCGGTGACCTTCTGGGTCAGCGGCATGGTGCCGACCGAGGAGCGGGAGACGAACGCCAGCTGGATCGCGGGCCAGGCGCCCTTGTAGAACCGCAGCGGGTTGAGCTTGGCGACGGTCGCGAGGAGCGTCGGGTAGACGCCGAAGAGGATCAGGGCGCAGCCGATGTAGATGTCGGCGGTGAATGTCGCGTACTTGCTGATCAGGTTCCATCCGTAGCTGGCGATGGCGTTGCCGATCAGGCCGACGGTGCCGATGGGCGCGAGCTTGATGACCCACCACAGGGCCTTCTGGAGGAGTTCGAGCACGGACTCCGAGAGCGTGAGGACCGGCTTGGCCTTCTCGCCGATCTGCAGGATCGCGATGCCCGCGACGGCGGCCATGAAGACGATCTGAAGGACGTTCAGTTCGGTGAACGGCGTGACGACGTCGGTCGGGACGATTCCGGTGAGGAAGTCGATCCAGGAGCCCTGGGTCTGCGGCTTCGCACCGTCCTTCGGCGTGAGGCCGGTGCCCGCGCCGGGGTGGGTGAGCAGGCCGATGACCAGGCCGATGCTCACCGCGATCAGCGACGTGATCATGAACCAGAGGAGGGTGCGTGAGGCGAGGCGCGCCGCGTTGTTGACCTTCCTCAGGTTGGTGATCGAGACGAGGATGGCGAAGAAGACGAGCGGCGCCACGGCCAGCTTCAGGAGCTGGACGAAGAGGCTGCCGATCTTGTCGAGGGTGCCGGCCAGCCACGAGATGTCCTGGCTGCGGGCGAGCCAGCCGAGCAGCGCGCCCAGGACGAGACCGCCAAGGATCTGCGCCCAGAACGGGATCTTGAAGGTGCGAGAACCGGACTTCGGGCCGGTTTCGGCGGTGTTCGCGGACACGGAGGCACTCCAGTGGGTGACGCGCGGGGACAAGGCAGGGGTGGGTGGGGTGGAGCGGCGACCGTGCAGGAGTCGACGGCAGGCCGCCGCGGCGCTTCGGGCTACGAGAGTCGGTCGCGGTCAGACGCGACGACAGGCCGCGCAGACACAGCGGCAGAGATCGACATGCCGGCGCGACACGAGCGGGACGCTCATGGCGTTGGAGGGCGCGGCTGATGTCTTCATGCCGGGAACCGTAACACCAAGTCTTTGAGAACATCAAAGGGGTTCTTGGGGTTGCGCGCACGATTCCCCGGGCCCGAGAGGGGCGAATGCCTTGAAAACACAGGAAGCCCCGGCACCTGTCCGGTACCGGGGCTGTGACGAAACTTACGGGATGCTCAGGAGGCGCCCTGCGCGCGGGCGGCGTCGTCCGCCGCGTCCTCCATCGTGCGGTTGGCCTCCATGTTCGCCTTCGCGCGGTCGACGCGGGCGACGATCTTCCGGGAGGCGCGGTCGCGCTCCTTGCGCAGCACGACGTAGCTGATCGGGGCGGAGATCACGAGCGCGAGCAGGGCGACCCAGAGGTAGTTGGAGCCGCCGACGCCGCGAGGCACGATGCCCGAGTAGACCAGACCCCAGACGACGAGGAAGCAGCCAGCGAAGATCCCGAGGCGCATCAGCGTGTAGCGGAGCATGTCAATCCAGTCTTCCGTTTCGAAAAGACCCCGGTACCGGGACGGCAAATGTCCCTATACAAGGCGAGCGTCCCACCAGTGAAGCACGGCGCGGGGCGGGCCGGGACAACGGGGGTCGCGGGGCCGTGCCCGCACCCCCCTACCCTCGACGTATGCCCATGACCTTCCAGCTGGACCCGCCGATCGACCCCGCGCTGCGCGACGACGTCCTCGCGCTGTGGGCGGACGTGACCAACGCGGGCGGCGCCGTCGGGTTCGTGCCTCCGACGACCCCGGAGGAGATACGCCCGGAGTTCCTGCGGCACCTGACCGCCGTCGCGGAGGGCCGCACCCGGCTCCTGGTGGGCCGGGACGCCGACGCGGACGCCGGCGCCGGCGCGGCCGGGACCGTCACGGCTACGGCGTTCCTCACGTACAGCCAGCATCGCCTGATGCGCCACCACCTGTGGGTGTACACGGTGATGGTGCACCCCAAGCACCAGGGCCGGGGCTACGGCCGGGCGCTCATGGCGGCGGTCGCCGACGCGGCCCGCTCCTTCGACGGCATCGAGGCGGTCCGCCTCACGTGCCGGGGCGGTACGGGGGCGGACCGGTTCTACAAGGCGTGCGGCTACCAGGAGGTCGGGCGGGTTCCCGGGGCGATCCGGGTGGCGCCGGGCGACGACCGTGACGACGTCCACCTGATGCTGCCGCTGACCGCTCCGGGGCGTTGATGCCTCAGATCCGCATGGGCTGGGGCGCGTCCCGGCGGCCGGGGTCGGCGCCCTCGTACTCGCGGATGATCTCGTAGCGCGTGTTCCGCTCGACGGGGCGGAAGCCGGCGTCGCGGATGAGGTCGAGCAGGTCCTCGCGGGTCAGCTTGTTCGGCGTGCCGAAGTCGTCCGCGTCGTGCGTGATCTTGTACTCGACGACCGACCCGTCCATGTCGTCCGCCCCGTGCTGGAGCGCGAGCTGCGTGGTCTGCAGCCCGTGCATCACCCAGAAGCACTTCACGTGCGGCACGTTGTCGAACAGCAGCCGGGAGACCGCGAACGTCTTGAGCGCCTCCGCGCCGGTCGCCATGGTCGTGCGCGCCTGGAGGCGGTTACGGACCTTGCCGTCCTTCATGTCGACGAAGTCGTGCTGGTAGCGCAGCGGGATGAAGACCTGGAAGCCGTTGGTCTCGTCCTGGAGCTCGCGCAGGCGCAGCACGTGGTCGACGCGGTGGCGGGGCTCCTCGATGTGCCCGTACAGCATCGTCGCCGGGGTCTTGAGCCCCTTCTCGTGCGCGAGGCGGTGGATGCGCGACCAGTCCTCCCAGTGGGTGTCGTGGTCGACGATGTGCTGCCGGATCTCCCAGTCGAAGATCTCGGCGCCGCCGCCGGTCAGCGACTCCAGCCCCGCTTCGATGAGCTCGTCGAGGATCTCGGAGGCGCTCAGGCCGGAGATCTTCTCGAAGTGGTGGATCTCGGTGGCCGTGAACGCCTTGAGGCCGACGTTCGGCAGGGCCTCCTTGAGGGCCTTGAGCGAGCGCGGGTAGTAGCGCCACGGCAGGTTGGGGTGGAGGCCGTTGACGATGTGCAGCTCGGTGAGGTTCTCCGACTCCATCGCCTTGGCGAGCTTGACGGCCTCCTCGATGCGCATCGTGTACGCGTCCTTCTCGCCCGGCTTGCGCTGGAAGGAGCAGTACGCGCACGAAGCCGTGCACACGTTGGTCATGTTGAGGTGCCGGTTGACGTTGAAGTGGACGACGTCACCGTTCTTGCGCGTGCGCACCTCGTGGGCGAGGCCGCCCAGCCAGGCCAGGTCGTCCGACTCGTAGAGCGCGATGCCGTCCTCGCGGGTCAGGCGGACGCCGCCTTGCACCTTCTGCTCCAGCTCACGCTTGAGACCTGAGTCCATCTTCTACCGCCCGTACCTCTCCTCGCTCACCGACCACCCCACCGTACGCCAGCCCGTCTCAGCTCTCTTCGGGGAGTTCGCCGACGCGGTTCTCCCACTTCGTGGAGAGCACGATCGTCGTCCGCGTGCGGGAGACGCCCTTGGTGCCGCTCAGGCGGCGGATCGTCTTCTCCAGGACGTCGACGTCACCGGCGCGCACCTTGAGCATGAACGAGTCGTCGCCCGCGATGAACCAGCAGTCCTCGATCTCCTGAAGGTCCTTCAGGCGCTCGGCGACGTCCTCGTGGTCGGCGGCGTCGGACAGGGAGATGCCGATGAGCGCGGTGACGCCCAGGCCGAGCGAGGCGGAGTCGACCGTGGCGCGGTAGCCGGTGATGACACCGGCCGCTTCGAGGCGGTTGATGCGGTCGGTGACGCTGGGGCCGGAGAGGCCAACGAGGCGGCCCAACTCGGCGTACGAGGCGCGGCCGTTCTCGCGCAGGGCCTGAATGAGCTGCCTGTCCACGGCGTCCATAGGTCCAAAGCCTTTCATTATTCAGCGTTGACGCGAGTTTACGTGTAGAATCTAAGGCGTCCAGGGCTTACGCCCTGCAAAATCTAAAGTTCAGTCGCCGGATCAGCGAAGATCCACGTCTCACAGGAGTGTTGCCGCCGTGTTCACGATCGAGATGGCCTACGCCCGCATGCGCGAGATGCAGGACCAGGCCAATCGAGCACGTGTCCACCAGTCCGCCGCTTCCGCGCACCGCGCGGCCAAGAAGGCCGCCCGCGCCAAGAAGCGCTAGTCCTCGTCGCGGGAGCCTCCTCCCAGGTCTCCCGCCCAGCGGCGGTACAGCTCGTGCGGCACCCCCGCCGCATCGAGCACCCGCCCGGCGACGAAGTCCACCAGATCCTGGATGTGCGTCGCCCCCGCGTAGAACGCCGGAGAGGCGGGCAGCACGACCGCGCCCGCCTCGTCCAGCGTCACCAGGTGCTTGAGGGTCTGCCCGCTCAGCGGCGTCTCCCGCACCGCCACCACGAGCCTGCGCCGCTCCTTGAGCGTCACGCTCGCCGCGCGCTGCAGCAGGTCCTTCGACAGGCCCAGCGCCACACCGGCCACGCAGGCCGTCGAGGCGGGCACGACGATCATGCCCTTGACCGGGTACGAGCCCGATGACGGCCCCGCCGCGAGATCACCCGCGGGCCAGTACCGCACCCCGCTCAGCTCCACGTCCGCGAACGTGTCCGGCTTCCCGTCGGCCCCGCGCGCCAGCCACTGGGCGAGGTCGCCTCGCCAGTGCGCGTCGCGAAAGGCGATACCCGTCTCGTCGAGCAGCGTGAGCCGCGACGCCCGCGAGACCACCAGGTCCACGGCCTCGCCCGCCGCGATCAGCGCACGCAGCACGGACGCGGCGTACGGCGTACCCGATGCTCCGGACACCCCGACCACCCAGGGCCTGCGGCTGTTCGTCTTGGCGTGCTCCACACCACGAGCCTATCCGGCGCCCGCACACGGCCACTTGAGCAGGGGCCGTGCATGACCGTGCGGCCGCGCGAGCGCGCCGCGTTCGCCGGCAGCCGCCAGGAGCGGCGCGGCCCCGAGGCCGATACCGGACGTCCCTGCCATGATCAGGTCAGAGCTTGCCCAGGATCACGCCCCGCCACGTCCAGCCGGAGCCGAGGACCGTCTCCTGGAGCGGGCGCTTCAGGTCGTCCGAGTCGAAGCGGAAGCTGTCCGTGCCACCGGCCCCCGTGCCGTCACCGCCGACGGTGCGGCGCACCGACACCGTGCGGACCTGGCCGCGCTGTGCCCGCGCCACCACGGACAGCGTGGGCGCCCCCGCCGACCAGGTCACGTCGAACTCCTGGTCCACGGCCCTGACCTCGTGCTGGTCCGGAGCCAGGCGCATCCGGACCTGGAAGGTGCGGCTGACCTGGCTGCGGGCGAAGTACGTCTGCCAGGCCGGTTCGAGGACGCGCCACTCGGCGATCAGGTCGGCCCCCTCCGCGCGGCCGTCACGGACGGCGTACGGGACGTCGGGGCCGTTCAGGGCGAGCAGCGCCGCCCGCACGTCGGCGGCGGGGCGCGCCGCGACGCCCTCGGGCGGGCGTCGGGTTCCGGTGAGCCTGTCGAAGAGTCCCATGGCGCCAACGTAGGCGGGCCGCCCGTCAGACGGTAAGCCCCCGCACCAGCAGGTCGAGCAGCGCGCACACGAACAGCGCGATGCCGATGAACCCGTTGACCTGGAAGAACGCCCGGTTCAGCCGGGACAGGTCGTGCGGCTTGACGATCGTGTGCTCGTACAGGAAGGCGCCCGCCACGACGACCAGGCCCACCCAGAAGAACGTTCCGGCACCCGTCGACAGCGCGTACCAGACGAACAGGGCCGTCGTCAGCGCGTGGCAGGCGCGGGCGCCCCGGATCGCGGCCGGGATGCCGAAGCGGGCCGGGACGGACTTCACGCCGATCTCCCGGTCGGTCTCCACGTCCTGGCACGCGTAGATCAGGTCGAAGCCACCGATCCACACGCCGACCGCCAGGCCCAGGATCACCGCGTCCCAGTCCCAGGACCCGCTGATGGCGATCCACGCGCCGACCGGGCCCATCGCCTGGGCCAGACCGAGGATGGCCTGCGGGAAGTTCGTGAAGCGTTTCCCGTACGGGTAGACCACCATCGGGATCACGGCGATCGGCGCCAGGGCCAGGCAGAGCGGGTTCAGGAGGGCCGCCGCGCCGAGGAAGATCACCAGGGCGACCAGCGCGCCGGTCCACGCCGACTTGACCGACACCGCGCCCGTGACGAGCTCACGGTGGGCGGTCCTCGGGTTACGGGCGTCGATCTCGCGGTCGATGATCCGGTTCGCCGCCATCGCGAACGTCCGCAGGCCCACCATGCAGATCGTCACCAGGAGCAGGCGCCCCCAGTGGATGTTCTTGTCCCACTCGTACATGGCCGTGAGCGAGGCGATGTACGCGAAGGGCAGCGCGAAGACCGAGTGCTCGATCATCACCAGGCGCAGGAACGCCTTCGTCCGGCCCGGCTGCTGCGGCAGTGCCGCCGATGCGCTGGTCACGACAGTCCGTACTCCTTCCAGCGGCGGTCCACCAGGTCCGCCGTACGGGGGTCGGAGACGACCATGTGCGGCCAGCCACCGTCCCGCGTGTAGCCCTCCTCGGGCCACTTCCGCGTGGCGTCGATGCCTGCCTTGCCACCCCAGAACTGCTGGTAGGAGGCGTGGTCGAGGTGGTCGACGGGCCCCTCGACGACGGTCAGGTCACGGGCGTAGTCCGTGTTCCCCAGCGCGCGCCATGAGACTTCATGAAGATCGTGGACATCGCAATCGGAATCGACGACCACGATGAGTTTGGTCAGCGACATCATGTGCGCGCCCCAGACGGCGTGCATGACCTTCTGGGCGTGCTTGGGGTACTTCTTGTCGATCGAGACGATCGCGCAGTTGTGGAAGCCGCCCGACTCGGGCAGGTGGTAGTCGACGATGTCCGGGACGATCACCTTGAGGAGGGGAAGGAAGAACCGCTCCGTGGCCCGTCCCAGCGGGCCGTCCTCGGTCGGGGGGCGGCCGACGACGATCGACTGGAGCAGCGGGCGCCCGCGCATCGTGACGCAGTCGATGGTCAGGGCCGGGAACGGCTCCTGCGGGGTGTAGAAACCGGTGTGGTCGCCGAAAGGGCCCTCCGGGAGCATCTCGCCCGGCTCCAGCCAGCCCTCCAGGACCACTTCGGCGTTGGCCGGGACCTGGAGCGGCACCGTCTTGCAGTCGACCATCTCGACGCGCTTGCCCTGGAGGAACCCGGCGAGCATGTACTCGTCCATGTCGCCGGGGAGCGGGGCGGTCGAGGCGTACGTGACGGCGGGCGGGCAGCCGAAGGCGATGGCGACCGGCAGCCTCTCGCCGCGCCGTGCGGCCACCTGGTAGTGGTTGCGGCTGTCCTTGTGGATCTGCCAGTGCATGCCGATGGTGCGCTTGTCGTGGCGCTGGAGGCGGTACAGACCCAGGTTGCGGACGCCGGTGTCCGGGTCCTTGGTGTGGGTGAGGCCGAGGTTGAAGAAGGAGCCGCCGTCCTCCGGCCAGGTGAACAGCGCCGGGAGCCGGTCGAGGTCGACCTCGTCGCCACGCAGGACGACCTCGTGGACCGGCGCGTCCTTCACCTTGCGCGGCGGGACGTGCGCCATGGCACCGAGCTTGCCGAACGCCTCGCGCACGCCCACGAACCCGTGCGGCAGCTCCGGCTTGAGCAGGCCGCCGATCTTCTCGCTGATCTCGTCGTACGACGTCAGGCCGAGCGCCTTGAGGAGGCGGCGGTCGGTGCCGTACACGTTCATCGCGAGGGGCATCGACGAGCCCTTCACGTTCTCGAAGAGAAGGGCGGGGCCGCCGGCCTTGTTGACCCGGTCGACGATCTCACCGACCTCCAAGTGCGGGTCGACCTCGGCCTTGATGCGCTTGAGGTCGCCCTCGCGCTCCAGCGCCCTCAGCAGCGAGCGAAGATCGTCGTAAGCCATGCCGTCCAGTTTGTCATCCCGTAAGCCCGACCGTGCCCGGGGCACCCGACCCCGACTGTCCGTGCTCCGCTCCGGCCTCCCAGGCGAAGCCGTCGGGGTCGGTGAAGGAGGCGGTGCGCGCGCCGCCGATGACGATGCGGTGCGAGCCGGTGCCGTCGGCCGCGACACCGAGCTCCTTGGCCAGGGCGCCCCGCTTGTAGAGGGCGAGCTTGACCGGGTCACCGGCGTCGGCGGTGAACTCCGCGTACTTGCCGCCGAAGCTCTTGCCGACCTTCAGGCCGTGTCCGACGTAGAACTCCTTCGTCGCCTTCGGCGTGGGGTGGTGGGTCTTCGTACGGGTGTCAGGACGGCGACGAGGCCCGGGGCGAGGGCAGGGGTGAAGGCGGAGGCGGGGGCGGGGGCGGGGACGGGCACGCCGCCGCGTGCGCGGCGGCGCGTGCGCGGGCCCATTCGGGGTGGCACATGCGCGATGCGCCTCCCCTCAGACCTTGGGCGCGTCGGAGAGCTCCTGGATGCGGACCAGGTTCCCGGCCGGGTCCCGGAAGGCGCAGTCGCGGATGCCGTACGGCTGCAGCGTGGGCTCCTGGACGACCTCGGCGCCGCCCGCCTGCACCTTCTCGAACGTGCCGTCGAGGTCGTGGGTGGCCAGCAGGATCCAGCCGTAGGTGCCCTTGGCCATCATCTCGGTGATGGTGCGGCGCTCGTCGTCGGTGATGCCCGGGTCGGCGGCGGGCGGCGCCAGGAGGATGGAGGTGCCGGGCTGGCCGACGGGGCCGACGGTGATCCAGCGCATGGCGCCCTGGCCCACGTCGGTGCGGACCTCGAAGCCGAGGATGTCGCGGTAGAAGGCGACGGACTCCTCCGGGTCGGTGTGCGGGAGGGCCGTGGTGTGAATGGTGATGTCCATGGATCCGACGTTAGGCGCGGCCCCCCGGACGCGCTTCTCGATTCCTGACCGATGCCCGAGGGCCCGCCCGGCGGGCACCGCCCGGCCACCGCCCCGAAGGCGTCACACCCACCCGCTACCCTGAGCCGGTCATCGGGGCCCACGCCCCCGTTTCGCCGCACCCTGGGGGGATCGCGACACCGTGTTTCGCTACCTGCCGTACCTGCTGGTCCTCGGCCTGTGGATCTACGCGTTCATCGACTGCCTGAACACCCCGGAGGAAGAGGTCAGGGGCCTGCCCAGGGTGGTGTGGGTGCTCATCATCCTGTTCTTCGGCGAGGTGCTCGTCGGCCCGATCGCCTGGCTCGTCGCGGGCAAGCACCGCACCGTCCCGGCCGGTGGCTCCACGCCGTCCGAGTGGCACCGCACCCACCGGTCCGCCGCGTACGTCGCGCCGGACGACAACCCGGAGTTCCTCCGCTCGCTCAAGGAGGAGAACAAGAAGGACGAAGCTCTCCTCAAGGACTGGGAGGCGGACCTGCGCCGCCGCGAGGAGGAACTGCGCCGCCGCGAGCGCGGGCAGGGCGAGGAGCAGGTGTGATCCCACTCGACCACGAGCTGGCGCGGGCGTGGCTGGCGACCGCCGTCGAGGAGGCGCGGGCCGGGCTCGCCGAGGGCGGCATCCCGATCGGCGCCGCCCTGTACTCCGCCGACGGCGCGGTCCTTGGCCGTGGCCACAACCGCCGCGTACAGGACGACGATCCGTCGGCGCACGGCGAGACCGACGCGTTCCGGGCGGCCGGACGGCAGCGCTCGTACCGGGGCACGACGATGGTGACGACGCTCAGTCCGTGCTGGTACTGCTCCGGCCTGGTGCGGCAGTTCGGGATCTCACGGGTGGTGATCGGCGAGGCCCGCACGTTCCACGGCGGGCACGACTGGCTGGCGGAGCACGGCGTCGAGATCGTCCTGCTCGACGATCCCGGGTGCGTGGCGATGATGGACGAGTTCATCGCCACGCGACCTCAGTTGTGGAACGAGGACATCGGCGTGTAGCCGACGCCGCCGAGCGGGCCTACACGCCCGCGTACGAGTGCTTGCCGGTGACGAAGATGTTGACGCCGTAGTAGTTGAAGATCCAGCAGGCGAAGGCGATCATCGCCAGGTACGCGGCCTTGCGGCCCTTCCAGCCGGCGGTCGCGCGGGCGTGCAGGTAGCAGGCGTAGGCGACCCAGGTGATGAACGACCAGGTCTCCTTCGGGTCCCAGCCCCAGTAGCGGCCCCAGGCGTCGCCCGCCCAGATGGAACCGGCGATGATCGTGAACGTCCACAGCGGGAAGACGGCCGCGTTGACGCGGTAGGAGAACTTGTCCAGGGACTGCGAGGACGGCAGCCGCTCCAGGACGGAGGTGGCGAAGCTGCCGGGCTGCCCGCCGGTGGCGAGCTTGTTCTCGTAGCTGTCCTTGAACAGGTAGAGGATCGTGCCGACCGCGCCGACGTAGAAGACCGCGCCGCAGATGATCGCCGTCGAGACGTGGATGTACAGCCAGTACGAGTGGAGGGCGGGCACCAGCTGGTCGCTCGCCGTGTACAGGACCGTGACGGCCAGGCCGAGGTCGAGCAGGACGGTGGTGATCAGCGGCAGGCCGAGCCAGCGGATGTTCTTCTTCAGCGCGAGCAGTGTCAGGTAGACGCCGACGGCCACCGTCGAGAACGTGATGTTGAACTCGTACATGTTGCCCCACGGCGCCCGCTGCACCGAGAGCGCGCGGGTCAGCACCCCGCCGAACTCGACGAGGAAGGCGAGGACCGTGAGCGAGATCGCGATCCGGCCGTACATGTCGCCCTGCTCGTCGCCGCCGGAGGCGCCGGGCCCGTCGGGTACGTCGCGGGCGCCCGCGGCGGCGCGGACGACGACCTTGGGACGCTCCAGGACGGCGGTGCCCGCGCCGCCCGCCTGCTTGCCGCGCACCTTCACCGACGGCGCGGCGGCGGCCGCCTCGGCGGTCTCGGCCGCGTCGCGGCTGCCGGTGAGGGCGGCGGCGGTACGGCCGACCTTGCTGCGGCTGCCGAAGATCCACTCGGCCATGTTGGCGAAGAACGCCAGCAGGTACACGGCCATGGCCGAGTAGATGAGGACGTTACTGATGTGTGCCAGGTTCTCGTTGGTCTGGGCGGCGAGATTCATTCCTCAGCCCCTTCGGCGGCAGGAACAGCGGTGGTTGTTTCAGCGGGTTCGGGTGCGCCGGTGACCCTTTCGGGTGCGCTGGGCGCCTTGTCGTGCAGCTGGCCGACCAGGTCGCCGAGCTCCTCCGGGAGCTTCGCCGACTCGCTGCGGCCCAGGCCCGCCATCTCGACGACGGTCACGCCGTCGGGGCCCTCGGTGGCGCGCACCCATACGCGGCGGCGCTGGATGAACAGGGAACCGGCCAGGCCCGCGATCGCGGCGATCGCCCCGCCCAGCGCCCAGCCGTCACCGGGCGAGTGGGCGATCTGGAAGGTGGCCCATTCCTTGATGTCCTTGTCGAACGTGATCGAGCCGTTGCCGCCGGGCAGCTTCATGGTCTCGCCGGGCAGCAGCCGCGCCTTGAGCAGGTTGCCATCGGCGTCCTTGTACGGCTTCATGTGGGTGGTGTCGAGCTGGTACACGTTCTGCGGCAGGCCCGCGTCGACGCCGAGGTCCCCGTGCTGCGCGTTGAGCGCCAGCACGGGGTAGTCGAGCGCCGGGAACTGGGAGAACATCGTGCCCTTGCCCGCACCGGCGAACGTCGGCACGAACCAGGCGTTGAAGCCCAGCTGTTCCTTCTTGCCCCGGGCGTCGCGGTAGCCGTCCATCACCTTGATGGCGCCCTGCGAGGTGATGTTGGAGTCCAGTGGCAGCATCGGCACGTACTGGTCGGAGACCGTCTTGCCCTTGCCGTCGCGGACCGTGACGTGGACCGCGTACCCGTGGCCGTTGAGGAAGATCTTCGTGCCGTCGATGTCCAACGGGTGGTTGACGCGGATGGTCTTCCTGGCGGGCTTGCCGTCGTCGCCGTTGCTGTACGTGACCGTCGCCTGGAAGGTGCGGGCGGTGCCCTTCTCCGGGCCGTTGCGCTCGTACGTCCCCGTGAACTTGTCGAGGGTGAAGCTGAACGGCGGCAGGTCGGTGTCGCTGTTGAAGAGGCTGCCGGACTGGAACTCGTCGTACTGGGTGAGGGTGTTGGCGAAGCCGTCGCCCTCGACGACCAGCTTGCCTCCCTCGTACTTGAACAACTGGCCGTAGGCGAAGGCGATCAGCATCACGATCAACGCGACGTGGAAGGCGAGGTTGCCGACCTCTCGCAGGTAGCCCTTCTCGGCGGCGACCGAACCGTCCGCCGCGTGCGCGTGCGCGCGGAAGCGGCGGCCGCGCAGCAGCGACAGCGCGGCGGAGTTCACCTCGTCCGGGGTGGCCTCGGTGCGCCAGGTCGCGTACGCGGGCATCCGGTCAAGACGCCGGGGGGCGCGCGGCGGGCGGCCGCGCAGCTGGCCGACGAACTGCCAGGTGCGCGGGATGATGCAGCCGATGAGGGAGACGAACAGCAGGATGTAGATCGCGGAGAACCACACCGAGCTGTAGACGTGGAAGAGGCCGAGCTTGTCGTAGATCGGCGCGAGCGTGGTGTGCGACTTGCGGAAGTCGTCGACCTTGAGCGGGCTCTTGCCCGACTGCGGGATGAGCGAGCCGGGGATCGCGCCGATCGACAGCATGAACAGCAGGATCAGCGCGACCCGCATGGAGGTCAGCTGTCGCCAGAACCAGCGGATCCAGCCGATCACGCCCAGGGTGGGCATGTTCGGCGCCCGGTCCTCGACGGGCGCGGTGCTGAGTTGGGAGGCGGCCTCCAGCTCGGAGGGATCTTCGTTGGTCGTCGGGTTCGGGCCCTGTGCGGTTTCCCGCGCCCCTTGCTGCGTGTCACTCATGGATCAGATTCCCACCTGGAAGCCGCTGGACCAGGTCCGCATCTGCCCCACGAGCGCGTCCCACGCACCCGTGAGCAGGAGGACCCCGGTCAGGATCATCATGATGCCGCCGATCCGCAGCACCCACGTGTAATGCCTCTTCACCCAGCCGAAGGCACCGAGGGCCTTGCGGAAGGCGACGGCCGCCACGATGAAGGGGATACCGAGGCCGAAGCAGTAGGCGACGGTCAGTATCGCCCCCCGGCCGGCGCTGCCCTGCTGCGAGGACAGGACCATCACCGATCCGAGCGTCGGGCCGATGCAGGGCGTCCAGCCGATGCCGAACAGCGCGCCGAGCAGCGGGGCGCCGACGAGGCCCGTCGCGGGGCGCTTGTGGAAGCGGAACTCCCGCTGGCTCATCCACGGCATGAGCCCCATGAAGAAGGCGCCCATGAGGATCATCAGCACGCCGAGCACCTTGCTCAACGTGTCCTGGTACTCCTGGAGCGTCTGGCCGAAGAACCCGAACAGGGCGCCGGTCGAGGCGAACACCGCGGTGAAGCCGAGCACGAACAGTCCGGCGCCCGCCGCCATCCGGCCGCGCCGCGCCTCCATCAGGTCGGCGCCGGTCATGCCGGTGACGTACGAGAGGTAGCCCGGCACGAGCGGCAGCACGCACGGCGAGAAGAAGGAGACGAGACCGCCCAGCAGCGCGATCGGGATCGCCAGGAGCAGGGCGCCGTCGGTGATCGTGTCACCGGCGGCGAGCGTGGTGAGTGTGGGGGGCACCGTCGCTCACTTCTCCGCGATGATCGGGGCGAGCATCTCGCGCAGGCTCGACTCGCTGAGCGGCTTCAGGGAGCGCGCGGCGATCTTGCCCTCCCGGTCGACGACGATCGTGGAGGGGATCGCCTGCGGATTGAGCGTGCCCTTCTCGAACCTCAGGAGCAGCTTGCCGGTGGGGTCGTAGAAGCTCGGGTACGGGATGCCCTTGTCCTTCTCGAACTCCTTGGCCGGGCTGGTGCTGGTGTCCCGCGTGTTGATGCCGAGGAACTGCACGCCCTTCGACTTGGTGTCCTTGGCCACCTTCGCGAAGTTGGGTGCCTCGGCGCGGCAGGGCGGGCACCAGGAGCCCCAGACGTTGAGGACGAGGACCTTGCCCTTGTAGTCGGCCGTGTCGAGCTGCTTGCCTTCGAGGCTCTTGCCCTTGAGGTCGGGGGCGTCGTGCCGGTCGCCCTTCTTGACGGTGTCGATGCCGCCGGAACCGGTCACGAAGTTGGTGTTGTTGCCCCCGCCCGACGTGCCGCCCGAACTGCACGCCGTCAGGGCGAGGGCGACGACGGCGGCGCCGACGGTCAGCTGGGCGGCGCGGCGCTTGGTCGCGGTGGTGCGGGGGGCGCGGCAGGCGGCACTCATGTGAAAAGTTTCGCATGTCTGTTTAGGGGATCTTCCGCACCCCCCTCACCCATGGAAAACGCCACGTCAGGCGGCGTCGGCGAGGTAGCTCTTCCAGCCTCCGTCGGGCCGCTGTCCGACATCGAGGCCGCGCAGCCGCTGAAGCACCTTCGGGTCCTGCGCGTCCATCCAGTCGACGAACTGCCGGAAGGAGACGAGCCGTACGTCGCGGTTCTTCTCGGCGACGGACGCGATGTGTTTGAGGGCGCCCTCGACGGCGTCCATGTAGATGCCGCCGTTCCATTCCTCGAAGTGGTTGCCGACGAAGAACGGCGCCCGGTTTGTCTCGTACGCACGCTTGAATCCCGCGATGTACGAGTTCGTGGCCTGTGTGCGCCAGCCCGGATAGTTGTGGGCGGGCGCCTTCGTCGAGTTCCTCGACTGGTTGGCGAGCATGTTGTAGTCCATCGACAGGACCTCGAAGCTGTGCCCGGGGAACGGGATCGCCTGGAGCGGCAGGTCCCACACCCCGTTGTTCTTCGTCGGCCAGACCTGGCGGCCGCCCGGCGAGGACGCGTCGTAGCGCCAGCCGAGCGCGCGGGCCGTGGGCAGCAGGTTCCTCTGGCCGAGCAGGCAGGGCGCGCGGGAGCCGACGAGCTCCTTGTCGTAGTCGAACGGCAGCGGCGGCTCGTCGTGCCAGCCGGTGTTGGTCCGCCAGGTCTTCACGAACGTCTTCGCCTGGTCGATCTCGCTGCGCCACTGCGCGGGCGTCCAGTTGGCGACGGAACCCGAGCCCGTGCAGAAGTGGCCGTTGAAGTGGGTGCCCACCTCGTGACCCTCGAGCCAGGCCCGGCGCGTGTACCTCAGCGTCAGCTTGACGTGCTCGTCGGTGAGGAAGTCGATGGCGGAGGAGCCCACCGGGTTGTTCGGCGGGTGGTAGAGGCGCTTCTTGCTCTCGGGCAGCAGATACAGCCCCGAGAGGAAGAACGTCATGTGCGCGCCGTGGTCCTTGGCGAGCTTGAGGAAGCGCGGGTACAGGCCGTTGCCCACCTCGCCCGCGCCGTCCCAGGAGAAGATGACGAACTGCGGCGGCTTCTCGCCCGGTTCCAGCTTCCGCGGCGCGGCCGGCTGGTTCGGCTGCCTGCCGGTGTACGCGGTCGAGCCGTCACCGATCGGACGCGCCTTCGGCCGCTGCTGCCCGTCGGAGCCGTCGGCACCGCCTCCGCCGTGCCCGTGCCCGCCGCCCTCTCCCTTGCCCTTGCCGTTGTTGTGCGAGGCGTGTCCGGCCCCGCATCCGGCGAGAGCCGCGGCGGCCGCGACTCCGGCTCCCGCACCGAGCATTCCCCTTCGGCTGAGATCACGCATACCGTCCCCATTCATCGCGCCGTGCACCCGTTCGGACGGGCACCCCGTTAGAGGGTGGGACGAACACGCGGGTTCCGCTACGTGCGGCGTATTTGCGGTACTTTGCCGGGGCGTGCGCGGAGCCGCCGGTTGACGACGGCCCCGCCCACACGTCACGTACGACGTCACGGACGACGCGGCAGCGAACGGGCTCGGGCGCGGAACCGCTCAGGCGCCGAACGCCTTGTCCTTGCCCTTCACCGGCTTGGCACCGGCCCGCAGATGCGCGGGCACCAGATCACGCGCGGGCTCGCTGTAGCCCACGGACACGATCGTGTCGCCCTGGTACGTGAACGTCGTCAGCGAGGCGAGCGTGCACTGCCGCTTGCGCGGGTCGTGCCAGAGCCTGCGCCGCTCCACGTACGAGCGGACCGTCCAGATCGGCAGCTGGTGGCTGACCAGGACCGCCTCATGGCCGCGCGCCGCGTCCTTGGCGGCGTCGAGCGCGCGCATCATCCGCACGACCAGGTCGACGTACGGCTCGCCCCACGACGGCTTGAACGGGTTGACCAGGTGCTTCCAGTTGCCCGGCTTGCGCAGCGCGCCGTCACCGACGCCGAACGTCTTGCCCTGGAACACGTTGGACGCCTCGATGAGCCGGTCGTCCGTGGCGATGTCCAGACCGTGCGCCTTCGCGATCGGCGTGGCCGTCTCCTGCGCCCGCTCCAGCGGCGACGCGCACACGTACGTGATGTCACGCTCGGCGAGATGGTCGGCGACCCGGTCGGCCATCTGCCGGCCGAGCTCGGACAGGTGGTAGTCGGGCAGCCGCCCGTACAGCACGCCGGTCGGGTTGTGGACCTCGCCGTGCCGCATCAGGTGGACGACGGTCACGTCGCCGCTCTCCGTGCCGCGCTCGCTCATGCCGTCGCCTCCGCTGCGGCGCGGGCGGCGGCGGGCAGCGCGGCGGCGACCCGCTCGACCGCCCGCTCGTCGTGCGCGGTCGACACGAACCACGACTCGAACGCCGACGGCGGCAGGTACACGCCCTGCTCCAGCATCGAGTGGAAGAACGCGGTGAAGCGGAACGACTCCTGCGCCTTGGCGCCCTCGTAGTCACGCACCTCTGCGTCGGTGAAGAAGACGGAGAACATGTTGGACGCGTTCTGCACGCGGTGCGCCACCCCCTCCTTGGTGAGCGCGGCGCCGACCAGGGAGCGCAGCTGCTCGCTGACCGCGTCGACCTTCGCGTACGCGGCGTCGTCGAGCAGCCGCAGCTGCGCGACGCCCGCGGCGGTGGCGACCGGGTTGCCGGAGAGCGTGCCCGCCTGGTAGACGGGCCCGGCCGGGGCCAGGTGCGCCATCACGTCGGCGCGCCCGCCGAACGCGGCGGCCGGGAACCCGCCGCCCATCACCTTGCCGAAGGTCATGAGGTCGGGCACGACCCCGTCCACGCCGAACCATCCGGCCCTCGACGTACGGAACCCGGTCATCACCTCGTCGGAGATGTACAGGGCGCCGTTCTCCTGGCAGACGGCCTTCAGCGCGGCGTTGAAGCCGTCACGCGGCGGGACCACGCCCATGTTGCCGGGCGATGCCTCCGTGATGACACAGGCGATCTCACCGGGGTGCGCGGCGAACGCGGCCCGCACCGCCTCGATGTCGTTGTACGGCAGCACGACCGTGTCACCGGCCTGCGCCCCGGTCACCCCCGGCGTGTCCGGCAGGGCGAACGTGGCGACGCCCGACCCGGCGGCGGCGAGCAGCGCGTCCACGTGGCCGTGGTAGCACCCGGCGAACTTGATCACCTTGGCCCGGCCCGTGAAACCGCGCGCCAGCCGGATCGCCGACATCGTCGCTTCCGTACCGGACGACACGAGCCGCACCTGCTCGACCGGCCCGATCCGCGCGACGATCTCCTCGGCGAGCTCGACCTCGCCCTCGCCGGGTGTACCGAACGAGGTGCCGCGCGCGACGGCCGCCTGCACCGCCGCGACGACCTCCGGGTGGGAATGGCCGAGGATCATCGGCCCCCACGAGCACACCAGGTCGACATACTCGCGCCCGTCCGCGTCCGTCAGGTACGGACCCGTACCCGACACCATGAAACGGGGCGTACCGCCCACGGCGCGGAACGCGCGCACCGGAGAGTTCACGCCACCGGGCGTGACGACGGACGCACGGTCGAAGAGCCCTTGCGAGACCGGCGCCTCGTAGGGATAGGGGATGTTGTTCGCCTCTGCCATGCCTCTCAGCGTACGGCCCGCGCGAACGGACCCTCCGGCACGCTCCCGCACCCCGCCCTCGCCACCTAGACTTGCCTCATCACCAACCCTGTACGGCATCTGTACGGACTGCGTGACGCCATGCGTGCGCACCGGCACTCGCCTGCGTGGGCCGACCACTCGCGCAGTTGTTTCACTCGTACGTTTCGGCGGGTGACCGTGGGGGAGGTCACTGACACGATGATCGGGATGATCGGGTTGCGCGTCGGCGGTCGCGCGGCCTAGAAAAGGGCCTTGCGCCCGGGGACGGCAGTCGGGTGGAGAGTATGCATCGCGGTGGCGGCGGACTGGGCGAGGGTACCGACGACCTGGGCCCCCGGCGTGCCAGGCGGGGAAGGCACCGGCGCGACGGCCGGCACGACGAGACAGTGGCGCGCAGCCAGAGGGTGGCGGGGAGCGGGAATGGTGGCCGGGTGGGGGTGACCTACAAGTACTTCGGCGCGCCCGACGGCGCGACGGCGGCCCGCGTCCCGATCTCCATGCGCCCCGAGGAGCTCGGCGGCGACGAGCTGGGCATGGGCGGCATGTTCACGAAGATCAAGCCGGAGACGATGGCCGCGATGGTCCTCACCGGCATCGAGGGCATACCCCTGCACAAGGTGCCCCCGCTCGAACTGGTCGTCCTGCACCCCGACTACGCGGTCGTGAAGCTCCCGATGACGGTCGTGGACCCGCTGCGCGGCATCGGCGAGGAGTCCGTGGGCGCCGCCGCGTTCATCTGGTCGACCGTCCCCGACCGGGGCGGCCCGCGCGACGCGTTCAACGTGTACCAGCTGCTGCACGAGTGGCAGGACTTCTCGCACCGCCTGCACGACGCGGGGCATCAGGCGTACTGCCTGGTGTGGCCCTGACGGGGCACCAGGCAGTACACGCGCGGCCGGCGGCTACGCCGTGGCCTTCCGCCCCCGCGGCACCGCGCTCTCGTCGCCGTCGTCGTCCGCGTGCCGCATCCACACCGTGCGCTGCTGGAACGGGATCTCGACGCCGGCCGCGTCCAGGTTGTCCTTGACCCGGCGGCGCAGCTCGCGCGTGACGCCCCACTGCTCAAGCGGCCGGGTCTTCACGGCCATCCGCACGACGACCGCGTCCGCGTCGAGCGACTGCACGCCCCACACCGACGGCTCCTCCAGGAGCAGCGGCCCGGTCCGCGGGTCGTCGCGCAGCTCACGGCCCGTGCGTTCGAGCACCTCGTACACCGTGTCCAGGTTCGAGTCGTAGGCGACGCCGACGTCCAGGAGGGCGCGGCCCCAGTCCTGGCTGCTGTTCTTGACGCGCCGGATCTCGCCGTTGCGGATGTGCCACAGGCCGCCGTCCAGGTCGCGGACCTGCGTGAGCCGGAGGCCGACCTGCTCGACCTCGCCGACCGCCTCACCGAGGTCGACGAAGTCACCGACGCCGTACTGGTCCTCCACCATGATCAACAGCCCGGACAGGTAGTCGGCGACCAGGTTCTGCGCGCCGAAACCGATCGCCAGACCGACCACGCCCGCACTGGCGAGCAGCGGGCCGAGCGCGATACCGATCTCACCGAGCACCATGGCGAGCGCCACCAGGGCGATGACCACGGAGACGATGCTGCTCAGCACCGTCCCGATGGTCCTGGCGCGCTGCTCGCGCCGCTCGCCCGCCTTGCCGTTGTCGCGCTGGAGGACGGCCGGGCCGCGGCCGCTCTGCTGGAGGATGTGATGGACGACACGGGAGATCGCGCGCTTGGCGAGCGCCCGCACGACGAACGCGCCCACCACGATGATGGCGATGTTGATCGCGTGGCCGATGAGTGCCCCCGCGTTGTCCCGGAACCAGTTGGCGGCTTCCGGCACCCCCTGGTCCCCACTGGTCGCAATCTGCACGGCGGGCGCCTCTCCTTCGTACGAACGTGTGCGTATACCTGCGCGAGCCAACGAACGTACTTGCGACCCGCGTGCCGGTCAAAGCCGCTACGGTCCCCTCATGCCCGGACCCCGCCCCTCACCGAGGTGACGTCGGGGCCGAGGTGGCCTGGGTGGTCGGGCACCCCTTCCAGGGCCGGGGCTACGCGACGGAAGGGGCCCTGGCGATGACGCGGTGGCTGCGCGGCGCCGGGGTGCGCGGGCTGCGCGCCCACATCCACCCCGGCCACGACGCGTCCGCGCGGGTCGCCCGGGCGCTCGGCCTCGCGGCGACGCCCGAGACGGTCGACGGTGAGCTGGTCTGGGCCGGTTCCTAGCCGGCTCGCGGGGGCGCGGGAGCGGATTCGGTACACGTTCGCGCGACCGGCCCCGCCACGCGGGCGCCACCGCCGACGACGGAGCCGGGCAGCGGCCGGAGCGGAGAGCCGTGCGAGAGCCGCACCGCGCGCGGACACAGGCGCGGACACAGGCGCGGCCCCCCATCCAGGTCACACGCGCGGCGGACCCGCCTCCACTCGGCGCAGGACCGGCTCGTAGCGGTCGAGGTCGGGGCCGGTCTGGAGTTGGCGTTCGTCCCACCACGTGGCGCCCGCGTCCGCCAGCGGGCCGACCACGTCGAGGGCCTCGGGGCCGGGCACGGTCGCGCCGCCGACCACGATCTCGAACGGCTCCGGTCGCTCACGGCCCTCACCGCGCTCGCGGTGCTCGGCGACGTACGAGACGACTTCTCGGACCTGTCCGGGCGTCGGCGGCACCCCGTGCGGCGCGTCGGCGAAGAGCGGCACCGCGCCGTCCCAGCGGGCCGCGCGGCGCATCGGGCGGCGGTTGGGCCAGAAGCCGCCGAGCCAGACCGGCGGGCGGGGCCGCTGCACCGTGGCGGGCAGCAGCGCCACGTCCCGGGCCGTGTAGTGGGCGCCGGCGTGGTCGACCGGGTCGCCGGACCAGTAGCGGGCGAGCAGGCCGAGGGACTCGTCGAGGCGCTCGGCGTGCACCACCCGGTCGACCGTGTCGCCGAAGCTGCCGTACTCGTCGTCGGCCGGGCCGCCGAGCCCGGCCGTGAACACCACCCGGCCACCGCTGGCGGCGTCCAGCGTCGCGACCTGCCGCGCCAACTGCTCGGGCCGGTACCGCGGCACCGCCGTGACCAGCGTGCCCAGCCGGATGCGGGACGTGGCGAGCGCGGCGGCGGTCAGCAGCATCCACGGATCGCCGAACGGCGTGCCCCGCCGCTCCTTCTTGTCGTGCACGACGTGGTCCCACACGAACAGGCCGTCCCAGCCCGCCTGTTCGGCGGCCACGGCGGTCCTGGCGACCGTACGGGCGTCGGCGAAGTCACCGAAGTTCGGGATGTTGATCGAGAAGCGCATACCCATGGGTGCATCGTGACCCGGCCCGCGGCCCTACTCCACCGGATTCTCGGAACCCGTCACCCTTCGGCGTCGACTCCGCGCACCACGAACCCGATCACCGCTCCGCCGCCCTCGCGGGGCCGCGCGAACGGCGTCCCGCCGTGCGCCGCCACGACCTCCCGCACGATCGACAGGCCGAGCCCCGAACCGGGCAGGCTGCGCGCGGCGGGCGCACGGTAGAAGCGGTCGAAGAGGCGGGACGCGTTCTCGGCGGTGTCCGCGTCGATGCCGGGGCCGCGGTCCATGACGGCCACCCGCACGCCCTCCGCGACCCGGTCGACCGTGATCTCGATGGGGTGCGAACTGTCGGTGTCGAACTTCGCGGCGTTCTCCACCAGGTTGGACAGCGCCCGCTGCAACTGCGCGGCGCGGCCCGCGACCGTGGTGTCCCCGGTGGCGCCGACCGTGACGGTGCGGCCGGTACGGCGGCGCACGAGGACCGCGACGTCCCGCGCGGTCTGCGCGAGCGCCACCTCCGTCACCGGCTCGTCGTCCTCCTTGCCCGCCGCGAGTTCCACCAGCTCGTTGACCAGGTCGGTCAGCTCGCGGGACTCCTCGGCGAGATCGGCGACCAGTTCCTCACGGGCGGCGGGCGGCAGCTCCTCGATGCGGCGCAGCAGCGAGATGTTCGTACGCAGCGACGTGAGCGGCGTACGCAGCTCGTGCCCCGCGTCCTGCACCAGGCGCCGCTGGTCCTCCACCGAGCGGGCGAGCCGCCCCAGCATCCGGTCGAAGGACCGGCCCAGACTGCCGACCTCGTCGCCGCCCTCGACCGGCACCGCCACGTCGAGCCGTCCGGTGGTCGCGACGTTCTCGGCGGTCCCGGCGAGCCGGACGAGCCGCGAGGTGACACGGCGCGCCAGCCACCAGCCGAAGAGGCCCGCCCCGGCGATCACCGCCCCGGCGAACAGCAGCGTCCGGTCCTGCAAGCGGCGCAGCAGGTCCTCGGTGTCACTGAACTCCTGGGCGACCTGCACCGCGCCCCGCCCTCCGCCGAGCGAGACCGTCGCCATGCGGTACTCGTCGCCGCGGATGCGCACGTCGTCGTCGGTGACCACCCGCCCGGCCTCCTGGTCCCTCGCCGTGTCGCGCATGTCACCGGTGACGGGCAGGGCCGGCTCGCCGTGGTCGACCACGCGGCCGTCCGGGCCGAGGACCTGCACATCGGTTCTGGTGGGCCGGGTCACGTCGTCGCGCGGCCCGTCGTGGTCCGGGTCGGCGGCGCTGAAGTCGTCGGCGTCGAGGTTCCGCTGTCGCACCTGGTCGCGCAGGTCGTGGACGACCTCCGTGAAGACGGCACGCTGGTCGACGCGGACGAGCCCCGCGGCGGCGTTGTAGGAGAGGAAACCGACCAGCGTGGTGACGCCCGCCGCGACGACGGCGAACGCCACGGCGAGCTTCGTGCGCAGGCTCTGGGGCCCGCGCAACCAGTGCCTCTCGCGCACTGCGGGCTTCGGGCGGCGGCTCAGCGGGGTGCCCCGACGGCTGCTCCTCGGGGCGCCGCCCGTCGGGGCGCCGCCCGTCGGGTCGCTCCGGGGGCTGTCCGTCCGATCGCTCGGGTAGCCGTTCGCGTGACTGTTCATGGGGCCGTTCTCGGGGCCGTTCGTCTGGTTGCTCTCATCGTCGCTCGCGTGGTCGCCCCCGTGGTTGTTCGCGCCGTCCGCCATCGCCGCCCGCCATCGGCGGGATCTGTCAGGCGCGTGCGGGCCGGCCTGTCCGCGGTCGGCCCGGGTGCGTCCTGGCCCATCGGACAGCCCCCGCAGACCCTAGTCGTCCCTCAGGACGTAGCCGACGCCCCGGACCGTGTGGATCAGCGGCACACCGCCGTGCGGCTCGTCCACCTTGCGGCGCAGGTAGCCGACGTACACCGCCAGGTTCTTCGAGCCGGGGCCGAAGTCGTAGCCCCAGATCCGGTCGTAGATCGTCGCGTGGTCGAGGACGATCCCCGCGTTGCGGGCCAACAGCTCCAGCAGGTCGAACTCGGTGCGGGTCAGCTCCAGCTCACGGGTGCCACGCCAGGCGCGCCTGGCCTGCGGGTCGATGTGCAGATCGGCCGCCGTGACCTGCCCGTGCACCTCGGGCTCCGGCTCGGGCTCCGGCGTGGTGCGGCGCAGCAGGGCGCGCAACCGGGCGAAGACCTCCTCCACGTCGAACGGCTTGACCACATAGTCGTCCGCCCCCGCGTCCAGGCCCGCGATCCGGTCCGGCGTCTCCACCAGCGCGGTCAGCATCAGGATGGGCGTCCGGTCGCCCTCGGCGCGCAGCACCCGGCACACCTGCAGCCCGTCGATGCCCGGCATCATCACATCCAGGACCAGCGCGTCCGGCGCCTCACGGTGCGCCGCGGCGAGCGCCTCCACACCGTCGGCGACGGCCGTGACGGCATACCCCTCCAGCGTCAGGGCGCGCTCAAGGGCATGGCGGATCGCCCGGTCGTCCTCGGCGAGGAGGAGCGTCGGCTTGTCGGACTCGGCGGGTTTGTCGGCGCATGACTGTGACACATCGCCCAGTGTGCCTGGAGCCTCGACCCGGATCGCCCGGTCGAGTGACCTCAGCAGGGCTTCTTACTCGGCTCTCACCAGGTGCGGAGCGGCGACTTACCTGTCGCGCGCACGCTGACGCGCGACGAACGAGGGCCTCGTACGGAGGACGTCACGGTCCGGACGGACGACCGCCGGGGAAGGCACACCGCATGAAGATCGTGTTCCTGCTGCACAACGTGTACGCCATCGGCGGCACGGTGCGCACCACTCTCAACCTCGCCGCCGCGCTGACCGAGCACGGCGGCCACGAGGTCGAGATCGTGTCCATGTCCCGGCACCGGCAGGCCCCTCGGTTCACCGTCGACCCGCGGATCACGCTCGTACCGCTCGTGGACACGCGCGAAGGCAGCGCGGACACCAGGGAAGCGGCCTACCAGCAGCCGTCGCGGGACTTCCCCACCGCCGAGAAGCGGTACAAGCAGTACAACCGCCTGCACGACCTGCGCGTACGCGAGTACCTGGAGCAGCGGTGCGACGCGGACGTCGTCATCGGCACCCGCCCCGGCATCAACGTCTACCTCTCCCTGTGGGGCCCGGAGCGCGCCGTCCGCATCGCACAGGAACACCTGCGCTACGAGGCCCACAGCAAGAAGCTGCGCGCCGTGCTCGCCCGCCACTACCGCACGCTCGACGCCGTCGTCACCATGACGCGGGCGGACGCGGCCGTGTACCGGGCGAAGATGCCGATGCCCGGGGTGCGGGTGCTGTCCGTGCCGAACATCGTGCCGCCCACCTCCGTGGCCCCCTCCGACGGCACCTCGAAGATCATCGCCGCGGCGGGCCGTCTCGCCCCCGGCAAGCGCTACGACCTGCTGCTGGAGGCGTTCGCGGCCGTCGCCGCGCATGAACCCGGCTGGGAACTGCGGATCTACGGCGGCGGAGCCCAGGAAGCACGCCTGCGCGACCTCATCGCCGGCCTCGGCCTGACCGGCCGCGCACGCCTCATGGGCGCGGTCTCACCGATCGAGCCGGAGTTCGCCCGCGCCTCGATCGTGGTGAGCACGTCGGACGCCGAGTCCTTCGGGATGACGCTGGTGGAGGCGATGCGCTGCGGCGTACCCGTCGTCAGCACCGACGCCCCGCTCGGCCCCGCCGAGATCATCACCGACGGCGTCGACGGGCGACTCGTCCCCCTCGGGGACGCGCGCGCCGTCGCCGAGGCGGTCACCGGGCTCATCGAGAACCCGGAAGCCCGCCGCACCATGGGTGAAGCCGCCCTCGCCTCGGCCCGTCGGTTCGACCCGGAGCCGATTGTGGCGCAATATGGGGCGCTCTTCTCGGAACTCAAAGCCACCCGCCGTCGTCGTGCATGGCAGCGGCTGAGTGCCCGCGCCGCCGACTGGGCACGCAGAAAGACCCGCTCGCTGCGCTCCTCGCGGCCGGGCGGAGGAGGGGGTACCTCGCATGACCGCCGACACAGGACCGCCCATGGCAGCGCACGACCGAAGCATCCCTGACGCCCTCCGCATGTCCCGCACCCAACCGCCCCCCGGTCACCCGGAGCCGGCTTCGGCAGGCCGGTGGGCGCGGGCCGTGGCCGCCCCGCCGCTCGGTGACCGGGCGCGGGCCGTCCGCGAGTACGCCGCCCGCGCGCTGGCGCACTGGGCGGCGGCGGGCGAACGGGCCCTGACGGCGTGGGCGGCGTCAGGCGGCAGGGCCTCCGCCACCCTGCGCATCGCCCACGCCACCCCCGGCCCCGCCGCGCCTGCGGGAATCACCCACACCACCCACGGCCCGACCCCGACCCCGGCCCCAGCCCCAGCCCCAGCCCCAGCCCCGGGAATCGCCCACGCCACCCCCGGTCCGACCCCGGCTCCAGTCCCGGGCGCCGCGACCGCCACCGCCAGCGCCACCGCCAGCGCCACCGCCACCCGAACCCGCGTCGGCCGCGTCGGCCGCGCCGGCTCCCTCGCCGCCCCGGCGTCCTCCCGCCCCCGCACGGCCCGGCGACCCGTCGCCGACCTCCTCCGGGCGCGCCCCGACCTCTGGCTGGCCGCCGTCGCCGCGCTGTACCTGCTCGCCCAGCTGATCCTCGTCGTGCCGCAGCTCTCCCACGCGCTCGGCTGGGACGAGTCCGTCTACATCTCGCAGTACGACCCGCGTCACCCCACCGTCTTCTTCAGCGCCCCGCGCTCCCGCGGCACCAGCTTCCTCACCGCACCGATCGTCGCCGCCACCGGCTCGATCCTCACCCTGCGCGTCGTCCTCGCCCTCGTCTCCACTCTCTGCCTGTACACCGCGTTCCGGGTGTGGCGCCCCCTCGTCGGAGCCCGCACCACCGCACTCGCCGCGCTCCTCTTCGGCAGCCTGTGGATGGCGCTGCTCTCCGGCTCGATGGCCATGCCCAACCTGTGGGTGGCGTTCGCCTCCGTCGGCGCCGTCGGCTGGTTCCTGCGCGCACCGGCCGGCCGGGCCGCATGGCGCACCGGCGTCCCACTCGCCGCGTGCGTCGCGGTCGTCGCCCTCTTCCGCGCCTCCGACGTGGTGTGGCTCGTCGCAACTCTCGGCGTCGCCGCCTTCCTCGTACGCGGCCGCAAGCACACCCTGTGGTGGCTCGCCGCGGGCTCCGCCGCCGGGCTCGCCCAATGGATCGCCGAGGCGTACATCCGCTGGGGCGGCGTCACCCAACGCCTCCACGTCTCCAGCGCCACCGAAGGCCACATGGGCCTCCACCTCAACTTCGGCACCGCCTGGCACGCCGTCAACGGCCCCCTCCTGTGCCGCCCCTGCACAGCGGGACCGCCCCAACAGCCCCTCCTGGCCCTGTGGTGGCCGGCCCTCCCGCTCCTCGCCGCCGCCGCGCTCTACGTCGCCCTGCGCGCACGCCACGTACGCCCCGCCGCCCCCACCGTCCTCCCGGTGGCCTGCGCCGCGAGCATGGCCGCCCCCTACCTCCTGCTCATCGCCTACTCGGCCCCGCGCTTTCTGCTCCCCGCCTACGCGCTGCTCTCCCTCCCCCTGGCCGTCCTGCTGCGCCGTCTGCGCACACCCCGCCCGGTCGCCGTCGCCGCGACCGTCGTGCTCGCGCTGCAACTGGCCTCCCAGTGCACCGTCGCCCAGGCCAAGGCAGGGTCGACCGCGCGCGGCGACGCCCGCTACGTCGCCGCCGCCCGCGCACTGCACAGCATGGGCCTCACCCCGCCCTGCCTCGTCTCCGGCGTCCGCGCCCTGCCCATCGGCTACGCGGCGGGCTGCTCGTCCGCCGAGACCCACGGCAACAACCGGAACACCACCCGTGCCGCCCTGCTCCGGCGCGCCACACAGGTCCCCACGGCCACTCTCACCTCGGGCCACCACAAGCCGCCCCGCTGGGCCCGCGACTGGACCCCGTACAAGCTGCCGCACTCCGGCGGCCTGACGGCGTGGAAGGCACCGGCACCGCGGCCGTGAGGGCCGTCGGTTCGGCTACTTGGCGTGGGTGACCGCGTAGATCATGACGAACGCGACGACGTGGATGCCGAACAGGAAGTAGGCGAGGTACCACCACATGTACCGCTCGCCCTTCTTCTCCCGGGCGGCCCGCTTCTCGTCGTACTCGCGCTGGAGCATGTCCAGCGGATCGGGAACCGCCCCGGGCGCGGGCTCGGGCACGGCCCCTGGCGTCTGTTCGGCCATGCCGTCTCACGCTTCCCGGTGGAGTTTGGTGTTGGACGCCTGTGCCCGCGGCCGCACCACCAGCAGGTCGATGTTGACGTGGGGCGGTCGCGTCACCGCCCACGAGACGGTGTCCGCCACGTCGTCGGCGGTCAGCGGCTCGGCGACTCCCTCGTACACCTTGGCGGCCTTCCGCGCGTCCCCGCCGAACCGGTTCAGCGCGAACTCGTCCGTCTTCACGAGACCCGGCGCGACCTCGATCACCCGCACCGGCGTCCCCACGATCTCCAGCCGCAGCGTCTCCGCGAGCACGTGCTCCGCGTGCTTGGCGGCGACGTAACCGGCGCCGCCCTCGTACGTGGCGTGCCCGGCGGTCGACGAGACGACCACGACCGTGCCGTCACCGGACGCGGTCAGGGCGGGCAGCAGCGCCTGCGTGACGTTGAGCGTGCCGATGACGTTCGTCTCGTACATCTGCCGCCACTGCTCCGGGTCGCCCGAGGCCACGGGGTCCGCGCCGAGCGCGCCACCGGCGTTGTTGACGAGGACGCCGACGGTCTTGAAGGCGGTGGCGAACTCGTCGACGGCGGCCCGGTCGGTCACGTCGAGCTGGTACGCGACGGCGTCGTGCCCGGCCGCCGTGATCTCCTCGGCGACCGCCTCGATCCGGTCCTTGCGCCGGGCGGTGAGCACCACCCGGTACCCGGCCGCCGCCAGCCGCCGCGCCGTCGCGGCACCGATACCACCGCTGGCGCCGGTGACGACGGCGATACGGGAAGCGGGGGCGGGGGCCATGGGCTACTCCTAGAACGGCAAGACAGCGCAGACGCGGATATCCCGTCCAGAGTACGTCGCGCCGCACACGGCCCCCGCTGCGGCAGGAGCCTCAGTCCCGGGGCGCGTACATGATCACGGCCATCCCGACCAGACAGATCACGGCGCCCACGACGTCCCACCGAGTCGGCCGGTATCCGTCGGCCACCATCCCCCAGGCGATCGACCCGGCCACGAAGACGCCGCCGTACGCCGCCAGGATCCGCCCGAACTGCGCATCGGGCTGCAAGGTCGCCACGAACCCGTAGAGACCGAGCGCGACCACCCCCGCCCCGACCCACACCCACCCCCGGTGCTCCCGCACTCCCTGCCACACCAGCCACGCCCCACCGATCTCGAACAGGGCGGCCACGACGAACAGGAGCACGGAACGGGCGACGAGCATGCAGCACAGCGTGCCATGCCCCGGCGCCGGGGCTCAGACGGCCGCCGTCTCCTGGTCGTAGCGGTCGCGGGCCACCGCCACCTCGTCCATGTGTGCCTCGGCCCATTCCTTCACCGCGACCAGCAGGCCGCTGAGGCTCCGCCCGAGTTCGGTCAGCTCGTAGTCGACCCGCACCGGCACGGACGGCGTGACCGTCCGCCCCACGATCCCGTCCCGCTCAAGCGCCCGCAGCGTCTGCGTCAGCATCTTCTGGCTCACGCCCGCGATCCGGCGCCCGAGGTCGGAGTAGCGCATCGGCCCGTCGTGCGCGGCGAGCGCGGCGACCACGAGGCTCACCCACTTGTCGCTGAGCCGCGCGAGCAGCTGGTTGGTCGGGCAGTCCCGCAGGAACGCGTCGTACGCGACCCGCGCCTGCTCGCGGCGCTGCGCCGCCGTCATCGTCGCCATCAGCCGAAACCCTCCCGTGTTCCGGACGCACCCCTGGTACGCGCTTCTGGTACGCGCCCCTGGTACGCGCCGCTGTGCGCGCCCCCGGTACGCACTTCGCGGTGACGTACGCACCTCCACGTACGTACTTACCAAAAGAGAGTAACACTCCCTATGGTCATCACTGCGGAAAGGAAAGCGTAAGCAATCCACGCACATACGAATCATTCGACGCAATAAGGGAGTTGTCATGCGAGCAGCAGTGGTCACGGTCTTCGGCGGTCCGGAAGCGGTCGAGATCGTCGACATCGAGCGCCCCGAACCGGCCGCCGGACAGATCCGCGTCAAGGTCGCCGCGACCGCCCTGAACCCCGTCGACGCGGCGGTGCGGGCCGGGGCCTTCGGAGGGGAGGGCAGGCGGCTCGGCCTCGGCTGGGACGTGGCCGGCACGGTCGACGCCGTCGGCGACGGCTCCGGATGGCAGGTCGGCGACCAGGTGATCGCCCTGCACCACGGAGTGGGCGGACCCCTCGGCGCGCATGCCGAACACGTGGTCGTGGCCGCCTCCGCGGCCGCCGCCGCGCCCACGACCCTGGACCTCACACACGCCGCCACGCTTCCCCTCAACACCCTCACCGCCGCCCAGGCCCTCGACCTGCTCGATCTGAAGCCCGGCCAGTCCCTGCTCGTCACGGGCGCCGCGGGCGCGGTCGGCGGGTACGCGGTGCAGCTCGCCGCGCACCAGGGCATCGACGTGACCGGGTACGCGGGCGAGGGGGACGAGGAGCTGGTCCGCTCGTTCGGCGCGCCCCACTTCGTACCGCGCGGCACGACGCCGCCCGCCCCCGTGGACGCCGTGCTCGACGCGGCGGTCATCGGTGCGGACGCACTGGCGTGGGTGCGGGACGGGGGCCGGTACGTCGGCGTGATTCCGGGCGCCGCGCCCGCCCCGGAGCGCGGGGTGCGCACCGAGGCGGTGGAGGTGGCAGCGGACGGCACGCGTCTGGCAGAACTGGCACGCCTGACCGACAAGGGCACGTTGACCGCGCGCGTCGCCCACACCTACCCCCTCGCGGAGGCGGCACAGGCACATGCGCGGCTGGCCGAGGGCGGCGTACGGGGTCGCCTGGTCCTGATCCCGTGACCGGGTCGGGCGGCGCGCGACGAGGGACGAGGAACGCGTGACGCGGGCAGAGCCGCGGGAGCCGCCGACCGCGGCCTCCCGCGGCTCACCGGCCGCCGTCGCCGCGCCACTGAGGGGCCGTCACGTCGCCGTGGTCATGCCGTGACGCGCGGCCCGGCATGGTGCGAGACCAGCGGGGCAGGGGCGGAGCCCGGCGAGGGCTCCGGCCCTGCCGCCGGTTCGGTTCCTGGTTCAGCCCTTCACGCAGACGACCTGCTTGAGCTTCGCCACGACCTCCACGAGGTCGCGCTGCTGATCGATGACCTGCTCGATCGGCTTGTACGCACCCGGGATCTCGTCCACGACGCCGGAGTCCTTACGGCACTCCACGCCCCGCGTCTGCTCCTCCAGGTCCCGCGTCGAGAAACGCTTCTTCGCGGCGTTACGGCTCATCCGCCGCCCGGCGCCGTGCGAGGCGGAGTTGAAGGACGCCGCGTTGCCGAGGCCCTTCACGATGTACGAGCCGGTGCCCATGGAGCCCGGGATGATCCCGTACTCGCCCGAGCCCGCGCGGATCGCGCCCTTGCGGGTGACCAGGAGGTCCATGCCGTCGTAGCGCTCCTCACTCACGTAGTTGTGGTGAGCGCTGATCTCCGGCTCGAAGGTCGGCTTCGCCTTCCTGAACTCCTTGCGGACGACGTCCTTGAAGAGCGCCATCATGAGCGTGCGGTTGTACTTGGCGTACTCCTGCGCCCAGAACAGGTCGTTGCGGTAGGCGGCCATCTGCGGAGTGTCCGAGATGAAGACGGCGAGGTCGCGGTCGACGAGGTTCTGGTTGTGCGGGAGTTTCTGCGCGACGCCGATGTGATGGTCGGCGAGCTCCTTGCCGATGTTCCGGGATCCGGAGTGCAGCATGAGCCAGACCGCATCAGACGTGTCGAGACAGAACTCGACGAAGTGGTTTCCGGCTCCGAGGGTTCCCATCTGCTTGTGAGCCCGCCCCTCCCGGAACCTGACGGCCTCGGCCACCCCGCCGAACCGCCCCCAGAAGTCGTCCCACCCGGCCGTCGCGAGGCCGTGGAACCGCCCCGGGTCCACCGGATCGTCATGCATCCCCCGGCCCACCGGAATCGCCTGCTCGATCTTGGAGCGGAGGCGGGAGAGGTCGCCCGGGAGGTCGTTCGCCGTCAGGGACGTCTTCACCGCGCTCATGCCGCAGCCGATGTCGACGCCGACCGCCGCCGGGCACACCGCGCCCCGCATCGCGATCACCGAACCGACCGTCGCGCCCTTGCCGTAGTGGACGTCCGGCATGACGGCCAGGCCCTTGATCCACGGCAGGGCCGAGACGTTCCGCAACTGCTGCATGGCCGCGTCCTCGACGGACGCGGGGTCCGTCCACATCCGGATGGGAACCTTCGCACCCGGTACTTCCGTGTAAGGCATGAGATCCCCCGAAAGCCGTTCAAATCCATTCAACATCAGAAAGCGCAGATACCGGAGCCAAGGTCGACGAAACGGATGCCGGACCGGCGTCCACGGCAGTGCGTGCGATAGACATGGTCATCGTCGGCCGACCCACCCGGCAACCGAGTTTTCGCAGTGAGGAGCCTCAACGGTGCAGCGGAAGCGCAAGTCGTACGCGTACCTGCCCGGCGCCGCCGCGCTTCTGGCGGCGCTGCTGACCGGCTGTTCCGCGGCCTCCGGTTCCGACGGCGCGGCGGGCGACGCGAAACCGGGCGGGGCGAGCGCCAGTGCGGCCACGGTCAAGCCGGGCAAGTACCACACGCTGCCCGAACCGTGCGGTGTCGTGGACAAGGGCATGCTGGACAAGATGCTGCCGGGCATCGCGAAGCTCCCGGACGACGATCAGCGGGAGAAGGCGTACGCCGGTACGGCGGCCGTCACGTACGACACGGGCCGCCGCGTCGGGTGCAGCTGGAAGGACACGGCGGCGGACGGTTCGGCACACCGGCTGAAGCTGGACTTCGAGCGGGTGGTGTCGTACGACCCGACCGTGAGCGACGACGACCGGGCGGGGGCGTTGTTCGCGAAGCGGGTGGACGCGGCGGGACTGCCGGATGTGTCGTCGTCCGACGCGTCGGGCTCGTCGGACACGTCGGGCTCGTCCGGCACATCCGGTGCCTCCGATGCGTCTGCCACGCCCGGCGACGGCGGCGTGCCGAGTCCGGGCTCCTCCGGGGCGGCGTCCGCCACTCCGTCCGGCGACAGTGGTGACAGCGGCGGCGACGATCTTCAGCCCCGGCTGCTCGACGGGCTCGGCGACGAGGCGTTCGTCGACGACGTCGAGGCCGGTCCCGCGGCCTCTCCGCACCGCACGGTGACTGTGGTGTTCCGCACGTCCAACGTCCTGGTGACCGTCGAGTACGAGGCCCAGGCGGGGGCCGCCGGTACCGCCCCGGACAGCAAGGAAATGCAGGACACAGCGCGGGAACTGGCCGGAAAGCTGGTCGGAAAGTTCGGCGAATAGGGCACCTCGGGCGGCGATCGCGGCTCTCGGGAAGGCGAGGCGCGCCCGTCGGCTTCCGCGTACCGTAGCCCCTCGGACTCCGGTGGCCGCGTCGGCCGCCGGGGTCCGTGGTCCTGTCGCCGTTCTAGTGAAGGAACTATGCACCGTCCGACCAAGCGACTCACCCGCACCCTCGTCTGCGCGGCCGCCGTGCCGGCGGTCCTCGTCGTGGCCGGCTGCTCGTCCGGCTCGGGTTCCGGCTCCGACGGATCCGCGAAGGACTCGGGGGCGAAGTCGTCGGCGACGACCGCCGCGGAGAAGACGAGGAAGCCCGCGCCGGTCACGTACACGTCGCTGCCGCGGGCCTGTTCGGCGCTCTCCAAGAAGACGCTGGGCGACCTGGTGCCGAAGGGCGACCGCAAGGCGGGTTCCTCGGACGACGAGTCGACGCGCGCGAGCTGCTCGTGGTCGAGCCTGGACAACAAGGGTGTGAAGGGCTCGCAGTACCGCTGGCTCAACGTGTCGCTGGTCCGTTTCGACTCCGACCTGAACCGCGGCAGCGGCGCGAAGCTCGCCGCGGACTACTACGCGAAGCAGGTCGCGGACGCGAAGGGCACGGACGGCGCGAAGCACGTCAAGGCGTCCGACGCGGCCGTGAAGGGCGGTGACGCGTCGACGCTGGTCCAGTACGACCGGACGTACAAGGACGACTCGGGCAAGTCCAAGAAGAAGGACGGCAAGAGCGGCAAGAGCGAGGACGTCACGTCCAGGGAGCAGACACTCGTCACGCGCCTGGACAACGTGGTCGTCACGATCGACTACAACGGTTCCGGCCTCGCCGGTGAGAAGACCCCGGACGCGGGTGACCTGGCCAAGGACGCGAAGAAGGCCGCTGAGGAGGTCGCCGCCGCCGTCATGAAGGACGGCAAGGGCGGTAAGGACGGCAAGGGCGGTAACGACGGCGGCAGCGGCGAGAGTCCGTCGCCCTCGAAGTCCTCCACGTCGTCGAAGTCGTCCGCCAAGCCGTCCCCCTCGGCCTCTCCTTCCGCGTCGAAGGACGCGAAGAAGCAGTAGGCGACCGGGCTGGCGCGGTCACTCCCGCCTCACGTGTGCCACCCTGTTGGGCGCAACATGCCGTAGTGGGAGGGGAGCTGAGTGGCCGCGCCACTGAAGTTGACACGGACGCACCGCATACTCGTCGGTGTGGTGGTGGCCGGTGCGGTCGTCATCGCGGGGATCGGGTTCGCGGGCTCGTACGCGGCCGTGCGCAAGCTGGCCGTCGAGAAGGGCTTCGGCAACTTCTCGTACGTCTTCCCGATCGGCGTGGACGCGGGCATCTGTGTGCTGCTCGCGCTCGATCTGCTGCTGACCTGGATACGCATACCGTTCCCGCTGCTGCGCCAGACGGCGTGGCTGCTGACGGCGGCGACGATCGCGTTCAACGGCGCGGCGGCCTGGCCTGACCCGTTGGGCGTCGGCATGCACGCCGTCATCCCGGTGCTCTTCGTGGTCTCCGTGGAGGCGGCGCGGCACGCCATCGGGCGGATCGCGGACATCACCGCCGACAAGCACATGGAGGGCGTGCGGCTGACGCGCTGGCTGCTTTCGCCGGTGCCCACGTTCCGGCTGTGGCGGCGGATGAAGCTGTGGGAGCTGCGCTCGTACGAGCAGGTCATCAAGCTGGAGCAGGAACGTCTCGTCTACCAGGCGCGGCTGCGGTCCCGTTACGGACGTGCCTGGCGGCGCAAGGCGCCGGTGGAGTCGCTCATGCCGCTGCGTCTGGCCCGTTACGGGGTGCCGCTCGCCGAGACGGCCGCGGCGGGGCTCGCGGCGGCGGGGGTGGAGCCGCAGCTGCTGCCGTCGGGGCCCACGACGCTCGCCGAGCTGGAGGCGACGGCGTCCGGCCCGCGCCCGGTCGACCCGGAGGCGGCGGCGGACGCGCCGAGCCAGTGGTTCGCCGAGCCGAAGCAGAAGGAGTACCACGGCGGGTACGACCCGAACTACCAGCCGCCGACGTTCATCCCCGAGCAGCAGCACCAGGGGTGGTACGAGGAGCAGCCGCAGCAGATCCCGGTGCCGCGGCCGCGATCTGAATCCGTGCCGCAGCCCGCCCCCGACCCCGTACCGCAGCCCGTACCGCAGCCCGCGCCGGAGCTCGTGCCGGAGCCCGAGCCCGATTTCCCCGTCCCGAACGGGGCGGGCGGCACCCGGGCGCTGGGCGAGGGCGTGCCGGAGGCCGAAGGCCCCACCGACGACGACCTGTACCAGGTGTTCCGGCACTCGATAGAGGGCGAGGGGCTGCCGACGCCGGGGGCGTTCGCCGCCAACGTCGAGGCGCAGTACGGGATTCGGCTGTCGCCGCGTGACGTGAACCGGTACATGGAGCAGTTCGCCGTACAGCTCGACAAGGACATGCTCGACGAGCACATCGCCTGAGGGCGCGCGGGGCACGCACGCGTGAGGGGCGGCGTCGGCCACGAGCCGGTGCCGCCCCTCACACACGCCCGGGGTCAGGCGCTCAGCAGCTTGCGCACCCGGTCCGCGCCCACGGCGAGCAGCAGCGTGGGCAGGCGCGGGCCGGTGTCACGGCCGACGAGCAGGTGGTACAGGAGCGCGAAGAACGTGCGCTGGGCCACCTTGATCTCCGGCGGGAGTTCCTTGGCGGTCGCGTCGGCGGGGAAGCCCGCCTGCACCTTCGGGACGCCGTAGACGAGGTGGGTGAGGCCGTCGAGGGACCAGTGGTCGTCCAGGCCGTCGAGGAGGAGGCGGAGCGAGGCGCGGCTCTGCTCGTCCAGGGCGGCGAGGCGTTCCTCGTCGGGCTCGGTGCGCACGATGGTGCGGGACTCGGCGGGCACGTACTTGGTGATCCACGCCTCGGCCCGGTCGAGCCGGGGCCGGACGGTGGCCAGGTCGGTGACCGGGTTGTCCGGGTCGAGCTCGGAGAGGATGCGCAGGGTCTGCTCCTCGTCCCCGGCGGTCACGTCGGCGACAGAGGCCAGCGTGCGGTACGGCAAGGGGCGCGGGGTGCGCGGCAGTTCACCGGCCGCGGTGCCGACGGCGCGGCTGTGCGCGGCGGCGTCGGCGGGCAGCACGGTGCCGTCGGCGACCTTCGCGTTCAGCTTGTCCCACTCGTCGTAGAGCCGCTGGATCTCCTGGTCGAAGGCGATCTTGAACGACTGGTTGGGCCGGCGGCGGGCGTAGAGCCAGCGCAGCAGCTGCGGTTCCATGATCTGGAGCGCGTCGCCGGGGGTGGGTACGCCGCCCCGGCTGGACGACATCTTGGCCATGCCGCTGATGCCGACGAACGCGTACATGGGGCCGATGGGCTGCTTGCCGCCGAAGACACGGTCGACGATCTGGCCGCCGACCTGGAAGCTGGAACCGGGCGAGGAGTGGTCGACGCCGGACGGCTCGAAGATCACGCCCTCGTAGGCCCAGCGCATCGGCCAGTCGACCTTCCAGACCAGCTTGCCGCGGTTGAACTCGCTCAGCCGGACGGTCTCGGAGAACCCGCACTCGGCGCAGGTGTAGGCGAGTTCGGTGGTGTCGTCGTCGTACGAGGTGACGGTGGTGAGGTCCTTGCCGCAGGCGCCGCAGTACGGCTTGTACGGGTAGTAGCCGCCCGCGCCGCCGCTGCCGTCGTCCTCGGAGGCGGCGCCGGAGCCCTCCTCGGCCTCCAGCTCGGCCTCGTCGACGGGCTTCTGCCCCTGCTTCTTCTGCTGCTGCTTCTTGGCGGGGTCCTTCTTCGTGCGGTACTGGTCGAGGATCGCGTCGATGTCGCCGCGGTGCTTCATGGCGTGCAGGATCTGGTCCCGGTAGACGCCCGACGTGTACTGCTCGGTCTGGCTGATGCCGTCGAACTCGACGCCGAGGTCGGCGAGGGCCTCGATCATGGCGGCCTTGAAGTGCTCGGCCCAGTTCGGGTACGCGGACCCGGCCGGGGCCGGGACCGAGGTGAGCGGCTTGCCGATGTGCTCGGCCCAGGACGCGTCGACTCCGGGGACGCCGGCCGGGACCTTGCGGTAGCGGTCGTAGTCGTCCCAGGAGATGAGGTGGCGGACCTGGTGGCCGCGGCGGCGGATCTCGTCGGCGACGAGGTGCGGGGTCATGACCTCGCGCAGGTTGCCGAGGTGGATCGGTCCCGACGGGGAGAGGCCCGAGGCCACGACGACCGGTTTGCCCGGGGCACGGCGCTCCGACTCGGCGATGACGTCGTCCGCGTATCGGGAGACCCAGTCCGCGTTCTCTGGGGCTTCCGCGCCTGTGCTCTGGGCCACGGTGTGGTGTCCTTCCGGTTCGTGGTTGCGCTCGACCTATTGTCCCAGTAACCGGGGGCTGGGGGAAAACGCCTTATGGGCGGGTGGGCGGAGCGCCGTGGGCGAGTGCGGGTTGTGGCCGGTTGCTCGCGCGGTTCCCCGCGCCCCTGAGACGCCCGCACCACGTGCGGCGTCTCCCCGGGAAGGCGCGGCGAAGCCGCATGCCTTCAGGGGCGCGGGGCTGTGTCGATCAGCGGCTCCGCCGCGGGGCGCGACCAGCCACGACGAGACCCGCGGACAGCAGATCCGGCCCGCCCGCCACGGCGGAAAACCGGTTTGCACCCCATGGGATACTGGCCAGGAACACCACCCGGCCCCGACCAGAACGGCAGCCCATACCCATGGCCCCGGTCACGTCCCTCACCGCCAACGTCAACCAGCGCCTCGCCGACGCCCTGGCCTCCGCCCTGCCGGAGACCGACGGCGCGGACCCGCTGCTGCGACGTAGCGACCGGGCCGACTACCAGGCCAACGGAATCCTGGCGCTCGCCAAGAAGGCCAAGGCGAACCCGCGGGAGCTGGCCGCCAAGGTCGTCGAGACGATCGAGAACGGTGATCTGCTCGCGGAGGTCGAGGTCTCGGGCCCCGGCTTCCTGAACGTCACGGTCGCCGACCGGGCGATCACCGAGACGCTCGCCGCGCGTGCCGCCGACGGCGACCGGCTCGGCGTCCCGCTGAAGGCCGACCCGGGCATCACGGTCGTCGACTACGCGCAGCCGAACGTGGCGAAGGAGATGCACGTCGGCCACCTCCGCTCGGCGGTGATCGGCGACGCCCTGCGCGGCATGCTCGACTTCACCGGTGAGCGGACCGTGGGCCGTCACCACATCGGCGACTGGGGCACGCAGTTCGGCATGCTCATCCAGTACCTGATCGAGCACCCGGGCGAGCTGGCCCCGGCCGACGAGGTCGACGGCGAGCAGGCCATGTCGAACCTGAACCGGATCTACAAGGCGTCGCGCGCGGTCTTCGACTCGGACGAGGAGTTCAAGGAGCGGGCCCGTAAGCGGGTCGTCGCCCTCCAGTCCGGCGACAAGGAGACCCTCGACCTGTGGCAGCGGTTCGTGGACGAGTCGAAGGTGTACTTCTACTCGGTCTTCGAGAAGCTCGACATGGAGATCCGCGACGACGAGATCGTCGGCGAGTCGGCGTACAACGAGGGGATGCCCGAGACGGCCCGCCTCCTGGAGGAGATGGGTGTCGCGGTGCGCTCCGAGGGCGCGCTCGTGGTCTTCTTCGACGACATCCGCGGCAAGGACGACCAGCCGGTGCCGCTGATCGTGCAGAAGGCGGACGGCGGCTTCGGCTACGCGGCCTCCGACCTGACGGCGATCCGCAACCGCGTCCAGGACCTGCACGCGACGTCCCTCCTGTACGTCGTGGACGTACGCCAGTCGCTGCACTTCAAGATGGTCTTCGAGGCGGCCCGGCGGGCGGGCTGGCTGACCGACGACGTCACCGCGCACAACATGGGTTACGGCACGGTGCTCGGCGCGGACGGCAAGCCGTTCAAGACGCGTGAGGGCGAGACGGTCCGCCTGGAGGACCTGCTCGACGAGGCGGTGCAGCGGGCGGCGGAGGTGGTGCGCGAGAAGGCGCGGGACCTCACCGAGGAGGAGATCCAGGAGCGGGCCGCGCAGGTCGGTATCGGCGCGGTGAAGTACGCGGACCTGTCGACGTCGCCGAACCGCGACTACAAGTTCGACCTGGACCAGATGGTGTCGCTGAACGGCGACACGTCCGTCTACCTGCAGTACGCGTACGCGCGTATCCAGTCGATCCTGCGCAAGGCGGGCGAGACGAAGCCGGTGGCCCACGCCGAGCTGGAGCTGGCCCCGGCCGAGCGCGCGCTCGGCCTGCACCTGGACGCGTTCGGGGACACGGTCTTCGAGGCGGCGGCGGAGTACGCGCCGCACAAGCTGGCCGCGTATCTGTACCAGCTGGCGTCGCTGTACACGTCGTTCTACGACAAGTGCCCGGTGCTGAAGGCGGATTCGGCCCAGCAGGTGGAGAACCGGCTGTTCCTGTGCGACCTGACGGCCCGCACGCTCCACCGCGGCATGGCGCTTCTCGGCATCCGGACGCCCGAGCGGCTCTGATCCGGCAGGCGTCACCCACGTCTCCCACGGCTGAGCGCCCGCGTCCCCCGACGCGGGCGCTCAGTCATGAGCGGCTCGGCCCGAGCTGCTTTGCCATGAACACGCAAAAGGCGGCTCCCGCACCTTGACCGGGCGCTGGTCCAGACCAATCATGGCCTAGACCAGTAGCAGCCCCCGGCCGGGCTCGGCTGACACAGCGCGACACCTCCACCCCACCCATCGCCTGTCGTCCGCTAACCGGGAGTACCCGATGACACGTCCGAGACCCCTACGCGCCCTGCTCACCGGCATCGCCACACTTGCCGCCTCCGCGGGGCTCGCCCTGGGGGCAGGCGGCACCGCGCACGCGGCGACCGCCCTGCCCGCCCACGTCTTCGCGCCCTACTTCGAGGCGTACAGCGGCGACAGTCCCGCCGCGCTCGCACAGTCCTCCGGCGCCAAGTACCTGACCATGGCCTTCCTCCAGGCCGACACGAAGGGGTCGTGCACCCCGTACTGGAACGGCGACTCCAGCACCCCCGTCGACACCTCGGTCTTCGGTGCCGACTTCTCCACCATCCGCTCCCGCGGCGGTGACGTGATCCCCTCGCTCGGCGGGTACGCGGCCGACCACTCCGGCACCGAGATCGCCGACAGCTGTACGAACGTCGACTCCATCGCCGCCGCCTACGAGAAGATCATCACCACGTACGACGTCTCACGGCTCGACATGGACGTCGAGGACAACTCCCTCACCGACACGGCCGGCATCGACCGCCGCAACCAGGCCATCAAGAAGGTGCAGGACTGGGCCGCGACCAACGGGCGGACCGTGCAGTTCTCCTACACCCTGCCCACCACGACGACCGGCCTCGCCGACAGCGGACTCGCCGTACTGCGCAGCGCCAAGGCCGCGGGCGCGAAGGTGGACGTCGTCAACATCATGACGTTCGACTACTACGACGGCGCCACGCACCACATGGCCACCGACACCCGCACGGCGGCGACCGGACTGCACGGCCAACTCGCCTCCCTCTACCCGAACCTGTCGGACACTCAGCTGTGGAACATGGTCGGCGTCACCGAGATGCCCGGCGTGGACGACTACGGCCCGGCGGAGACCTTCACCACCGACGACGCGACCTCGGTGTACGACTGGGCGTCCACCCAGGGCATCAACACCCTCTCCTTCTGGGCGCTCCAGCGCGACAACGGCGGATGCCCCGGCTCCCCCGCCTCCGACACGTGCTCCGGCATCGCCCAGGACACCTGGTACTTCACCCACACGTTCGCCCCCTTCACCAGCGGCACGACCACCCCGCCGACCGACGACTTCTCCGTCTCCCTCTCCCCCACGGCCGTCTCGGTCGACCCCTCCGGCTCGACGACCGCGACGGTCACCACGTCGGTCACCGCGGGCAACGCCCAGACGGTCGGCCTGACCGTGACCGGTGCGCCGAGCGGAGTGACCGCCTCGCTCAGCCCGTCCTCCGTCACCGCGGGCGGCACCGCCAAGCTCACCGTCGCGGCCGACGCCTCCGCCGCCCCCGGCACCTACACCCTGACGGTCACCGGCACCGCGGGCACGACCCGGCACAGCGCACCGCTCACCCTGACCGTCACGGGAGCGAGTACCCCCACGGCACTCGCCAACGGCGACTTCGAGACCGGCTCCCTCGCGCCCTGGACCTGTGACAGCGGGGCGTCCGTGGTCTCCTCCCCCGTGCACGGCGGGACGCACGCCCTGAGGACCGTGCCGTCCTCCAGCCGGACCGGCCAGTGCACCCAGACCCTCACCCTGAAGCCCAACACCTCCTACACGCTGACCGGCTGGGTGCAGGGCCCCTACGCGTACCTCGGCGTCAGCGGCGGAGCGACCGCCAGCACCTGGGCCACGTCCTCGTCCTGGACCAAGCTGACGGTGCCGTTCACCACCGGCTCCTCCGGCTCGGTCACCGTGTACGTCCACGGCTGGTACGGCCAGGGCTCCGTGTACGCGGACGACCTGACCCTCAGCTGACACTGAGGATTGACAGCTTGCCCATGACATCGCCCTAAGATCGGATGTCATGGGCATAGTGGAACTTCTCTTCATTCTGGGCCTCTTCGCCGGAACGTGGTCCATCCAGAGCCGTCTCTCCGGCATGGACAGACGCCTGGTACGCATGGAACGCCAACTCACGCTGCTCGCCGACCGGTTGGGTCTTGAGGAGTCTGCCGAGCAGCGCGCGCAACGGGAGGAGGTCGAGGCTCTGGTACGCGAGGGCAAGCAGATCGCCGCGATCAAGGCGTACCGCGAGATGACCGGAGCGGGCCTCAAGGAGGCGAAGGACGCGGTGGAACGGATGGCGTAGGCCGCCTCTGCCAGGATCACCCCATGCCGCAGCCACCGTACGTCGCCGCACTGGCCGCCCGCGCCCGGACTCTGGCCCGCGCCCCCGGCCCCCGCCGGATCATCGGTGTCGCGGGCCCGCCCGGCGCGGGCAAGTCCACGCTGGCGGAGGCCGTCGTCGCCGAGCTCGGCACGGCGACGGCGGCCCTGGTCCCCATGGACGGCTTCCACCTCGCCGACGCCGAGCTGGCCCGTCTGGGCCGGGCGGACAGGAAGGGCGCGCCGGACACGTTCGACGCGTACGGTTACGCGGCGCTGCTCACCCGCCTCCGTACGCCCCACCCGTGCGAAACGGTCTACGCCCCGTCCTTCGAGCGGAACCTGGAACAACCGCTCGCCGGCGCACTACCCATCCCACCCGACATCCCGCTCGTCATCACGGAGGGCAACTACCTCCTCCTGGACGAGCCCCCGTGGTCGACGGCCGTCCGCCCGCTCCTGGACGAGGTGTGGTGGGTCGCGGTGGACGACACGGTCCGGGTGGACCGCCTGATCGCCCGCCACGTGACGTTCGGCAAGTCGCCGTCCACCGCCCGCGCCTGGGTCCTGCGCTCGGACGAGGCGAACGCCCGCCGGGTGGACGACGGGCGCGGCCGGGCGGACGTGGTGGTCGACCTGGACGCGGGGATCCTCACCGTCCCGGACGGTGGCGGGCAGGACTGAGCGAGCAGGACCGACGACAGACTCGCGCCGTCGGTGCGGCGGGTTGCCGAACGTCTGTTCGGCATGGCGCTCCGGTGCCGCAGCCTGCCCAGGCGCGCTCAGGCGTAGGTGGCGAACCCGCCGGTCTCCAGTTTCAGGCCCCAGGCCGGAAGCGGGACGTCCTGTCCGAACAGCCGTCGCAGCCGCCCCTGATACCGCCCACCACTGGGCTCCGTGTACAGCGTCCAGCTACCGTCGCGCGGATCGACCAGCAGATACGTCGGCACTCCCGCGTCGGCGTACCAGGCGACCATGTCGCGGGTGTCCTTGGTGCTGTTGCTCCGCGAGACCACCTCGACGACCAGCTCCACGTCACCGGGGTCGGCGAGCCACTCGTCGGAATCGCCGAAGCCCACATCGCAGACCATGAGGTCGGGAGTGGCGTAGTCGTCAGGGTCGCCGGGCATCGGCAGAGAAGCGACCTGGAACGCATCCAGATGGCCCGGCAACGACCTGACCAGCTGTTTGTTGATCGCGTTGATGATCCCGGCGTGTTTGCCGCGCGGGGTCGGAGACATCATGAGAACTCCCCGGATGATCTCGGCCCGAAGGCCACTCGCCTCTTCCGCAGCCTCGGCGGCCTTGCGCAACCGCGTCATCGCGCGGTCCGGGCTCGTGAGAGTCATGACAGCTCCCTTCCGACACCGCCGAGTCTAACGACGCCCGCCCCACCCGGTCACCGCGACAGACGGACCGGCGTCCCGCACCCGCACCGTGCCACGGCGTCACAGCTCGAACGAGGCCCACACCACCTTCCCCGGCGACCGCTCCCCCACGCCCCACGCGTCCGCACACGCGGCGACAAGCAGCAGCCCTCGCCCGCCGTCGCCCGTGCCTCCGCCTCCGCCCCCGCCAACCCGTGGCACACCCGCCCCGCTGTCATGCACCTCGACGCGCAGCACTCCGCCCCCGTACGACAGGAACAGCTGATACCCGCGCCCTGGCGGCACCCCGTGCACCAGCGCGTTCGTCGCCAGCTCGCTCACGCACAGCGCCACGTCGTCGGCCCGCTCGTGCCCGGCGAACCCCCAGTCGGCGAGCGCCTCGCGCGTGAAACGCCGGGCGGCGGGGACGGTGCGGCGATCGCGCGGATAGAACCGCTCCCTTTTGAGGGTGAGTTCGCGATGGCGGCGGGTGGAGATCGTCTCATTCACCGGACAACCGTCGCGCAGCGTGACTAGCGTGGATCAGCCAGTGAGCCCGTACGCGGAATTTGTACGGGTGCTGTACGGGTCCCGCATGCGCAAACGCGGGCGATCAGGGGGAGTCCCATGAGCATGACCCCAAGGCAAGCTCCTCGGAAGAGGAACAAATCGACCATGAAGATGGTGGGCCGCCAACTCAAGGCGGCCCGTACAGCGGCCGGTTACACGCAGCGAGCGCTCGCCGAGCTGGCCAGCGTGGACGAGGAGACGATCGCCTCGATCGAGCAGGGGCGGCGCGTGCTGCAACTGGATCTCGCCGAGTTCCTCGACGAACTCCTGGAAACGAAAGGGATGTTGGTGGCCGGTGTGGAGAACATGCCGGAGATCGACCAGTTCGCGTTGTGGTCGGAGGACTACATGAAGCACGAGTGGGAGGCGCTCGCGATCTCGTTCTACGCGAACCAGGTCCTGCCCGGCCTGCTCCAGACGGAGAACTACGCGCGGGCGGTGCTGGGCGAGCGAGTACCGGCCTACGACCAGGACGAGATCGAGACGAAGACGGCGGGACGCGTGGACCGCCGGGAGATCCTGCGGCGCAAGGCGCCGCCGACGCTGAGCTTCGTGGTGTGGGAGCCGGTCCTCGACTTGAAGGTCGGCGGGCCGCAGGTAGGGCGGGAGCAGTTGCGGCAGCTGCGCGCGGACGCCCACCTTCCGGCCATCTCCCTACAGTTCATGCCGATGGACAGCCCGTCGCATGCGGGCCTGAACGGCCCCTTCATCCTCCTCGAAACGCCCGACCATCAGCACCTCGCGTACCTGGAGACGCAGCGCGGCAGCCAGTGGGTGTCCGACCCTGACGAGGTGTCCATCCTGGCGCGCAAATATGCGATGCTGCGGACGCAGGCTCTGACCACGCAGCAGTCCCTGAGCCTGTTGGACCGACGGCTAGGAGAAGCGTGAACGGCACCGCAGCAGAACTGACCTGGTTCAAGTCGACGTACAGCGGCAGCGAAGGCGGGGAATGCCTCGAAGTCGCCTACACCTGGCGGAAGTCGAGCTACAGCGGCGACGAGGGCGGCGAGTGCGTAGAGGTGGCCACCTGCCCGCACGCCGACACCGTCCACGTACGGGACTCCAAGAACGACACGGCCACCGGGCCGACCTTCGGGGTCGGCGCGGACGCCTGGACGGCGTTCACGGGGTTCGCCCGGGCCGCGCGGGGCTGACCCACGGGACGACGACGGGGAACACGTTCCGGCCGGGGCCGTGACGGGGCCCCGGCAGGCCGTGAATGCACCGCGCTCGACGGCCACCGCCGGGACAAGGGGGCGAGTGCACGATGGCCGTTGCGGCCGGGTCCGAGCAGCGCGCGCAGGTGACAGCCGTGGCGTCTGACCACCCCCGTGCCGTACAGCCGACGGCGCACATGCGCGCCCTCCGCGCCCGGGGCGGGGGCGGCGCGGACGACGACGGGTGACGCGCGCCGACTCAGGGACGTCGTGCGAGGAAGACGAACTCTCTGCCCGGCCGGTCAGGCGCATCGCGCACGTCGTCCACCACGTAGCCGTGCGTGACCAGGTCCCTCTCGACCTCGTCGCGCTCACGGAAGCGCAGCGTCGAGTCCGAGGTCAGCACCTGCCCGTCCGCCGCGAAGACGTACGTCCAGCGGAAGGTCACCAGGGGCAGGCTCACCTCGGTCACCTGGGCCCAGCTCTCGACGGTGCCGACACCCGGGATCTCGGTCACGCGGCAGGTGTTCTCGGGGGTCCACTCCTCCCAGGCGCGTCTGGCCGGATCACGGGTCTCGAAGACCAGGTGCCCGCCGGGCCGTAGTGCCTCGTGGGCTCCCCGTAGAGTCCTCCGCCACATGGTCGGCTCGACGATGGCCTGGGCGACGTTCGCGGTCATCGTCGCGAGGTCGACCCGGAGTGGAGGCAGCGCCGTCGCGTCACCGCACAGCCAGCGCACCCGCTCACCGCCCGGTTTGGCTCGGGCGACGTCGATGGACGCCTGGGCGGGATCGACTGCGACGACGTCGATCCCGCGGCCGGCCAGGACAAGCGCGAACACCCCGGTGCCGCAGCCGATGTCCAGAACCCGGCGCGCCCCGGCCTCCTCCGCCATCCGGACGTAGGCGTCGAGATCGCCGCGGTCGGGGTCGAGCGGGTCGTGGATCGCGGCGAGCCGCGGATGCCCGAAGCAGTCGTCAACCATACGGCCGAACGTATGCGGAACCGGCCCCGCGGAGCTACCGGGTCAGAAGTCGTCGCCGGCACGCGCCCGCAGCTCCCCCTTCACCACCTTCCCGCTCGCGTTGCGCGGCAACGCGCCGACGAACGCGACCGACCGGGGCACCTTGTAGTTGGCCATCTCGCGCCGGGCCCAGGCGATCAGGTCGTCACCGGTCAGCCGGGCACCGGCCCGCCGCACCACGTACGCCTTGCCGACTTCGCCCAGCCGCCCGTCCGGGACACCGACGACAGCCACATCGGCGACTTCCGGGTGGAGTCCGAGCAGCTGCTCGATCTCGGCCGGATAGGCGTTGAACCCGCCGACGATGAACATGTCCTTGATGCGGTCGGTGATCCGCAGATAGCCACGGCCGTCCATGACGCCCACGTCGCCGGTGCGCAGCCAGCCGTCCTCACCGATCACCTCAGCGGTACCGGCCGGGTCCTCGAAGTACCCGCGCATCACGTTGAAGCCGCGCACCAGCACCTCCCCGGGCTCCCCGACCCCCGCCGAGTCGACCCGTACCTCGGTACCGGGGATGGCCCGCCCGGACGTCTCGGCGATCAGCTCCGCCGGATCGCCCCGTCGGCACATGGTGACGATGCCGCTGGCCTCGGACAGCCCGTACGCGGTCAGTACGGTCTCCACGCCCAGCTCGCCGCGCAACCGCTCCACGAGCCGCAGCGGAACGACGGCCGCCCCGGTCACGACCAGCCGCAGCGCCGACAGGTCATGGGAATCACGGGCGGGGTGGTCGAGGAGCGACTGGTGGAGAGTGGGCGGTCCCGGAAGCACGGTGATCCGCTCGGCGGCGATGTTGGCCAGCGCGGTGTCCACGGTGAACACCGGTTGCGGCACCATCGTCGCACCCCGCATCAGACAGGCCAGGATCCCGGCCTTGTACCCAAATGTATGAAAAAACGGATTCACGATCAGATAGCGATCGCCCTCCCGCAGTCCGGCGAGCTCCGCCCAGATCTCGTAGGCGCGCAGGGTCTGCTCATGGGTGATGACGGCGCCCTTGGGCCGCCCGGTCGTCCCGGAGGTGAAGACGATGTCCGAGGGGTCGCCGGGCGAGAGCGCGGCCGCCCGCGCCCGCACGTCCTCGCCTGTCACCTGGTCGCCTCCCGCGAGGAACTCCTTCCAGGTCAGGAAGTCACCACCGCCCGGCACGCCGTCGGCGAACACCACGACCCTTTCCAGGTCCGGCAGTTCGGCCCCCGCCTCCCTCGCCCGCCGCAGCGAGGCCACGTACGACGTACCGAGAAACGTCCCCGTGACGAACAGCAGCCGTGCCCGCGAACGGGCCAGCACATCGGCGGCCTCCGCGCCCTTGAACCGCGTGTTGAGCGGCACGAGAACAGCACCGGCGCCCACCGCGCCCAAGGCCGCCACGATCCAGTCGACGGTGTTCGGCGCCCAGACGGCGACCCGGTCGCCCACCTCCACGCCCGCCGCCACGCACGCGGCGGAGGCCCGCTCGACCCGCGCGCCCAGCTCGGCGTACGAGACCCGAACCCGCCCGTCGACAACGGCCTCCCGTCCCCCGAACCGCAGCGCCGCATGCCGCACAAGCCCCGGAACCGTGCCCCACTGCTCGTCCGTACGCATAGCACGACCTCCCGACTCCAGCGCACCTGACACGTCGTCAGATTAGCTGTAGCCTGACGCGCTGTCAGCACACGGGCCGAGGGAGGGAGTCTCATGGCCAGAACGGCGGCACCAGGCATCAAGGACGCGGCGGCCATCGTCGGCATCGGCCAGACGGCCTTCGCGAAACAACTCCCCGAATCCGAGAAGACCCTGGCCTGCCGGGCGATCCTCTCCGCACTGGCCGACGCGGGCATAGAACCCTCCGAGGTCGACGCCTTCGCCTCCTACACGATGGAGGAGACGGACGAAGTGGAGATCGCCAAGTCCATCGGCGCCGGAGACGTGACGTACTTCTCCAAGACCGGCTACGGCGGCGGCGGTTCGTGCGCGACCATCGCCCACCTCGCCACGGCCGTCGCCACGAACCAGGCATCGGTCGGCGTGGCCTGGCGCTCCCGCAAACGAGGCAGCGGCCCCCGCCCCTGGCGCGACACGACCACCCAACTCCCCACCCCCGCACAGTGGACGAGGCCCTTCGGCCTCCTCCGCCCGGCCGACGAGATCGCCATGCTCACCCGCCGCTACATGCACGAGTACGGGGTGACCCGCGATCACCTCTTCAATGTCGCCCTCGCCTGCCGCAACCGCGCCAACCAGAACCCCTCGGCCGTCATGTACGAACGCCCGCTCACCAGGGACATGTACATGACCTCCCGATGGATCAGTGAGCCCCTCTGCCTCTACGACAACTGCCTGGAAACAGACGGAGCATTGGCCTGCGTGGTGGTCTCGGCCGAACGAGCCCGCGACTGCCGCCACAAGCCCGCCTACATCCACTCCGCCGCCCAGGGCCTCCCGGCCCAGCACCACGGCATGGTCAACTACTGGAACGACGACCCGCTCACCGGCCCCTCCTGGACTACGGCCCGCCACCTGTGGAAACAAGCGGACCTGACACCCGCCGACATCGACGTCGCCCAGATCTACGACGCGTTCACCGCGCTCATCCCCCTCTCCCTGGAGGGCTACGGCTTCTGCGCCCGCGGCGAGGGCGGCGCCTTCACCGAACGAGGCGCCCTGGAGACCGGCGGCCGACTCCCCCTCAACACGTCCGGCGGCGGCCTCTCGGAAGCGTACGTCCACGGCTTCAACCTGATCACCGAGGGCGTGAAGCAACTACGCGGTACGAGCACCGCGCAGGTCCCGAACGCGAGCACCTGCCTGGTGACAGCAGGCGAAGGCGTACCGACCTCGGCCCTGTTGCTCCGCTCCTGACCCGGCCCGCACCGCGGTCCCGTACCCGCCCCGACACCTGTCGGGGACACGGGAAAGCCGCCGACGACAGCGCAGACGGCCACCCTCCCTTCATCGCGCCCACGGAGAAGCAGCCATGGACCACGATCTCCTGCCCCCCACCACCGACCCCGACGGAGCCCCGTTCTGGGACTACACGTCCCGCCACGAACTCCGCGTACAGTCCTGCCGCACCCCCGCCTGCCAGACACTCCGCTTCCCGCCCCGCCCCTGCTGCCCCCACTGCCACTCCTTCGACACCGAGTGGCGGCGCATGACCGGCCAAGGCCGCATCTGGTCGTACGTGATCCCGCACCCGCCGCTGCTCCCCGCGTACGCCGAACAGGCCCCGTACAACGTGGCCGTCGTCGAACTCACCGACGCCCCTCACATCCGCCTGGTCGGCAACGTGGTCGCCTCCCCGGCCGCCCGCCTCGACTCGGTCCCGCCCGACCGCCTGCGCATCGGCGCGAAGGTCCAAGCGGTCTACTGGACCACGCCCGACGGCACGACGATCCCCCGCTGGATGCTGGAACGCCCATGACAGGAACAGGGATACGCACGCAGACAGACGCGACGACCAACGTGGCGGTGGTGACCCTCGACCGGCCCCACCGCCACAACGCCCTGGACCTCCCCACGATCGCCCAGCTCGCAAAGACGTGGCGCGCCTTCCGCGGCGACGACACGGTCAGAGCGATCGTCCTGACCGGCTCCGGCGACCGAGCCTTCTGCACGGGCATCGACCGCGAGGCATCCGTCCCGCAGCCCGACTCCCCGTACTCGATGGACGATCCGCTCCTCACGGTCGGCCCGAAGGCCAACGACCTGTGGAAGCCGGTGATCGCCGCGGTCAACGGCATGGCCTGCGGCGGCGCGTTCTATCTCCTCGGCGAGGCGGACTTCACCGTCGCGGACGAGACGGCGACGTTCTTCGACCCTCACACGACCTACGGAATGGTCAACGCGTACGAGGCGGTGCACCTCGCCCTGCGCATGCCCCCCGGCGAAGCGGCCCGCCTCGCGCTGATGGGGTCGGCGGAGAGGATGTCGGCGCGCCGGGCCCACGCAACGGGCCTCGTCTCGGAACTGACCGAACCGGGCGGCGCGCTGACGGCGGCGCTGCGCTGCGCCGAGGCGATCGCCGCGGCCCCCACCGAGGCCGTACAGGGCACGGTGCGCGCGCTCTGGGCGGCGACGGAGGCGGCACGCGCCCAGGCGTTCGCCCAGGCCCCGCACCTGCTCAGACTGGGCAGCCTGCCACCGGACGAACAAGCGGCACGGTTCGCGTCGAGACCGCGCAACGGCTTCCGGGTCCGCTGAGATGGCGGGCCCCACGCACCCGGCGTAGCGTCGGGGGCGAGAGCCGGACATCCGCTGCGCTGGGAGGCCGCGCCGTGATCCGCACCGTCCTCGGGCCCTTGCTCGCTCTCGCCGGAGCGACGGCCGCCGTCTGGAGCCCCTTCCGTATCTGGTACGACGGCCGTCACGGACGCGACTACCGGCTGGGCGACCTGTTCTCTGCGGGCGGCATCACGGACGCCACCCCGGGCCTGTTCGCGTCGCTCTTCCTCCCCTTCGTCGTGGCGGCGCTGATCACGGCGGCCGGTCTCCTCCTGCGCTCGCGCACGCTCCTGGCCGTGGCGGCGGTGGTCGTCCTCGCCTTCACGATCCTGTGGATGGTCCGCGAGGCACAGGCAGAGGGCGAACTGGTGATCACGACGAACGGCACGGGGCTGGACGTGGGCGTGGCGAACGCGCTGGGCGGTGGAGCGCTGCTGCTGTTGTCGGCGCTGGTGTCGAGGGGCCGCCGCGCGAGCCGCGCACAGCAGGCACCGGAACCCGCCTGGACCGGGCAGCACCCGGCGGACGGGCCGACCGGAGAGCCGTGGCACGAGCCGGCCTACCCGCCCCGCCCGCCCGAGTTCGAGCCCGGAGCCGACCTCGGGCCCGACCCCGCCCCCTGGCCCGAGCCCGGCCCCGGCCCCGGCCCCGGCCCCGGCCGCCCGGACTACCGCCCCTGACGGCTCGTCCCGGTCCCCCGCTCCGCGTCCAGCGCGTACACGCACCGGTCCTTGCTGCACGCGTACACGACACCGTCCCGCACCACGGGCGTCCCGGTGATCTCACCACCGGTGGCGAGCTTCCACCGCAGCCGCCCGTCGTCGGCCTTCAACGTGTACAGCAGGTGGTCGGCGGAGCCGAAGTGCACGCGCCCGTCGGCGACGACCGGCGAGCCGACGATCTCGCCGCCCGCCTGGAACCGCCACTTCGGCGTGCCGGTCACGGCGTCGAGGGTGTAGAGCCCCTGCCCGCTGCCCACATGGACGTGCCCCTGCGCGACGAGGACCGGCGCCACGGACGACGAGCGCGACTCGGTGGCGATGCGCCAGCGGTCGCGGCCGTCGGTGGCGTCGAGCGCGTAGACGGTCCCCAGATGGTCCACGAGGTAGACGCCACCGCCGGTGACGGCGGGTCCGGGCACGTACGTGGGCGGGCACAGGAAGACGGCGGGCGCCTCGAAGTGCCAGCGCACACGACCTGACCCGACCTCGACGGCGAGCACCCGGGTCCCGGCGGAGACGTACACGTACCCGTCGGCGGCGGGGGTCAGCCGCACCGGGACTCCGCCGCAGGAGGCGGCGTCGCCGATCGGGTACGACCAGCGTTCCTCGCCCGTGCGGGCCTCCAGGGCGCGCAGCCGGGCGTCCTGCCAGACGTAGACCGTGCCGTCGTGGACGACGGGCCCGGACTCGGGTGACTCGAAGTCGCTCTGGCAGCCGGTGATCTCCCACAGCAGGTCGCCGCTGACGGCCTCGCGGGCCTGGACGCCGCCGCCGCGGGTGCCGGTGACGACGGTGCCGCGGTCGGCGTCGAGCGCGTACACCCACGCGTCGGTGGCGATGCGCCACAGGTCGGTGCCCTCGCGGGCGTCGAGCGCCCACAGGGTGGGGCCGTCGGAGGCGTGGATGCGGCCGTCGGCGACGGCCATGGACCAGGCGACGTCACGGGTCTTGAAGCGGCGGCGGCCGGTCGAGACGTCGAGGGCGTGGACCTCGAAGGAGGTGACGTACACCAGGTCGCCGGAGACGGTCGGGGTGCCCCACACGTCGTTGGACATGCGGAACCGCCAGGGCCGCCAGGCCGCGGCGTCCGTGCCGGCGGGCGCCGGGGCGGCGGGGTCCGGTGCCGCGGACGGCGCGGTGGGCTTGGCGCGGGACCAGGTGGCGGCGAGGCCGGACTCGGGGGGCGGCGCCTGCACGGCGGCCGCGCGGGCGTCGGCGACACGCGGGCCGGGCCCGATCGGCACCCGCGCCCCGGCGAGACGCACCGGCCCGTCGGCGGGAAGGCCCACGCCGGGGCCGGGACCGGTGGCCACGGCGGAGGCCGCGGGCGCGGCGGACGCGGCGGACGGCGCGGGAGCGCCCCGCCACCCGCCACCGCC
>NZ_JAPHNL010000180.1 GCF_026274175.1 Streptomyces beihaiensis
TCTCACGGCGGCGCCGAGCGCGGGACTCGATGTCGGCGGGGCGGTCACCGGGCCCCCTCGGTCCTTCGGGCCGCGCCCGCGTCGCGCTTGCCGTGTCCCGCGTAGGGATGGCGGCGCGGGCCGCCACCGGTTCCGGTCCGCCTGGCGGGACACCCGCGGCGGGCGGATCGCCGCCCGTGCAGCCCGTGCGGTCCGCGCAGCCCCCGCATCGGCGCGCGCGAGGCCAGCAGGACCAGACGTCGGCCGTCCCGCCGCGTCGGATCGTTCGCCCATAGGCCGTACATCGCCCGTCGCCCCCCTCACTGTCCCGTCACTGGACCCCGCGCCGCGTCTCGTGGCGGCGCTACCCCAGTCGGGACGATACACCAGACTGGTCACTCAGGGACAGATGTCCTCTACGCTCCGTGACGACCAGCGAAGACGCGGGCACTCGGCGCGTTTGGGCGGGCGCGGAGCGTGCCCGCCCAACACCGCGCGACCGCACGGGAGTTGACAGTGAGGTCGAGGCGGTGTGCGGGAAGACGACGTGGCTCGTGCGGCCGCTGGGGCGGCTGTCACCCTCAACTCGTCGTCAGAACCAGGTTGTCGAGCGGCTCGCCCGCCGCGAACCGGCCCAACTGCGCCGCGAGCAGCCGCTTCGCGCGGGGCATGAACGCCGACGTGGGCCCGCCCACGTGCGGCGAGATGAGCACTCCCGGAGCCTGCCACAACGGGTGCCCCGCGGGCAGCGGTTCGGGGTCGGTGACGTCGAGCGCGGCGGTGATGCGGCCGCTCTCCAGCTCGGCGACGAGAGCCTTGGTGTCGACGACGGGGCCACGGCCCACGTTCACCAGGAGCGCGCCGTCCTTGAGCCTGGCCAGGAAGGCGGCGTTGACCATGCCGCGCGTCCGATCGGTGAGCGGGGTGACCACCACGACGACATCGGCCTCGGGCAGCAGGCGCGGCAGATCGGTGAGCGGGTGCACGGGGCCGCGCTCCGTGGTGCGGGCGGAGCGTGCGACGCGCACCACCCGCGCGACCTCGAACGGTGTGAGCCGGTCCTCGATCGCGGAGCCGATGGCCCCGTAGCCGAGCAGCAGGACGGTCTTGTCGGCGAGCGCCGGGCGGAACCCGCTGCGCCACTCCCGAGCGTCCTGGCCGCGCACGAAGTCGGGTATGCCGCGCAGTGAGGCGAGGACGAGGGTGAGCGCCAGCTCGGCGGTGCTGGCGTCGTGCACACCCCGCGCGTTGCACAGCCGCACCCCCGGCCGCAGGTGCCCGAGCCCGCCCTGGACGTGATCGACGCCCGCGGAGAGTGTCTGCACCACTTCGAGGGACGTCATGCGGGGCAGCGGACGGACCGCCACCTCCGCGCCCTTCAGGTACGGGACGACGTAGAACGCGCAGTTCGCGGGGTCGGCGGGGAAGTCCGGTCCGCCGTTCCAGAAGCGGTAGTCGAGCCCTTCGGGAAGTCCGGGCACCTCGTCGGCCGGGAAGGGCAGCCACACGTCACCTGTGTCACCAGTCATGGGCAGGAGGCTATGTCAAAGGCTCCCCCGCGCAGAGGTTAGGTTGGGTGGCCGAGACAGGGAGGGTCACGGGCACGTGAAGCCAGGTGGTGCGCGCAGGGCGATCGGGGCGACGGCGCTCGAGGTGGGCGCGATCGGACTCGGCTGCATGCCGATGAACTGGGCGTACACCGGCTCGCGGCGGCGCGGCGAGGAGTCCGTGCGCACCGTGCACGCGGCGCTCGATCGGGGGTGCACGCTGCTCGACACGGCGGACATGTACGGGCCGTTCACCAACGAGCTGCTGCTCGGCCGGGTGCTCAGGGAGCGCCGGGCGGAGGCGTTCGTGTCGACCAAGGTGGGGCTGCTCGTCGGTGAACAGCACATCGTCGCCAACGGCCGCCCCGGCTACGTGAGGCGGGCCTGCGACGCGTCGCTGCGGCGGTTGCAGACGGACGTGATCGACCTGTACCAGCTGCACCGGGCCGACCCCGAGGTGCCTGTCGAGGAGACGTGGGGCGCGATGGCGGAGCTGGTGACCGCCGGGAAGGTGCGCGCGCTCGGCCTGTGCGCGGTGGGCGCGCCCGGCTCGGGGGGGCGAAGCTGTCGAGGGCTGCGCGGGTGTCCCCTGCGCCGGGGCCCTCCTGCC
>NZ_JAPHNL010000181.1 GCF_026274175.1 Streptomyces beihaiensis
GTCCTGGCGGACGCGGTCGCGGAGAAGTTCGGCGGCGACAGCGTGCCGGAGACCCGGCGCAACGTCGAGTCCTACCTCGACCACCTCCAGATCCGGTGAGCGGCCCCAAGATCGTCCTGGTCGGCCCGATGGGGGTCGGCAAGTCGACGGTGGGCGGCCTGCTCGCCGAGGCGCTCGGGTGCGCGTTCCGGGACACGGACGAGGACATCGTGGCGGCCGAGGGCCGGACGATCGCCGACATCTTCGTCGAGGACGGCGAGGACCGGTTCCGCGCCCTGGAGAAGGCCGCCGTGGCCGGTGCGCTCGCCGAGCACGAGGGTGTCCTGGCCCTGGGCGGCGGCGCGATCCTGGACCCCGACACCCGCGAACTGCTGGCCGCGCACCCGGTCGTCTATCTCTCGATGGACGTCGAGGAGGCGGCCAAGCGCACCGGACTGAACGTCGCCCGGCCATTGCTCGCCGTCAACCCGCGCAAGCAGTGGCGCGAGTTGATGGAGGCGCGCCGGCATCTGTACACCGAGGTCGCCCGGGTGTCCGTGGCCACCGACGGCCGGGACCCCGACGAGGTGGCCCGAGCGGTCCTCGACGCACTGGAGTTGAAGGAAGCATGAGCGAGCAAGTGACCCGCATCCAGGTCGGCGGCACGGCCGGCACCGACCCGTACGAGGTGCTGGTCGGGCGGCAGCTCCTCGGCGAGCTCGGCACGTTGGTCGGCAACGCCAAGCGTGTCGCCGTCATCCACCCCGAGGCGCTGGCCGAGACGGGTGAGGCGCTCCGCGCGGACCTGGCCGAGCAGGGCTTCGAGGCCGTCGCCATCCAGGTGCCCAACGCGGAGGAGGCCAAGACCGCCGAGGTCGCCGCCTACTGCTGGAAGGCGCTCGGCCAGTCGAACTTCACGCGCTCCGACGTGATCGTGGGCGTCGGTGGCGGCGCCACCACGGACCTGGCCGGGTTCGTGGCGGCGACCTGGCTGCGCGGCGTGCGCTGGGTCGCGGTGCCGACGACCGTGCTCGCCATGGTGGACGCGGCGGTCGGCGGCAAGACCGGAATCAACACCGCCGAGGGCAAGAACCTGGTCGGCTCCTTCCACCCGCCCACGGGCGTGCTCTGCGACCTGGCGGCGCTCGACTCGCTGCCGGTCAACGACTACGTCTCCGGGCTCGCGGAGATCATCAAGGCCGGTTTCATCGCCGACCCGAAGATCCTGGAGCTGATCGAGGCCGACCCCGAGGGCGCGCGGAGCCCGGCGGGCGCGCACGCCGCCGAGCTGATCGAACGGTCGATCCGGGTCAAGGCCGAGGTGGTCTCCGGGGACCTGAAGGAAGCCGGACGCCGCGAGATCCTCAACTACGGGCACACGCTCGCGCACGCCATCGAGAAGAACGAGCGGTACAAGTGGCGGCACGGCGCCGCGGTCTCGGTGGGCATGCACTTCGCCGCCGAGCTGGGCCGCCTGGCCGGGCGCCTCGACGACGCGACCGCCGACCGGCACCGCAGCGTTCTCGCATCGGTCGGCCTGCCGCTGTCCTACCGGCACGACCAGTGGCCCAAGCTCCTGGAGACGATGAAGGTCGACAAGAAGTCCCGCGGCGACCTGCTGCGCTTCATCGTCCTCGACGGCCTCGGCAAGCCCACCGTCCTGGAGGGCCCCGACCCGGCGGTCCTGCTCGCCGCCTACGGCGAAGTGGCCCAGTAGCGGGGCTTTGTTGGGCTACGGGCACTCTGTGGCCGCCCCGGCCGTTGCCACAACAGCGGCCGGGGACGGTACCGTTCGGTAGCGCCCGCTTCACGGGCGCGCCCATGACGGTTGGTTGTACGAGACGGAGTCGCACCGGATGCAGCACGCAGTGGGATCTCCGCTGCCACCGCCCCACCGCCCGGGGCAGGGGCCGGCCGCCCCCGGGCCACAGGTGCACCAGGCGCGGCAGCACCCGGGGCCGCACCACCCGCTGCCACCCGGTATCAGCGGCGCCGCGCCCCCGCCCCCGGTTCCGCCGCACCCGCAGGCACCACCGTCCCCGCAGGCGACACAGCACCAGCCGCAGCCCGCGCAGGTCCCGCAGGGCCAGGGCCCGCTGCCGCCAGATCGGAAGAGCGTCG
>NZ_JAPHNL010000182.1 GCF_026274175.1 Streptomyces beihaiensis
CTTGCCGTTGACGGAGTCGGTCAGCATGACGAGGCAGAAGGGGCAGGCGGTGGAGACGATGTCGGGGTTGAGGGAGAGGGCTTCGTCGACGCGTTCGTTGTTGATGCGTTTGCCGATGCGCTCTTCCATCCACATGCGGGCGCCGCCGGCGCCGCAGCAGAAGCCGCGTTCCTTGTGGCGGTGCATTTCCTCGTTGCGCAGGCCGGGGACCTTGCCGATGATCTCGCGCGGGGGTGTGTAGATCTTGTTGTGGCGGCCGAGGTAGCAGGGGTCGTGGTAGGTGATGATGCCTTCGACGGGGGTGACGGGCAGGAGTTTGCCCTGGTCGACGAGGTGCTGGAGCAGCTGGGTGTGGTGGATGACCTCGTAGTCGCCGCCGAGCTGGGGGTATTCGTTGCCGAGGGTGTTGAGGCAGTGGGGGCAGGTGGCGACGATCTTCTTCGCCGTTTTCGGCTTGCGGGACTCGGCGGTGACCTTGCCGTCGTCGTCGTACTCCTCGCCGAAGGCCGTGTTCAGGGACATGACGTTGTCCTGGCCGAGCTGCTGGAAGAGCGGCTCGTTGCCCAGGCGGCGGGCGGAGTCGCCGGTGCATTTCTCGTCGCCGCCCATGATGGCGAAGGTGACGCCGGCGATGTGGAGGAGTTCGGCGAAGGCCTTGGTGGTCTTCTTCGCGCGGTCTTCGAGGGCGCCCGCGCAGCCGACCCAGTAGAGGTATTCGACGTCGGTGAGGTCCTCGATGTCCTTGCCGACGACGGGGACGTCGAAGTCGAGTTCCTTGAGCCATTCCAGGCGCTGTTTCTTGGCCAGGCCCCAGGGGTTGCCCTTCTTCTCCAGGTTCTTGAGCATCGTGCCCGCCTCGGACGGGAACGCGGACTCGATCATGACCTGGTAGCGGCGCATGTCGACGATGTGGTCGATGTGCTCGATGTCGACCGGGCACTGCTCGACACAGGCGCCGCAGGTGGTGCACGACCACAGGACGTCCGGGTCGATGACCCCGTTCTCCTCGTGCGTGCCGATCAGCGGGCGTTCGGCCTCCGCCAGCGCCTCGGCCGGGACGTCCTTGAGCTGTTCCTGGCTCGCCTGTTCCTCGCCCTCCATGGACTTGCCGCCGCCGGCGAGCAGGTAGGGGGCCTTGGCGTGGGCGTGGTCGCGCAGCGACATGATCAGGAGCTTGGGGGACAGGGGCTTGCCGGTGTTCCAGGCCGGGCACTGCGACTGGCAGCGGCCGCACTCGGTGCAGGTGGAGAAGTCCAGCAGGCCCTTCCAGGAGAAGTGCTCGATCTGGGAGACGCCGTAGACGTCGTCCTCGCCCGGGTCCTCGAAGTCGATCGGCTCGCCCTTGGACGTCATCGGCAGCAGCGCGCCGAGCGCGGTGCCGCCGTCGGCGTTGCGTTTGAACCAGATGTTGGGGAAGGCCAGGAAACGGTGCCAGGCCACACCCATGTCGGTCTTCAGGGCGACCGTGATCATCCAGATGAAGGAGGTCGCGATCTTCAGGCCCGCGAAGAAGTACGTGAGGTTCTGGAGCGTGGCGAGGTCCATGCCGCTGAACCAGCGGACGAGCGGGTACGAGATGAAGTACGACGCCTGGTAGCTGTCGACGTGGTGCAAAGCGCCTTCGAGGGCGTGCAGGACGAAGATGCAGGTGCCGACGATGAGGATGACGTACTCGACGAAGTACGCCTGACCCGCGTTGGAGCCCGCGAAGCGGGACTTGCGGCCCGGCTTGTTCGGCAGGGACAGCTGCCGGATCACCATCAGGACGATGATGCCGAGGGTCGTCGCGGTGGTGATGAATTCGAGGTAGATGTTGTACGGGGCCCATTCGCCGACGATCGGGAGCAGCCAGTCCGGCTTGAACAGCTGCCCGGTGGCGTTGAGGAGCGCCTGGAGCAGTGTGTAGAAGCCGATGGCCACGAACCAGTGCGCGACACCGACGACGCCCCAGCGGTTCATACGGGTGTGGCCGAGGAACTC
>NZ_JAPHNL010000183.1 GCF_026274175.1 Streptomyces beihaiensis
AGGCGATCGGGGTCGAGCCGACGAACGAGACCGCCGCGTCGGCGGGGCCCCGAAGTGGTGCTCCCGAGGAAGGAATCGAACCCTCATTCAATGGACCAAAACCATTTGTCCTGCCATTAGACGACTCGGGATGGTTGTCCGCTATGCCCGATTCTCTCGATCATTCGCGGAGGCCGCCTCTACTATGCCGTACCACCGGCCTTCGGCGCGACGGTACAGCTCAGCGCTCCTGAGCCCCGGCCTTCCGGGGCGTACGGGGCCACGGATCAACAGTTCGAGGGATATCGGACGGTTTCGCTTCCGCTCGAACGCCGGATGTGGTGTAGGCCAGTGGGTAAAAGTCGCCGGAAAGCGGGTGCCGGGCGCCCGTAGGGTGGGCGTATGACGACGACGGGGGAAGCACACCGAACCACGGCCGGTGGGCCGTGGTGGTGGGAGCGGTGGCGGAGCGCGCTGTTCGATCTGGTGCTCGCGGCGCTGTCCGCCGCGGAGTGCGCGGTCGAGGGGATTCCGTTCGCGCACAAGGCCGGGCTGCCGGTGCCCGTGGGTGTTGTTTTCGGGGTGCTGGCCGGGGCGTCGTTGCTGTTGCGGCGGCGGTGGCCGATCGCCGTGGTGCTGGTGTCCGTGGCGATCACGCCCGCGTCGATGGGCGTGATGCTGACGGTGGTCGGACTGTACTCGCTGGCGGCGTCGGAGATGCCGCGGCGGATCATCGGGGCGCTGGCGGGGATGTCGTTCGTCGGAGCGCTGATCGTCGGCGTGGTGCGGGCGCAGCAGCAGGGCGGGTCGCATCCGGACACGGTGCAGGTGGCCGGGTGGGTGGTGCCGTTGGTGGCGGTGACGGCGGCGGTGGGCCTGACGGCTCCGCCGTTGCTGCTCGGGCTCTACGTGGGGGCGCGGCGCCGTCTGATGGAGAGCCTGCGGGAGCGGAACGAGTCGCTGGAGCGGGAGTTGTCGCTGCTGGCGGAGCGGGCCGAGGAACGGGCGGAGTGGGCGCGGGGCGAGGAGCGTACGCGGATCGCGCGCGAGATGCATGACGTGGTGGCGCACCGGGTGTCGTTGATGGTGGTGCACGCGGCGGCGTTGCAGGCGGTGGCGCGTAAGGATCCGGAGAAGGCGGTGAGGAACGCGGCACTGGTGGGGGACATGGGGCGGCAGGCGTTGACGGAGTTGCGGGAGATGTTGGGGGTGCTGCGGTCGGGGAAGTCGGCCGCGGGGCGTGGTGTTCCGTTGGCGGCGGTGGGGGAGGCGGCGGCCGCGGCGGCGTCGCGGGTGGAGCCGGGGGCGAGATCCGGGTCGGTGCCGGAGTCCGGGGCTGGGCGGGAGTCGGGGGCCGTGGGTGCGGCCGGTGCCGACGGGGGGCCGTGCCTGGCCGAGTTGGACGCGCTCGTGGAGCAGTCGCGGGCGGCCGGGATGGTGGTGGAGGTTCTGGTGGAGGGGGAGGCGCGTACGTATGCGGCGGTGGTGGAACAGACGGCGTACCGGGTCGTGCAGGAGGCGTTGACGAACGTGCACAAGCATGCGGCGGGGGCCAAGGCGTATGTGCGGCTCGCGCACCGGGGGGCGGAGGTGGCGATGCAGGTGGAGAACGAGGCGCCGCCGGTGCCGGGAGCCGCCGCGGAGGTGGGCTTGCCGTCAGGGGGGAACGGGCTGGTGGGGATGCGGGAGCGGGTGGCGGGGTTGGGCGGGGTGTTCGTGTCCGGGCCCACGGAGGGCGGGGGTTTTCGGGTGTCGGCGGTGCTGCCGGCCGGGTAGCCGTGTCCGTGTCCGTGTCCGTGTCCGTGGCTGCGGCCGTGCGCCGTGCGCCGTGCGGCCGGTGCCGCGGTGCCGCGGTGCCGCGGTGCCGTGGGTCGTTCGGCGCGGCGGG
>NZ_JAPHNL010000184.1 GCF_026274175.1 Streptomyces beihaiensis
AGCCCGGACCGGGAACGGTCCGGGCTTCTCTGCGTTTGGGGCCTGAGTTGTAGTGTGCCGTCTCATGGAGTACGAGATCCGGCCCGTGCGGCCCGACGAATGGCGTGAGGTAAGGGAGCTGAGGCTCGCGTCCTTGCAGGATCCTGCGGCGCCGATCGCCTTCATGGAGACGTACGAGCAGGCCCTCACGCGTCCTGACGAATTCTGGCAGGCGCGGGCCAACCGGTCGTCGCACGGAATGACCGCCTTGCAGTTCGTGGCAGCCGCCCGGCACGACGGGCGTTGGCTCGGTTCGGTCGTCGTGCTCGTGGAAGAACCGGGGGCGGCGGACATCTTCGGGGAGACCGTGAAGGAGCGGCAGGCACAGCTCGTCGGTGTGTACGTGCGGCCCGAGGCGCGAGGCAGCGGGGTGACGCGCGGGCTGTTCGCCGAGGCCACGGAATGGGCGCTCGCGCTGGACGGCGTGGAGCGGGTCCGACTGTTCGTGCACGAGGACAACGAGCGGGCCGAGAAGGCGTACCGCCGGTTCGGGTTCGTGCCGACCGGGCATGCCGTCGCGAATCCGGGGGAGGCCGGCAAGGTGGACCGTGAGATGGAGTTCAGGCCGGACCCGATGGGCCCGGCCTGAGTCAGTGGTGACCGTAGTGTTCGTGGAATTCGTAAGGGGCGGTCGCTTCAGCCGTGGGGTTGCCCCGGCGTCGGTGGGGGCTGTGCCAGTCCCGGCAGGGGACTGTACGGTCGCGGCAGGGGCGGTCAGGTGGCCCCCTCAGGGCAGGAGCGGTTCTCTTTCCTTGGGGGGCTAGAAGGCGGGCAGTTCGGCGTCCGGCCACCGGCTTCGCCCCTGTTCGCGTGAGCGGAGCAGGGCCAGGGTCGGCAGGCCCCGGTCCGCGCCCGCGGTGAGGAGTTCGGGCAGCTGCGGCAGCGGGGCCACGGCGGCGACATCGTCCAGGACGAGCGTCATTGGTGGGTCGAGCCGACCGACGGGTGACCTGTCGGCCATGCGCCGGCCGCGCTCGACCACGTTCGAGGCGAGGGCCGTCAGGAGCGGCATCGCCGCCGGGTTCGCCTTCGGGTCCTCGATGGGCTCGCCCACCAGGTAGAGCGTGCCCCCTTCGGCCATGAAGGAATCCAGGGTGAGGGAGTCCGTCCGGTTCGGGGTGCAGGCCTCACGGATGTGGACGGAGAAGAGGGCGGACAGGGTGCGGGCCGTCAACTCCTGGGCCATGTCGCGGCGTTCGGGGTGCGAGGTGAGGGCCGCCTCCAACTCGCCCGCGGCACCGTTCGCCGCCTTCGGGTGCGTGCGGAGGATGCGTACGGCGTCCTGGACCTGGGTGCCCTGGGCCCAGCGGTGTACGTGCCGGAACGGCTTGCCGTCCACCGCCGCGGCGTGCAGATAGCTCCGCAGGAGCGTGCCGGCCGTCTCGGCCAGGGCCGAGTCGAGCTTGGCCGTGGGCCTGGTCGGGGCGAGGAGCGCGGTGGCGCGGGCGGCGGCGGTCGCCTTGTCGGCGCAGCCGGATGTGGGGTTCCAGTGCAGGCGGGCCGGAGTGTCGCACAGGTGGGACGGGTCGTAGAGGAGGACCGGGCCGAGTTTGGCCCTGGCGTCCTTCGTGTCCTCCCAGACCTGGGGGGACGACGTGATGACGAGGGCCGGGCCCTCTGCGTCCCGGATGGCCTGTACGGCTTGGGGGTGGCGGTCCGCAGGAGGACCGAGGACGACGTTTCCGTTGCGCGGGGCCGGGATCGGGGCGGCTTCGACCGGCACCGGCACCGGCACCGGGGCGGGAGCGGGG
>NZ_JAPHNL010000185.1 GCF_026274175.1 Streptomyces beihaiensis
GGGGACGACGTCGAAGAGGTCACCGACCACGCCGTAGTCGACCAGGTCGAAGATCGGTGCTTCCTCGTCCTTGTTGACCGCCACGATCGTCTTCGACGTCTGCATACCGGCCCGGTGCTGGATCGCACCCGAGATACCCGAGGCGATGTACAACTGCGGGGACACACTCTTACCGGTCTGGCCGACCTGGCTGGAGTGCGGGTACCAGCCCGCGTCCACCGCCGCACGCGAGGCACCCACCGCCGCGCCCAGCGAGTCGGCGAGCGCCTCGATGACCGCGAAGTTCTCCGCGCCGCCCACCCCGCGCCCGCCGGAGACGACGATCGCGGCCTCGGTCAGCTCCGGACGCCCGGTCGACTCCCGCGCCGTGCGCTCGACGACCTTCGTCCCCGTCGCCTGCGGCGAGAACGTGACCTCGAGCGCCTCGACCGCACCGGCGGCCGCAGCCGCCTCCACCGCCGCGCTGTTCGGCTTGACCGTGATGACCGGGACCCCCCTGGACACACGCGACCTGGTCGTGAACGACGCCGCGAACACCGACTGCGTGGCCACCGGACCCTGCTCACCGGCCTCCAGATCGACCGCGTCGGTGATCAGACCGGAACCGATACGCAGCGCCAGACGCGCGGCGATCTCCTTGCCCTCCGCCGAGGACGGGACGAGGACCGCGGCCGGCGACACGGCCCGGCAGGCGGCCTGCAGCGCCTCGACCTTCGGCACCACCAGGTAGTCGGCGTACTCGGCGGCCTCATGCGTCAGCACCCGCACCGCACCGTGCTCGGCCAGCACCGCGGCCGTACCGGCGGCACCACTGCCCAGCGCGACAGCGACCGGCTCACCGACACGACGGGCCAGCGTCAGCAGCTCGAGCGTGGGCTTGCGGACGGCACCGTCCACGTGATCGACATAGACCAGAACATCAGCCATGGGACTTCAATCTCCTGCTACTTGCGAAGAAGTGGGGCGGTTGGTTTCGAGACGGCGCGAACTCAGATGAACTTCCGGCCCGCGAGGAACTCGGCGAGCTGCTTGGCACCCTCACCCTCGTCCGTGACGATCGTGCCCTTGCTGCGCGCCGGACGCTGGGCGACAGCGTCCACCACCGTGTACGCGCCCTCCAGACCCACCTGCCCGGCCTCCAGATCCAGATCCGACAGGTCCCAGGACTCCACCGGCTTCTTCTTCGCCGCCATGATCCCCTTGAACGACGGGTAACGCGCCTCACCCGACTGGTCGGTCACCGACACCACCGCCGGAAGCGCCGCCTGCACCCGCTCACTCGCCGTGTCACCGTCACGACGCCCGCTGACCGCGCCGCCGGACACCGACACCTCGGACAACAGCGTCACCTGCGGCACCCCCAGACGCTCGGCCAGCAGCGCCGGGACCACACCCATCGTGCCGTCCGTCGACGCCATACCCGAGACCACCAGATCGAACCCGGCCTTCTCCACCGCCTTCGCCAGCACCAGCGACGTACCCATCACATCCGTACCGTGCAGATCGTCGTCCTCGACATGGACCGCCTTGTCCGCACCCATCGACAACGCCTTGCGCAGCGCGTCCTTCGCGTCCTCGGGCCCCACCGTCAACACCGTCACCTCGGCGTCATCAGCAGCCTCCGCGATCCGCAACGCCTGCTCGACCGCGTACTCGTCCAGCTCCGAGAGCAGCCCGTCCACGTCATCGCGGTCCACGGTCAGGTCATCGGCGAAATGCCGATCCCCCGTCGCGTCCGGCACGTACTTCACAGTGACAACGATCCTCAAGCTCACGCCGGCTCTCCT
>NZ_JAPHNL010000186.1 GCF_026274175.1 Streptomyces beihaiensis
AGTCACGCCATCTTCAACGCCCACCCAACCTCAAAGACACGCTCTCCCACAGACGACCTGACCAAGCACTACTAGGGGCTGTCCGGCGATCTTGCCGGGGTCGCGAGCCCTGGCACGCCGACCTGCGGCGTTGCCGTCGGTTGCCGACTTCCGCGTCGCCGCCCTCCTCCGCCTCGCCTCTCGACGCACCAGGCCCCGCTCAGCAGCACCGATCGGCACGGTCGTCCGAATCCGACCTGATCCGCCGCACGGCCCCTACGGGGCGGGCGCCGGGCCCTGGGCGCCGCTGATCAGCAGTGCAGCGGCAGATGGAGTACGCCACAGGCACCCCGATCGGACGTCCGGCGCCGTATGATCGGAGATGGGCCGTCCGGCATGACGGGCCGGTCGCCGGGGAATGACGCCTTGGCGGTTCCGGACCGCCGTCGAGGGGCCCGGAACAGTCAAGTTGGCGTAGAGGGGCGGGTTTCACGGGGGCGATTCCCTGCCTATCCTGAAGGGGACCCCCGGTCGCCCCGGCGACCGCACGATGAGGAGGACTCCGTGCCGCTCTCGGAGCACGAGCAGCGCATGCTCGAGCAGATGGAGCGAGCGCTGTACGCCGAAGATCCCAAGTTCGCGACAGCGCTTGAGGGAAGCGGGCTGCGTACGTACACCCGACGTCGGGTCTACCAGGCGGTCGCGGGCTTCCTGGTGGGTATCGCGCTCCTCATGGGTGGAGTGGTCGCGCAGCAGATCTGGATCAGCGTGGTGGGCTTCCTCGTCATGCTGGGCTGCGCGGTGCTCGCGGTCACGGGCTGGCGCAAGGCGCCCAAGCCCGGTGAGCAGCCAGCGGCGGGAGCGGCGTCCGGCACGCCTGCCCCGGCGCGACGGCAGAGCAAGCAGAAGCGCTCGATGATGGACCGGATCGAGCAGCGCTGGCAGCGCCGGCGAGACGAGCAGGGCGGCCACTGAGCGCGTTGGCGCCCGGCCCGATCCTGCCCGCGACACGGACGTGTAAAGGGTGACCGCCCCCGTGGCGGTCACCCTTTGTGCGTAACGCCGGGCCGAGAAGTAATCAGGGGGAGTACCGGAACCGGGGAGCACCGAAACCGGGGAGTACCGGAACGCCGCCCCCCGGCCCGCCGCCCGCGCCGTCAGCCCCCCTGGCCCGACGGACGCCGCACCGCCGACCACCGGCCGCGCACTCTCCTGGCCAGCGCGTCCCGGCGCTCCGACAGCACCCACACCACCCGGACGGTCGAGCGGGGGGCGAACGTCGCACGCAGCCGCCCCGACCGGTCGGCCGTCGCGTACAGCCCGGCGCGCAGCCGCCGGACATCCTCGCCCAGCCCCGATACGGGCCGCGGCCGCGGCGCGTACAGCACCTGCTCCACCGCCGCCGCCACCCGGTGCACTGCCTCCGCGGTCACCGGGTCGAGCCGCCCGAGCCGTGCGATACGGGCCGCTGCCTTGCGCGGGGTCAGCGAGTCGTCCGGCGCGATGCCGTGGTCCCAGGCGGTGTCGATGACCTCGCGCCAGACGGCCAGGGTGCGAGCCGCGGCAGCATCGGAATCCGTGCGTCCACCCGGCGCGAGCCGCACCGCCCTGACCCGCCGGCGCCCCAGCATGGGCAGCAGCGGCACCACCACGACCAGCAGAGCGGCCAGCGCCAGCAGTGCAAGGGTCCCCGTCGGCGGCCCGCCGCCCGTGCCGCCGCCGGCCGCCGCA
>NZ_JAPHNL010000187.1 GCF_026274175.1 Streptomyces beihaiensis
TCAACAAGGACGAGGAAGCACCGATCTTCGACCTGGTCGACTACGGCGTGGTCGGTGACCTCTTCGACGTCGTCCCCACCCTCACCGAGGAGATCAAGACCCGCAAGGGCTGAGGACCCCTCCCGCAACAGCTGTTCCCTGCCGTCGGGGCCGCGTGGTGTTCGTCACCGCGCGGCCCCGACGGCGTACGGGCAGCATGGGGAGCGCGCCGTGAGCGCGCGGTGAGCGAGGAAGGGGCGCAGGGCGCGCGAGGTGACCATTGACGCCGCTCACCACGCCAGATAACTTCACTATACGGATTGTTGATTCCGTGAAGCGGAAACAGTGAGCGTGTGGAGGGTGCAGGAATGGGTCAGCAGGAGAAGGTGTCGACGAGCCTCGCGGGCGCGGTCAGCGAGGGCATCAGCGCCTCACTCGCCCCGGTCGACGCGGAGCTCGCGCGCCGCTACCCGGGAGACCCCGGCACCCGTCAGCCCGTCCACACGGTCTACGTGCCCGGTGACGCCTTCGACGCGGGCACCATCCGTTCCTGGGGCGACCAGGCCCTCGCGCAACTCGACGAACACGCCCCGGACGCCGCCTCCTTCGCCGCGGCCCTCGGTCTGACCGACGACCTCGCCCAGCCGGTCCACGACCGCGTACGCGCCAAGCTGGAGCGTGAGCCGATCGAAGACCTGCGCGTCGACTTCGAGGACGGCTACCGGCCCGCCTCCGCCGCCGACGAGGACGAGACCGCCGCCAGGGCCGCCCGCCTCATCGCAAAGGCGTACGCCGACGGCACGGCCGCGCCTTACATGGGGATCCGCACCAAGTGCATGGAGGCCGCCGTCCGTGACCGCGGCATCCGCACGCTCGACATCTTCCTGACCGGTCTCATGGAGCACGGCGGCCTGCCGGACGGGCTCGTCCTGACCCTGCCGAAGGTCACGTACCCGCAGCAGGTCACCGCCATGGTCCGCCTCCTCGAGGCGTTCGAGGAGCGGCACGGCCTCGACGCCGGGCGGCTTGGCTTCGAGATCCAGATCGAGACCAGCCAGTCGATCCTCGCCGCCGACGGCACCGCCGCCGTGGCCCGCATGATCGACGCCGCCGAGGGCCGCGCCACCGGCCTGCACTACGGCACCTTCGACTACAGCGCCTGCCTCGGCGTGTCCGCCGCCTACCAGGCCAGCGACCACCCGGCGGCGGACTACGCCAAGGCCGTCATGCAGGTCGCCGCGGCCGGCACGGGCGTGCGCGTGTCGGACGGCTCCACCAACGTGCTGCCCGTCGGCTCGACCGCCAAGGTCCATGACGCCTGGCGGCTCCACTACGGTCTGACCCGGCGCGCCCTCGCCCGCGCGTACTACCAGGGCTGGGACATGCACCCGGGCCACATCCCGACCCGCTACGCCGCCGTCTTCGCCTTCTACCGCGAGGGCTTCGAGGCCGCCGCCGCCCGCCTCGCCGCCTATGCCAACCAGGCATCCGGCGACATCGCCGACGAGCCCGCCACGGCCAAGGCCCTCGCCGGTTACCTGCTGCGCGGCCTGGACTGCGGCGCCCTCGACATCGCCGAGGTCGCCCGCCTCACCGGCCTGACCCGCGCCGACCTCGAGGGCTACGCGGGCCCACGCCGCGGCGACCTGACGGTGACGGCCGGCTGACGCCGCGCCTGCGGACGCACCGCTGCCCCTTCCCGAGGACGGTCGGGAAGGGGCAGCG
>NZ_JAPHNL010000188.1 GCF_026274175.1 Streptomyces beihaiensis
GTCGTCGGCGCGGGCCGGGTCGGCCCCGCGCTCGCCGCGTCCCTGGAGCTGGCCGGGCACCGCCCCGTCGCCGTCTCCGGCGTCTCCGACGCCTCCAGGCGCCGCGCCGACGCGCTGCTGCCCGGCGTCCCCCTGGTGCCGCCCGCCGACGTCCTCGCCCGGGCCGACCTCGTCCTGCTCACCGTCCCCGACGACGTGCTGCCCGGCCTGGTCGAAGGGTTCGCCGAGACCGGAGCCGTACGTCCCGGACAGCTGCTCGCCCACACCTCGGGGCGGTTCGGCGCCAGGGTGCTCGACCCCGCCACGCGCGCGGGCGCGCTGCCGCTCGCACTGCACCCGGCGATGACGTTCACCGGCACGCCCGTGGACGTGCAGCGGCTCGCGGGCTGCTCGTTCGGCGTGACCGCGCCCGAGGAGCTGCGGCTCGCCGCCGAGGCCCTGGTCATCGAGATGGGCGGCGAACCCGAGTGGATCGCCGAGGAGAGGCGGCCGCTGTACCACGCGGCCCTGGCGCTCGGCGCCAACCACCTGGTCACCCTGGTCGCGGAGGCGATGGAACTGCTCGGCGACGCGGGCGTCACCGCGCCCGACCGGATGCTGGGCCCCCTGCTCGGCGCGGCGCTCGACAACGCGCTCAGGTCAGGGGACGCGGCGCTCACGGGCCCGGTCGCGCGCGGCGACGCGGGCACGGTCGCCGCACACGTCACGGAGCTGCGCAAGCACGCCCCCGGCACCGTCGCCGGATACCTGGCGATGGCCCGCGCCACCGCCGACCGCGCCCTCGCGCACGGCCTGCTCAAGCCGGAGCTCGCCGAGGACCTGCTCGACGTCCTGGCCGCCGGCACCGGCACGGCCGGCGGCACGGGCGGCGGCGCCACCGGTTCGGAGGAGACCCGATGACCACGACCGCCACCCTGCTGCACAAGAGCGCCGAACTGCGCGCCCGCCCCCGCGCCGGACAGCGCGTCGTCGTCATGACGATGGGCGCGCTGCACGAGGGCCACGCCGCCCTGATCCGCGCGGCCCGCGAGCGCGCGGGCGCCGACGGCGAAGTCGTGGTCACGGTCTTCGTGAACCCGCTCCAGTTCGGCGCGGGCGAGGACCTCGACCGCTACCCGCGCACCCTCGACGCGGACGTCGAGCTCGCCGCGGCGGCCGGCGCCGACACGGTGTTCGCGCCGTCCGCCGACGAGGTCTACCCGGGCGGGCAGCCACAGGTGCGCATCACGGCGGGACCCATGGGCGAGCGCCTCGAAGGCGCCTCGCGGCCGGGCCACTTCGACGGCATGCTCACCGTCGTCGCCAAACTGCTGCACCTCACCCGCGCGGACGTCGCCCTGTACGGGCAGAAGGACGCCCAGCAGCTCGCGCTCATCCGCCGCATGGTGCGCGATCTGAACTTCGACGTGGAGATCGTCGCCGTGCCCACGGTCCGCGAGGCCGACGGGCTCGCGCTGTCCTCCCGCAACCGCTACCTCTCGCCGGACGAGCGGGCCGCCGCGCTCGCCCTCTCCCGCGCCCTGTTCGCGGGCCGCGACCGGCACGCGGCCGGAGAGGCGCCGCGCCAGGTTCTTTCCGGGGCTCGGGCCCTCGAACCGGTCACAGATCGGTATGTGTACGTCTCCACTGTCA
>NZ_JAPHNL010000189.1 GCF_026274175.1 Streptomyces beihaiensis
GGAGTTTATTCGAGGGGCGAGTGGGCGGGGCGGCTCAGTAGCAGATGCCCTCTGCCTCCGCCATGACCACGGACACGTTGACGTGGGTGGGTTTACCCGCCAGGCGGTCGATGGTCTTCTGGGTGAAGGCCAGGGGCAGGGCCTCGTGGCCCACCATGCAGGAGAAGGTGTCTCCCTGCTTCCAGTCCTCGGCGTCCACGCGCAGCACGCTGGTCACGGCGTAGGTGGGGATGGCCTGGCCAGGCTCTGGCAGGGATTCCCAGACGAGGTACTTGTCACGGGGCAGTTCCTGGCCCCCTTGCAGCCATCGCACCAGCACATCCTTGGGGCTGAAGCCCCGCACCAGGCATGTCAGTGTCACCAGCTCATTGAGGGCCAGCTCCTCCGACGGCGGCGGCAGCAGGTGGACCTGGGGCCGGAACGTGTTCACTTTGGGTTTGGTGATGGTGGCGGTTAGCGCGCTCTTCAACTCAGAGTGGGCGGCGGTGCAGGAGAATGTCTCTCCTTTGTTCCAAGGATCAGCACAGCCTGGCAGGATGCTGGACACGCTGTAGCAGCCACAGGAATCACGCGTGGGGGACGCCTGGACGGCATCCTTCCCACCTGAGGGCTGCCAGGTGAAGCTGACACCCTCGGATTTTTTCAGGCCACTGAGTGTGCACGTGAGGCTGGCATTGGAGCCCAGGAGCAGGTCTGCAAGGGCTGGTGGCTGCAGGGACAGGCTGGGCTTGCAGCACTGGGGACATGGATCTGAAGGTAAAACTTTGCAGGGCACGTTCACGGACTGGCTGGATTTGGAGAGGTGCTGCACTTGGCACTTCAGGATCTGATCGGCTGGGCACTGCTCGACTGGCAAGGTCAGCTGGCTGCTCATGGTGTACAGGCCCCCGGCCTGCGCAGGGGGGAAGTTTCTGACAATAACGCCCTCGCGACTAGGGCTCCAGGTTACTGTCAGGGGCTCTGACGGGAAGAAGTCCCGGACCAGGCAGGCGATGACCACATATCCGGCAGGCTCGCTGCTCCCCAGAGTCAGTGGGAAGATTTTGGGGCTGGTTTCAGACACTGAGGACACGACGACTTCAACGCCTGGGCCCCAGAGATCCATTACATAGTATTCATCATAGCAACTAGCACCACCGCTATAGCAATTGCCTCTTGCACAGTAATAGCGGGCCGTGTCTTCGGTTCTCAGGCTGTTCATTTGCAGATAGGCCGTGTTCTGGGAGTTGTCTCTGGAGATGGTGAATCGGCCCTTCACAGAGTCTGCGTAGTAGGTGCGACCACCACTAGTACTAATAGCTGCCAGCCACTCCAGCCCCTTCCCTGGAGCCTGGCGGACCCAGTTAATGTCGGTACTACTGAAGGTGAATCCAGAGCCGACACAGGAGAGTCTCAGAGACCCCCCAGGCTGCACCAGGCCTCCTCCAGACTCCACCAGCTTCTCCTCACCCTGGACACCTTGTAAGAGAGCAAACAAGACCACCCAGTTCAGCCGAAACTCCATGGCGGGTGGTCTGTGTTCTTTCCGGATCACAGAACGGGA
>NZ_JAPHNL010000190.1 GCF_026274175.1 Streptomyces beihaiensis
CGCGCCGCGCTCCTGCGGAGCGGCGGAGCGCTGCGGCTGCGCCGCAGGCGTCAACCGCGCCCCTTCGGGGCGCAACCCCCGATTCCCGGGCGGAGCCCGGGAATCGATGTCCCGTCACTTCGTGACGGGACATCACCTGCCCCTCCGGGGCAGGGTTCAGCCCGCTCCGCGGTCTGAACCCGAAGTCCGCTCCGCGGCCTTCGCGGAAACGCATCGACACCCAGCCGCCGTTTCACTCCTTGGAGTGAAACGGCCCGATACTTTGACGGAGTTGAGCCAGGACAGACCGGCCGACATAGCTGACAGCTCATCATATCGGCCGGAAGACTCTAGTGACATACAAGAGCACCCCGAGCAAAAACACCACTGACCTGCCGAAACACCGAAGCGTTTGTTCTGAGAATCCAGAACAAACGCTCCCACAGCGTTCTAGAAATCCAGAACAAACAACACCCCAACCTGACGAGACGTCACCATGACAAGCGGGCTGATCGTTCTGACGTTCCAGAACAAGCCGGTTCACCCAGTGCTACCGTTCAGGCATCCTGTCGATCTTCCTCAGGAAGGGATCCCCATGAGCCATCTACCGATCGTCCGACAGGGCGAACGCGTTGTGGCGCGATCGGACGGCAAAGGCGGTCTGATCCTGGGCGTGGAGAAGATCCAGGGAAGAGAGTTCGCCACAAGCGCCGAGTGCAACGGATACGTGCTGGACGCACGACTCCTCATGGACGCGCTCGGAGGACTGAAGATGCCCGGCTCCTGGTTCCAGGTGTGGTGCAAGCTCGTCGCTGCACAGAACGGGACCCGCACAGACGTGGATAAACGCACCGCGCCCCGTGGCTTCGTCCGGATGACCCAGCGCGACCTCCAGGCGCGCTGCGCCCTGTCCGCAGCCTCAGTGAACGAGGCGAGCCAGTTCTTCATGCACATCGGCTGGATACGCAGCGCAAAGCGCGGGATCCTTCAGTTGAACCCCTGGCTCACAGTGGCCGGCACCTCGGGCGAGCAGACGAAGTGGCAGCAGATGTGGAACGAAGCTGACGGACCCGCATGCATCATCCCCGCACCGGACTATCCGGCCGAATGGCGCACCATGCGAGCAGCAGAGAAGAAACGCATCGAGACGGCCCGACGCCAGGACAAGGTCGTCACACTGCATCACCGAAAGCCACGGTCTCGCCAGGCAAGCGCATGAACCTCAAGTGCATATCCTCGGTGCAAGACGTCGATGCGATCGAAAGCGGTGAGCCTTCGTGAGTGGCCCATTCGTCCCCGGCCCGCCCAGCAATGAGCCGGTGGTCATCTCCCGCGAGGTTCTACAGCTGCTCGCTCTCGTCGACATCTCCCTCGCCGCCCGCCGCGTACTCGACGTACTGCTCGCACTCAACGACGAACACAACGGCACCGCCGAGATCAGCCAGAACGAAATGTGCGCAGCGCTGGGAGCCAGCAAACCCACGGTGAACCGCGCCTTCAAAGAACTACGCGCATGCGGACTCGCATGGAGACTCGACGACGGCCGATATCAACTGCACCCCCTACTCACCCAAGGCAGGATCGCGGCCGCTGTCATGTCAGTACCCGAGATCCAGGCCAACGACCCAGCCAGCCTCACACAACGACGACGAGCCCGCTTCACCGCCCAACTCGCCAACCTCCCACCATCCACGACAACAGGCTGACCTCCCAGCCCACATCTCCTCGGACGACGCCACACCCCTTCTGCACAGGACATCCGCATCCGTGAAGCCAGCCCCTCGACGAGCCTTGCCACACCACGCATCCGGTAGCACCAAGTAAACCGATTCATTCCGGCAGAACAGAACAAACCGAGCCCCGACAGATCACAGGCCACCTGCTGCGATCCGCTGATCCCGTGACCGCGTCACCCTCACCCATTGCGGCTTCGCAGCACGACCGGCCAGGGGGCGCCGCCGAGCGTGCGAAGTCACGGCACCCTCGATGCGATGACCGGGCGGGTCCACTCGCCGCCACACCAACCGGTCACAGCACCCTCGTCGCGCCACGTCAGCGCAAGCCGATCCAGGGTCACCCCAAATACGGCATCATCCGGTCCTCCAGCTCGTGCTGAAGCCGGAGCCTCTGCGTGTGATGCATAGGCAGGGTCTCCAGCTCCGAAGGGGCCACCCAACGCAGCTCAGTGGACTCATCAGAAATAGCGAGTCGGCCCCCGACGACTCGGGCGCGAAAGCAGATGTTGAACTGACGCCGCACTTCGCCGTCCGAGTAGGCGATGACGTGCCGTGGGTCCGAATAGGTGCCGACGAGGCCAGTCACCTCCACGTCCAGGCCGGTTTCTTCCTTGACCTCGCGCACCGCCGTGCCCGGGAGTGAGTCCGTCATCTCCATACCGCCGCCAGGCAGCGCCCACACCTCGTTGTCGCGTCGGCGTTGAAGCAGAATGCGACCCTGGTCGTCAGTGACCACGGCCGAGGCCGCCACCACCATGCTGTTCGGCGTAGGGCCGTCAGGGTCGTCGTAGTACTCGGTGCGGCGGGACAAACCGGTCACTCCCCTACTGACAGGCCGCCATTCTCGGCTCGGCCCGGGCCTCTCTACCACAATTGCGGCTTCCATCTCCGCCGAGACTCACAGTCCTTCGCGGGCCGTGCCCTGAGCCGCCCCCATCTCCCCTCCCCTCCGGGTGAGAGAGGACTCTCGTCATGGCCAGGGTTACCCGCGCTGCGCGGCCACCGCGCCGGTGTACGTCTGCCTCGTCAGGTCCTCGGAGTCGATGCCGAGACCGGCGAGAACGGCGCGGATGTCATCTAGAGCCGAACTCACCTCGCCACCGGGAACGAGGGTCTCGACCTCAAGAAACGTGCCGTCGATCTCCGGCACACGCACAAGGGTGGCAAGCATCCGCCGACCACGGGCCTCGAAGCTGTAGTTACGGCACCGCTTCTCGAACGCGATGTATGCGACATGGCCGAGACCGCGCAGGATGGCGTGAGCCGCTTCCGCGTCCTCGACACCGGTCTCGTGCTCGGGCTTTGACCCGGACTCCTCATCGACGGCCGCCCCCTTGTACGTGAGAACCGTGCGAGTGCCGTCCGCCCCATGCACAGTACGAACCCGCAACTCCTCACCCGCCTTCTCAAGCGATCCGTCCGGCCGGTCGTAGTACGTGTCCCGGTACACCTCAACACGAGCCACAGCCAGCTGATCCAGCTTCCGCATGACCGCCTCGGGCGCGTGCACGCGGGCCTTCAACTCCGCCTCGATCACCAGCGAATCCCCTCTCAGATCACACGCTCCGCGCCATCGATGACCGTCTGAAACATCCGCCGGAACCCTCGGAACAGGGGGCCATGCGGGGTCTCCATCACCTTGTACAGCGCCGACTCATGGCCTTCCCGGCCAGCATCGAAGGCGCCGACGAACATGATGGAGTCCGTGCGGATGACTCGCCAAGTGGGCACCATCCTGTACCGCCACACGCCGACGTCGCCTACTTCGGCCAGTTCCCGCAGTCGCGCTTCAGCCAGCCGAACGCCACCGGCCAAAGACTCAGCAGACTCCCCGATTTCGGCCGCCCGCTTCGCCAGCGCATCGCTCTCGGGGTCCAGCAGAGCAATGCGAGCCCGGAGTCCCTTGCCGCCCTGCTGGCGCGGCAGACAAGCTCTCAGTGCGTTGTGGCAAACCGGATCTTGTTCGAGCGGCAGCGGGTGGTCGTCTGGACTGAGGTTCGGGTGCGGTCGCGGGCATGAGAGAACGGGCCCCTTGGTAGTGACGCGGTTACGACACCAGCACGACCAAGGAAGCCCGTTGCCTGATCAGTTGAGCAGCACCACTGTGGCTGCGTCTACTGCGGTCACCCCTGGGTGTGACTGCTACGTGCACAGGTTCGGTTCGATCGCTCCGGGACGGCGGGCAGGCTGCTATCCGAGTGACATGACGGATGCGGAGTGGGCCGAGGTCCGCTCCGCGATGCCGGTGCCGGCCTGGCTCCTGAAGCGGGGCGGGCGTCCGGAGGCGTACTGCCACCGCGAGATACTCGACGCTGTGCGCTACCTGGTCGACAACGGCGTGAAGTGGATGGCCATGCCGGTCGACTTCCCGTACTGGCGGGCGGTCTACGACTTCTTCCGCCGCTGGCGGGCCTGCGGCTACGTGCGTGAACTGCACGAACGCCTGCGCCGCACGGCGAGGGAACGCTCAGGCCGCAACACTGAGCCCAGTGCGGGAGTCATCGACAGTCAGTCGGTGGACGCCTCCGAGACCGTCGGTGAGGACAGTCGCGGATACGACGGCGGCAAGTCACGCGACGGGCGCAAGCGTCACATCCTGACCGATACCGAGGGCCTGCTCCTGGAGGTGACCGTGACGACGGCCGATGTGCACGACTCCAAGGCCGCCCCCGCGCTGCTGGAGACGTTCATGGACCAGCCGGGCCGGCTGCTGAAGCTGGTGTGGGTCGACAGCGCCTACCAGGGCCCCGCACTGGCCGAGGCGTTCGCCCGTCACGGGGTGCGCGTCGAGGTCGTGCGCCGCTCCGACGGCAGGCGCGGATTTGTCGTACTGGCCCGCAGGTGGGTGGTGGAGCGCACGCTGAGCTGGCTCTCCCGCTCACGCCGCCTCAACCGCGACCACGAACGCCGCCTCGACCACCACGCTCAGATGGTGTGGTGGGCCGCCGTGATCAGGCTGTCCCGGCGCCTCGCCGGGGACGCTCCGCGCTGGCCGGAGAAGCGTCCCGGCCGACTGCTCCGGGCGCGGGCATGAACCGTCCGTCCTTCGCCCGCACCAGCCAGCCCCGCTTCTCCAGCACGTAGGCACGGTGCCGGATCTTTTCCACCTCGTTCTTGATCTCTGCTTCGCGGCCCACCGCCCGCGTCAGCTCCACCCCGTTCATCGGCCCCGAAGCGGTCATCACCGCGGCGAACACCTCCCGATACAGGCCGCTGAGCACCTCCTCGCCCATGCCCGACCGCCACACCGGCGGCCGCTCGCCGTGCCCCGCGCCGGGGCCGCCCGATCCCACGACGGCAGCCATCTCACCACCGGACGGCACGGAAACCGGCGTATTCACCGGGCTCTCCCCGGCCAGCACCGACACGAGCTCCTCACGCCCCACGCGGGCCCGCTCGACTCGCTCCCGCGCGGCATCCACCTCGGCCTGAGCCTGCTCCAGAACCTCCGTCCAGGACTCCAGATCCTGCCTCGCCCGCGCCTCACGCTGTTCCATCAACCCCAGCACCGACGGCATCGCGACCTCCTCGATCCACAACAAACCGTCCGCTGCCTGCCCCTACGCCTCCGCGATCATGCCCCGCACACGAAGAAGTCCCTGTTCATCGAACAGGGACTCCCTTTGCCACAACGCACTAAGAGCGCCACAAAACAAACATGACTGACCTGACACAACGCCAAAGCGATACTGAACCGCCCCGGGTGAAGTGGAGACTCGATTGATCTGTCGACCGTCCGGCCGGGCACGCAGCAAGCGCTGCCGCCGGCCGGACGTGACCTGATAGGAGCCTGGAGCCACCTCGGCAAAGCGTCCCCGTGACAGTCCTGTCCGCCCGACCGGCGACAGCGTGCATCCCACGCTAGCGGCCGGAAGGAACATCGTGAACGACAGTGGACAGACCAGGTCCGGGCATGTGGTGATCGGCGTCGACACCCACAAGCACGTACACGTCGCGGCAGTCATGGACACCATCGGCGGCATCCTGGCGACCTTGACGATCCCCACGGACACTGGCGGGTTCCAGCAACTCCTCAACTGGGCCTCCTCGTTCGGCAAGGTCCTTGCATTCGGCATCGAGGGCACCGGCTCCTACGGCGCCACGCTGACCTCGTTCCTGCGCCGGGCCGGTCACAAGGTGGTCGAGGCCGGCCGCCCGGACCGGCGGTAAACGGAGGATGAACGGCAAGTCCGACACTCTGGACGCCGAGAACACCGCCCCCGCAGTGCTCGCCGGATTCGCCACGGCCACTCCCAAGACAGCTGCCGGTGAGGCCGAGATGATCCGGCAACTCAAGATCGCCCATGACCAGGCTGTCGAACAGCGCACGGCCGCGATGGTCACGATGAAGGCGATGCTCGTCCACGCGCCCGATGACCTGCGGCGCGAGACCGCCGGGAAGACACAGATCGCTCTGGCCCGACACCTGGCCGGCCTACGTCCTCGCCAACTCGAAGAGCCGGCAGACGCCCTCCGCCATGCCCTGCGCACCCTGGCCAGGCGCTAGCAGTATCTGAACGACGAGGCCAAAGAGCTGACGAAGTTGATCGACGGCCTGGTGCACCGAGCCGCTCCACAGTTGCTCGAACCGTTCGGCATCGGCGTGGACACAGCCGCGGAGATCCTCGTCGTGGTCGGTGACAACCCCGAGCGGATCAAGTCCGAGGCCGCGCTGGCCAAACTCGCGGGCATCGCGCCCGTGCCCACCGGTTCTGGAATGACCAGCGGCAGGCACCGCATCAACCACGGCGGCCATCGCCAGCTCAACGCCGCGATCTATCGCACCGTCATCGTCCGCATGCGGTTCCATCAGCCCACGATCGACTACGTCGCCCGCCGGACCGCCGAGGGCAGGACGAAACGCGAGATCATCCGCTGCCTCAAACGCTACGTGATCCGCGAGGTCTACCACCTCATCCGACCTGCCCCGAACCGGGCCCCCGCGGCGAGTTGACAACTATAGGAGCGTCAACGCCCTGATGGAATCGACGGTGGGCCTCTACAAAACCGAGCTGATCAAGCCTCGACAGCCCTGGAAGACGCTCTCCCAGGTCGAGCTGGCCACCGCCGAGTGGATCGACTAGTACAACCACCGGCGGCTCCACGGTGAGATAGGCCACGTCCCGCCGGTCGAATACGAAGCCAACTACTACACGGAACTCACGAAACCCCAGGTCACCACCACAATCTGAGATCTCTACCGAACCCGGGCCGGTTCACCTACAAATGCCCGCTCGAGGACGACACCGAACAGCTCATCCATGAACTCCTCGGCACCAGCACCCGGCACGCGCAGGGCATGTGACGCAACACCCGCGGGTCCGAAACCGCCCCTCCCCGTACGTCCTGACGGCCTGATCCGGCCCGGGCCAGCCTCTGGCTGTCCCGCGCCTGCCTCTTTCCCCACTCCCGACGGAGCCTTCATGCACGCCACGCCGCCCGCCCCGCCCGGCGCTCCAGCCGGAGGAAACTCGTCAGGGTGCCGCCTCCCTCCCTCGTCGCCATCGCCGCGGCCACCGCCCTGGTCGCCGCCGCGAGCGGGAGTCGGCCGACTGAGCTGGCCTACGCCCGCCGGGCCAGTCCAGTCCTTACGGGGCGAGGCTGTCCAGGCGGGCGCGGACGGCTTCGGCGTCGCGGTGTTGAAGCCGGTCGAGGATGGCGAGGCTTTCGGTCCAGGCCCGGCGGGCGGCCTCAGTGTCACCGAGGGCGAGGTGGGTGTCGCCGAGGTGGGTGTGGATCTCGGCTTGGAGGAAGTAGTCACCGATCACCTGACGCAGCCTCAGGGACCCGCGGTAGGCGGGCAGCGCCTCCTCGTACTCGCCGAGGTGGTGGTGGATGTAACCGATGCTGTCGAGAATGGAGGATTGGGCGGGGAGGTTGCCGTCGGCGCGGGAGAGCTCGAGCGCGCGCCGACAGTACGGAAGTGCCGCCCGGGGCTCTCCGAGGACGGTCAGGTACCAGCCGATGCTGTTGAGCGAGAGGGCCTGGCCGGACGGGTCCTCGACGGCCTCGAACAGCTCCAGCGCCCGCTCGGACTCGGCCACCGCTTCGGCGTAGGCGCGTTCCTCGCCGTGGGTGATGGCGATGTCGAGCCGGGTCCTGCCCTGGCGTTCCCGGTCGCCGAGGGCGACGAACAGGCCGAGGGCGAGCCGCAGTTCGTCATGGGCCTGGGCCAGCCGGCCATGGGAGCGGTGCACCTGGCCGAGCCAGCGGTGCGCGTGGGCCTGCCGGGCGAGGTCCGCGGTGCGTTCGGCTGCGGCCAGAGCGGTTTCGCCGACTCGCTGCCACTGCTGCCACAGGCCCGATTTGAGCAGGTAGGACACCTGCGCGCCGGCGAGCTGCCAGGCATGTCCGTCGAACTGCAACTGGTAGGCTCGGGCGACGAGTTGCTCCAGCGTCGGCTGCTCCTCCCGGTACCAGTCCAGCGCCTGCCGGCGGTCGGCGAGGGCCTCGGGAGTCACTCCGGCGGCCGGTTCGGCGAGGTCGAGCGGGGGCCAGGAACTGTCGTGGGTATAGGCGAGGGAGCCGGCGCGGGAGGCGGTGTGGAGGTAGTGGTCCAGCATCCGCAGCGTCGCCTCGGCCTGCTGCTGCGGGGAGTCGTGGGTGGCCGACTGCTCGGTGGCGTAGGCGCGCAGCAGGTCGTGGAAGGTGTACCGTTTCCGGTCCGGCGCGGTGATCAGATGGGCCAGGTGGAGATCGTCCAGGAGGCGGCGGGTCTGCGGGAGCGGCAGTCCGGCGAGGCTCGCGGCGGCGGCCGCGCTGATGTCCGGGCCCGGGTGCAGACCGAGCAGGCGGAACAGCCGGGCGGCCTGCGGGGCCAGGGCGCGGTAGGACCAGGAGAACACTGCCCGAACGTCCGCGTGGTCGTCGCCCGCCGACAGCAGGTCCAGACGGGCGCGGTTGTCGCGCAGTTGGCCGGTCCAGACGCCCAGCGGGGTGCCGGGGTGGTCGGCCGCGTGCGCGGCGGCGATGTTGAGGGCCAGTGGCAGCCGGGCGCATAACTCGATCAGCTCGTCGGTCGCGTCCGGGTCTCCCAAGACCTGCTCGGCGCCCAGTCGGCGGACCAGCAGTTCGCGTGCCTCCTCGCGGGGGAGCACGTCGAGCGGGAGCGGGACGGCGCCGTCCAGGGCGACCAGCCCGGGCAGCCGGTTCCTGCTGGTGACCAGCACCAGGCAGGTGTCCGAGCCGGGCAGCAGTGGCCGGACCTGCTCCGCCTCGCGGGCGTTGTCGAGCACGATCAGGGTCCGGGTGCCGGCCAGTCGGCTGCGGTAGAGCGCGAGTTGGCGCTCCGGGTCGGCCGGGATGCGGACGGACGGCACCCCCAGCGCGTCCAGGAAGCCCCGCGCCACCCCGGCGGCGTCCGTCGGGGGCCCGCCCGGATCGAAGCCGCGCAGGTTCGCGAAGAGCTGCCCGTCGGGGAAGTGGCGGGCCACCCGGTGGGCGAAGTGCACGGCCAAGGACGTCTTCCCCACCCCGGCGGTCCCGGCGATCGCCGAGATCACCACCGCGCCACAGCTGGGCAGTTGACCGGCCATCAGCGCGGCGAGCTCCTTGAGCTCCCGGGTGCGCCCGGTGAAGTGCCTTACAGCGGCCGGCAGCTGCTGCGGCACGGTCAGCCCAGGGGGCGCAGCTGACCCGGTGCCCGACGGGTCGTCGTCGGGGACGGCGGCGATCTGTGGGGCCGTGTCCCGTGCCGCCCGCAGCCACCGGGTACGGGTACTGGCATCGACGCCGAGGGCGTCGGCGAGTTGGACCACGGAGGACATCCGGGGACGGCGCCGCCCTGCCTCCAGCGCGCTGATGGAACGTGCCGACACCCCCGAGCGCTCCGCGAGCTCGTCCTGGCTCCACCCCAGACACAGACGCCGCTCCCGAAGCAGCGCGGCAAACACCACAGACCCCACACGTTCCCCCAGTCCCCCGTGTGCCACCCGCCGCCCCGCTGGTCGGGCTCAGAGCGCACATGAGCCTAACTCCGCGCCGACGGGAGTGTCAGGTCAATGACAGGTGAACGTCGTGGCCGAGCGGCACAGCCGACGGAGAGGATAGGCAGCGAACCGACTGACCTGCACGAACGTAGGCATCGCAGTCCGGTTCACTGCTCCACAAGCCGGCAGTACGTCGTCATCTCTGTCACTACGGAGGATCACGTGAACACTCTCAAGAATGCTTCGCGCCGGGCCAGGATCGCGACCCGCGGGGCGGTGGTCGCCGCGGCCCTCGCGGCGCTGGGCACGGTCGGCGCGACCAGCGCCTCGGCCGCCACGCCCACCGCGTCCACCCACTCCGGGGCCGTCCTGGTCAAGCAGGTCCGGACCGCGGACGGGGTGCTCCAGCTCTTCAAGGAGTCCGGGGTTGTGCGGCCCGACACCGCGGGCGGCTGCAACGGCAACGTCTGCTTCACCGTCAACGGGAGCCACACGTATGTCAGCACGATGTACAACGCCACCCACTACAGCTCGTCCGGCTGGGCCGACATGCAGATCAAGAACCCGTACGGGAGCGTGGTAAGAGACACCGGGAAGTTCTGGGCGACCGGGGGCAACACCTACGTCCTGACCTACGCGCCGTACGCCAACGTCAGCGCCGGCTCGTGGTGCGGATACAGCAACCAGAACGGCGGCTGGTACACGGGCGAGTGCGTCAGCGTACTCAACTGATCCGAATGGGCCACTAGCTTGATCTTTAACGTGTGCCGTCGAACGGCGCGTCGTACTTGATCACTCGGTCCGGTAACTGCCGTACGTGGAAGCGGCCTTCGTCTGAACATGTGCTCCGACCAAGGAACACACACGTCCAGTACGAAGGCCGTAAGGATGAGTCTGCTGCATCACGATGCCCGGCGAGATCCGTTGGCGGAACTGTCACGCTTCCGGGGCGAGTTCTACTCCTGAAGCTCCCCCTGTGACCTGGACAGTCTGATACTGGGACGGTACATCCCGGAGGAAGCAGTCACAGGTAGTGAGCAAGAAGAGCAATACGAGCAAGCGGTACTCTGCTGAGTTCAAGCGGGACGCGGTCGCGCTGGCGCTGTCGTCGGAGAAGACCGTCACCGAGGTCGCCCGGGACTTGGGGGTGAGCCCGGAGGGCCTGCGGAACTGGGTGAAGCAGGCGAAGATCGACCGGGGCGAGGGTCCGGCCGGGGCGCTGACCACGGCCGAGCGCGAGGAACTCACGCGCCTGCGCCGGAAGGTCCGTGAGCAGGAGGCCACGATCGAGGTGCTGGGAAAAGCGACCGCCTTCTTCGCACAGCAGAAGACGAGGTAGCCGCGCGCTACACGTTCATCGACGCGGAGAAGGCGTCCGAGACCAACCCGGGCGGCCGTCCGGTGGCGTTCCTGTGCCGGGTGCTGGGGGTGTCCCGCTCGGCGTACTACGCCTGGCAGGCGACCAGGCCCGCTCGGCGGGTGCGACAGCGTGATGAGGACGAACTCGTGGGCCAGATAAGGGTGTTGCATGCAGGGTCGCGGGGTGCCTATGGCGCCCCGCGGATCCATGCCGCCCTGCGCCGGGCCGGGCGGGTGGTCAACGTGAAGCGGGTCGAGCGGCTGATGCGGGTGCATCGCATCGTCGGGATCACCCGGCGCCGGCGGGGCGGGCTGACCCGGCAGGCGAAGCGGGCGGTCTTCGCCGCCGACCTGATCCGGCGGGACTTCACCGCACCGCGGCCGGGCATGCGGCTGGTCGGCGACATGACCGAGTTGGTCACCGCCGAGGGCAAGATCTACCTGGCGACCTGCATCGATCTGGCGACGCGCGAGGTGATCGGCTGGGCGGTCGCGGACCACCACCGGGCCGAGCTGCCGGTGGCGGCCCTGCGGATGGCCGCGAGCCGGGGCGCCCTGGAACCGGGCTGCATCATGCACACCGACCGCGGCTCGGAATACACGAGTGACGAATTCCGTAAGGAGGTACGGAAGTTGGGCATGAGGCAATCCATGGGCCGTGTCGGCTCCTGTTACGATAATGCCGCCGCGGAAAGCTGGTTTGCCGTGCTGAAAGCTGAGATCGGCACCAGCGTGTGGGCGACCCGGGCCGAGGTCCGCGCCGACGTCTTCCGCTTCATCGAGGTCGAGTACAACCGCAGCAGACTTCGCCAGCACCCCGAGTTCGGGTACATCACCCCACTCGAAACCCGAGCCCGGTTGCAACACGACCTCACCCCCGCAGCGTAAACACCCGCTGTCCACGGCCACGGGAGAGCTTCACCCGGGGCGCCCTCGCCCCGATCCGCCTTGGCCTGGCGGTACCAGCCGCGCAGGGACTCCGAGCTGATGCCGAGCTCCCGGGCGACAGCGGTGACCGTCTTGCCCGAGGAGTCGACGAGCGCGATCGCGTCCCGCTTGAACTCCTCGGTGTACCGCTTCGTGTACTTGTTTCCCACCTGGTGCTACTTCCTCTGGAACCTCACGTCCCAGTCTCCAGGCGTCCACGATCAAGGGGAAGGTTCAGACGTACTGAAGCGGGCACGCTGAGCTACTCCCCCGGGCCGGGAGTCCTCGACGGACGACTGACCGTTCCACCCCCGCAGAGCCTGGGCTGGACCGACCACGTCCACGCACCCGAACACCTCGACGAAGGCGTCGACACATACGGCAACCCAGTCACCGGGAAATGGATGCCCAAGGGCATCGACCAGGACATGTGGGAGCGGATCCGGGGCGCCACGATCGAGGGCTACCTCGGCACACAGTCCAAAGTCCTCAGGGACTTCACCCGCGCCTGCGTCTACACCCGCGACTACCGCGACCTCGACGACCTGCAACGCATCCTCACCGTGCTACGTGAACTCGGCGTCCGTGGCTGGATCGACTACAAGCGGGGCTGCGACAGCATCCGCGGGCTGTACGGACGCGGCGCACTGTACTGGTACTCACCACCAGGCACCGTGACCATCAAAGTCCCGCGGTGGTCCGTCGGCCGGGAAATCGACACCGAATCCAGCGGGCACCAGCCACCCCCGCCCCAGACGCGAGACCCGACACAGCCGGAGTGTTCCTGAGCGCGTCCCGACCGGCAGTACCACGAGGGCCGGAACTCATGTACGTGAAGTCGATGAACAACTGCCCTGGAACCGCTGCTCATCCACGTACATGAGCAGCACCCTGCAGAAACGTTCAGGTCGCACGGCGCAGCGGGACGACGGTGTCCTCGCCTGTGCTCTTGGCGCTGAGGCGGTAGTAGCTGATGTGTGCGAGGCGTTCCGTCTCCTCCAACCAGCCGGCTTCGATGACCTGGCGGCGAGTGCGGGAGAAGACGGTCGGGGACATGCCGACGAGCTTGGCCAGGTCGGTGGCGGTCTCGATGACGGCTCCGGCGCGGTCGGTGGGGTGCATCGCGTAGAGCATGACGATGAGGCGCTGGTTGGCAGTCATTCCGGCGGTACGGTGCAGGACGTCCAGGAGTCTGCGCTTGTCGTCGTTGTTCACTGGGCCTCCCACCGCGTAGGGGTGTTGTTGTCGAAGCCGGGGATGTCCGGCGGGTTGCAGGTCTTGATGGCTTCCCGCTGTTCGGCCCCGGATCCGTGGAACGCAATGTAAGGGCTGATCCGGTAGAGCCGGTAGTTGCCGATGCGGCCGCGCTCGATCAGGATGCGGCGCTCGAAGAGCTTACGGTTGATCTTGCCGACGGCGTCAGTGGTCATGCCGACCTTCTTGGCGATGTCCGCGCCGGTCGCTCTGAGCGGTGCCATGCCTTCAGGGGAGATGCCGATCCACCACAGGACCAGGAACTTCTGGCTCGGGGTGAATTCCTTGCTCTCGGTGATCGCTGCGACGCGGGCCTTGTCGACCTGGATGTGAGCGCCGGAGAAGGCGTAGGGCGCATAGAGGATGAGCTCGCCCGTGTCAGCGTCGACCAGTCTGCGTGCTGCCCCCAACAGGCCCTCCATGGACAGGGATTGCCTCTGCATGCATGAACGACGGCTCTCAGGCCGACTAGATGAACTCAGCGTACATGAGCACAGCGTTCATGAACTGCGCTTCCCGACGCGCGTCGCGGAATGTCCCATCGCAGAGCACTGCCGTCGCAGCAGGAAACCGGCGAGGACCTCATGAACGTGAAGTCAATCTACTCAGTTCCTGGGAACTGGGCACTCAGCTCTCAGGAACTGGGTGCACGTTCGACAGAACTGGGTGGCAGTTCCTCAGAACTGGGTCCTGGAAGGGTTTTCGCAGTTCAGGTGGGCGATGGCCTCGGCGCCCTCTATAGCAGTGGTACAGGCTGTGGTCGGCGGCCGCTCCTCCCACACACCGGGGCCCGGGAAGCAGGCGCGCGACACCTCCTGACGGGCCACCCGCCAAGCGCCAGCACCGCAGCCCAGTACCACCGGTCGACGAAAGCCCACGCCCCCTCCCCCGCCCTCAGCCGACGAAAGCACGCCACGACGTGCCTGAAGGTGCACAAGCACCCGCCACGTGTTGCTCCAGCAACCCCGCACCGGTCTCAGCCACGCTGATCCATCAAACCCCTCGCAGGCCCGCAGCCGCCCGCCCACGCGAACCCCCCGCCGTCGCACCGCAGGCCCCCCAGGGCCGAGGATGCGGCGGCCCGTAGGCGCAAAAGAGCGCGACACCGACGGCGGCGACAACACCCCCGCACCCGAAGAGCAACCCACCGTACGACCCGCCAGACAAAACCCAGCCACACGCACGCTGACCATCAACGTGTTCGACTCCGGCATGAGCCTGTGGGACCGCGAGGTCGCGCTGCTGTTGCGGGATCACACCATGGTGCGTGACATGGCCGAACGGATCCTCGGCAATGCCGTACGTCGTGGGCTCCATCGAGAACCCCGACGTGCACCTGGGCGTCGGCAGGCTCGTCGACATCGGCGTTCACCAGCTCATCCTCGACACCCCCGTCTGGTGGGGCATCTGCCGCCGCTACAACGGCGGCAGGTTCAAACACCACGCGCCCTTCGTCGAACGCCGCAACGACGGCCTGTGCCTGCGCACCGGCGACTTCCTGAAGTCCCAGGGCTGGGCCATCGACGAAGAGCTGTGGGCCATCGACGGCACGGAGTGCTCACCGTGCGACAACAAGGTCCCCGACAGCCACTGATCTCGATACGGTGTCCCTGCTCTCGCTTCGAGGGCGGGGTACCGTCCATGCCGCCGACGAAGGACTCCATGCCTGTACCTCACGACATCGCCGCCGAGACCGAGCTGTGGGACACGTACGCCAGGTCGGCCTTCAAGGACGACTTCGAGCCGACGTTCTGCTGGACTCAGTACGCCGGACACGGCCCCGGCCCCGAGCTCCTGGGCGATCCGTCGACCGTGCTGGAGATCGGTTGCGGCACCGGTCGGGCCCTGGCCTATCTCGCCGACCGTGGAGTCAAGGCGCAAGGTGTCGACCTCTCTGCGGTCATGGTCGAGAAGACCCGGCAGAAATGGGACGGGGTGATATTCCACCACGGCGACGTCCTGGAACACCTCGCGTCACGCGAGGACACCTACGATGCGATCTACTCGATCTTCGGCGCGGCCTGGTTCGCCGACCCCGGCCGCCTCTTCCCGCTCGTGCGGGCCCGGCTCAATCCGAGGGGTGTCTTCGTGTTCTCCCAGCCACCGGCCATTCCGGGCGCATACGGCCCGCAGGGCATGTACAAGGGCGGCTTCGCCGGGAAGGCCATGTTCACCTACCGGTACAGCTACAAACCCGCGGTGTGGGAACGCCTGCTGACCCGGTCCGGGTTCGCCACCGCCGAGGCACAGCTTCTCGACGCCCCCGAGCCCGGTCACATCAAAACCCTGATCGTCCGCGCCACGGCCTGACAACACCACCCCGCCGAGCAGAACAAGGAGATCCACGCCGACTCGAACGGGACCTATGGCTCACCACGTGTGCACGCCGCCCTCATACGCCAGAACGTCCACGTCGGCCGCAAGCGGGCCGAGCGCCTGATGCGCGGGGCCGGATCGAGGAGGGGGCGAGCCCACGGTGGAATGGCTTCACGCGCCGCGACCCAAAGGCCACCTGGCCCCGGACCTGGTCTGGGTAGCCGGCGATGACCCGATCCCTGGATCGGCATACCAGACGGCAGCATCTTCCAGATCGCCTTCGACGGCCGCCTCGCCCTGCCACCGACCGGTGATGACTCAACGACCAGGATCAGCCGTCTACTGGACACACCCGCCCGTTGCCGGTGGACGGCCCTGGGTGGAAGGCGCCGTCGGCGAAGAGCAGGGTCTGGCCCGGGGCTGCGGTGTGGGACTCGACTTCGGCCAGGAGGACGGTGTGGTCTCCGGCGGTGAAGAGGCCGGTCTGACGGCAGATGAGGGTGGCGGCGGTGTCGGGCAGGAGCGGCAGTCTGTGGGGGCCGGTGGTCATCGGCAGGTCGTGGGTCTGTTCGGCCGGGCCGGCGAAGCGGGTCGCCAGCTGGTGCTGGGAGGCTGTGAGTACGTGTACGGCGAAGTGCGTGGCGGCGGTGAACGCCGCGCCTCTGGCCGAGCGCACCGCCAGGCACCACAGGATCAGGGGCGGGTCGAGGGAGACGGCGGTGAAGGAGTTGATCGTCATGGCGACCGGCAGGCCGTTCGGGGAGCGGGCGGTGACGACCGCGACACCGGTGGCGTAGCGGCCGAGGGTGTTGCGCAGGGCCCGGTGCGGTGTGCCCGCTTGGCGCGGCGGCTGCGCCGGGGGGCCGGCCGAGGCTCGTGCCGTGGTGACGGCCCCGGCGGCGGCGCCCCCCTGCGCGGGCGTCATGCGGCCGCTGCCGCATGGCGGCAGTCGGTGAGTGCCGCGGCGATCTCCTCGTCGTCCGGGGCCAGGGTGGAGGCCAGTTCGAGGTCGTCCAGCGCGTCCTTCACGGCGCCGGTCTCCCGGCGGAGGAAGGCCCGGTTGTAGAGGAGCGCCGGGTCGTCGGGTTCGAGTTCCACCGCACGGGACAGGTCCTCCAGCGCCGCCTGTCGGCGGCCGGTCTCGTAGCGGGCGGTCGCGCGTCCGCACAACGCGCTGACCAGTGCGGGATCGGCGTTCAGGGCCCGGTCGTAGGCGGCCTCGGCGCCCGCGTGGTCCTCGCGTTCGGCGAGTACGTGGCCTACCACGGCGTGCAGGTGCGCGCAGTCGGGGGCCAGTCGCAGCCCTGTCTCCGCGTCGCGCAGCGCGGCGTCCGGGTCGCCCAGTTCGAGGTGGAGTCCGGCACGGTTGATGTATGCCTCGAGGAACTCCGGCTCCAGCTCGATCACGTAGCTGAAGTCCTCCATGGCGCCCTTGACGTCGCCGTCCGCCAGTCGTAGGTCGCCCCGGTTGTAGTAGATCTCGGGGAAGGGTGGTGACAACTCCAGCGCTCGGGTGTAGTCGGCCAGCGCCTCCTCGTCGCGGCCGAGCCGGCGCAGGATGTCGCCGCGTTCGAGGTAGTGCTCGGCGTGGTTGGGGTCCTGCTCGATGACGACGGCGTAGTCGGCGAGCGCGTCGTCGAAGCGTCCCAGGCCGATGCAGACGCGGGCGCGGTTGTTCTTCAGGACCGAGCGGTGCAGGCGGTGTTCGTCCGGTGTCAGTTTACGGTCCAGGTCCTCGATGCACTCGTTGACCAGTCTCAGCCCCTCGCGGAGGTCGCCGAGGTGCACTTCGACCAGTGCGCGGCCGTTCTTGTAGAAGGCGCTCTTGAAGGCTCGTTCGACGCGTCCTTCAAGCAGCGAAGCGGTGGCGATGGCGCCGTTGAGCAGTGCCTTCGCCTTGCGGTCGTCCCGCAGTTCCATGGGGTGGTGGCGGGTGTAGAGCATGGCGATGGAGTAGACGCACTCCATCTGCTCCTGCGGCGAGGTGAACAGGATCCGGGCCTGTTCGTAGACGCGTTCCGCCTCCTGGGTGCGGTCGAGCAGGGACAGCGCGAGCCCGAGCGGCCTGCCGAACTTCCACCACAGCCGGATGTCGTCCGTGCCCTCGATCAGAAGGTGGCCGCGCTGGGCCAGCTCGATCACCGCGTCGTAGAAGCCGTTCACCATGCAGTGGTCGGCGGCTTCCCAGAGGGCGGGCACCGCTGTGCCGAGCGGGTCCGCGCCGCGTTCCAGGTGGTACGGGACGGCGCCCAGGCGCAGCGTGAACTCGTTCGCCGCCGTCAGTTCGGCGGCGCGTCGGTCGTGCAGTGCGGCTCGCTGTGCGTCGGTCAGTGCCTCGTATGCGGCCCGGCCGGTTGCGCCGGGGCCGTCGTCGAGGCACTCGGAGCGGACGAAGTCCCAGGCGGCGGCCGCCGGGTCCGCTTCGGCCGTGGTCGTTTCGGCCGTGCCCGTACCGGCCGTGCCCGTACCGGCCTGGGCCGCTTCGGCCGCGCCGTGCGGCACCTCGGTCGGTGAGCAGTGCTGCGCCAGGGCGGCGGCGAGTTGCGCTCCCGGTTGCCGCGCGGCGCCGGTGCACACCACGACGGTCAGCCGGGCGGGGTCGACCCGGCGCAGCAGTGCGGCGAGGAATTCCTGGTCGGAGGCGTCGGCGTGTTCGGCGTTCTCGATCACCAGGCTGCGCGGGGCGTCGTCGTCCCAGGCGTCGCGTACGAACTCGACGAGACCGTTGGCGATCCGCTTGGTCCGCAGCCGGGCGTAGTAGCGGGTCCGTTCGGCGGGCAGTGCCATCGAGGTCAGGGTTTCCCGCGAGTTGGGGACCTGTTCCTTCAGTTCGGGGGCCACCGAGAGTATTTCGATGTCGTGCCTGCGCACCAGCTCGCTGTCGCGCGGCAGGACGGCCGGGGTGAGCGCGCGGACCAGTGTGCCCGCCGCCGTGTAGGGCCCGCGCAGTCGACGGTGCGCGTCGACGGGGTCCTCCAGGGCCTGGGGCAGCGCCAGTGACGGCAGGACAGCCGCCCGGTCGTCGCGCGAGCCTCCGCAAAGCCAGTGGTGGCGGGGGGTTGCCTGCTCCATGGGTGCGGTCTCCTCTTGTCTTTACGCGGCGGGGGCGGCGGGGGCGGTTGCGCGCTTGGTCCGGTCGCGGCTGCGCCAGGCCCGTATCGCCAGGTAGAGGGCGATCACGGGTTCGAAGAAGTTCAGGACCAGGAAGGTGAAGACGTCGGCCGCGTTCAGGGCGGAGAAGTCGTGGGTGAGCTTGTGGATGGCCATCTCAGTGACCCGTATGCCGCTGGGGAACGCCACGGTGAACAGGATGAGGGTCAAGAAGCCGTACCCGGCCACCATCAGCCAGGAGTACCAGCGGGCGATCTGGTGGTCACGTTCGCGCCAGGTGGACTCGTCCACCATGGAGCCGGGGCGGCGCAGCACGCGCATCACGCGGTTGCGCATCACCTGCCGGGCGGTGGCCTGCAGGTCGTTGCAGCCCAGGACGGTGATCGCCAGGAAGTACAGGTCGGTGCGGAGGAAGAAGTAGAACTGCCAGGCGATCCGCATGACGACCACGAAGGCCATGCACAGGAGCAGCCGGCCGATCAGGCCGGCCGTCCCGGACGCGTCGTGCAGGGCGGCGGCTCCCAGAGTCAGGCCGCTGGTCACCACGACGTCCACGACCAGTCCGGCCAGCATCGGCAGGTATCGCCTGCGGCGGGGCACGCTCACCAGGCCGTCCAGGGCGGTCTCGAACACCACGTAGTAGAAGCGGCGTTTGATCGAGAGCGAGGAGTTGAGTCCCAGTCGTCGGCCCGCCAGCGCGTGCGCGGCCTCGTGCATCAAGATCCATGGGACCTGGCCGAGGACGATGCCGAGCATGAGCGCGACCAGCGAGGAGTGTGTGAAGAACACGTTCTGGTAGCGCGGCATGAGGGCCGGTGTGCGGATCACGGCGGCCACCGCGCCGGCCACCAGCAGGCCGTACACCACCCAGGCGGCCGGGGAGAACACCGCGCGTCCCAGACGCTGCCAGCGCACCGGTCCCGTCGGCTGGGCCACCTTCTCGCCATCCTTGGCGAGCAGCTCCAGCTCGGCCAGTACCTCGATGAACTCGGCCATGTCGACCTGCTCGCCGTACTGCTCGGTGTACCAGGCGGCCGCGGCACGGGGAGGCTCCCCTCCTTCCAGGCGGCGCAGCAGGGCAGCGCCGTCAGGGGGGAACAGGCCGTAGGAGTCGATGTCGGCGCGGCCGACGGTGACTTCCTCGCCCTCGTCCAGGTAGGTCAGCGGGTGCAGCCGCAGCGGCTGGTCGAGATCGGGGGGCGACGCCTGCGGGGACGCCGGTGTGGTCATGCCTCACGCAACTCTCTGACCCGGAAGGCCTGTTGGCGTCGACTTGTCAGGAGGAGGCTGTGCGGCGGGTCGGACTCCCGCCGCACAGCTCGCTTGGCTCGGGTCAGGCAGCGGCGGGGCAGTAGCAAGAGGCCGCGGCGGACGTCAGGCGGACGGCACCGGTCTTGCGCACGACGATCTTCTTCATGGCGAACTCCTCTGTGTGGCAGTGATGCACGACGCCGTCCGGGGATTCGAACGGCGAACCCGATGGCTCGGGTGCTCAGGGGACGTACACCGGCATGGGGGTGTACGAGGTGAATCGGAAAAGCTCTCCGGAATTCCCGAACGCGCAATGGGGAGCGATTCTCATCAAGCTCCTCGCGGGCAATCCCGGAGATCAACTCGGAAATCAACACCGAGCGTTATAAAAGATGTCTGAAATCTTTGCCGCCGGTGTCCGAATCCCGGCTTCTCGTAGGCTGACATGAATGTGTCCCTCTGTCAACGGGGTCCGTTCTACATGACAGCTGACGTCAACTCGCCCTGTATGCAGGGGACTTGATGATGGTCGTGAATGGTTGCGCGGGGGCACGAGGCTCCTCCCGCAGGGTATTGTGAATTGAGTAATGGATTCCGCTTCGGAGGGCTTGTGCGGTCCTCCTCCGGCGGGGTTCACGAAAAGGCGACATCTCGTTCGGCGGTGTTGCTCTGTGTTCCGTTGTGCCGTTCTGTGTCGCGCCGCGCTGTGACGTGGTGGCCCGTTTTTTCTCCATGGCGCTTCCCGCCGGGCTGCGCCGTCCGTGCGCGGTCCGTCCTGCGGCACACTGTGCGGCTCGTACCGCTCGCCCGCCTTTCGCGCTCTGTGCGGCGGAACGACAACGACGTGGCACCCGTGATCGGCCGTGGCCGGCCATAACTCGAACACGGCCCCCCCCTGTCGCCTCGTGCGGGCACGTCCCGTCCCCGCGCCTTCGGCCTTGCCCCCGCTCCCGCCTCGCCCCCCCCACCCTCCGCCCCCACCCCGGGCCTGTCACTGGTGTCGGGCTCGCGTCGGCGTGCTCGACGCTACGGGTCCAGACTGTCCTGCTCCAGCCACCCGTTCGGGGGGCTTGCGGTACACGTCTTCGTGCTCTATGACGGTGTCTCATGGACTTTGGGACGGCGTCCCATGGGACAGGGTCGGGGGGAGCCGGGCAGCCACGAGAGCGTCCGCTCGAACGTCCGTCGGCGGTGTCCGGCATGCAGGCGCTGAGGCGTGGAGTGACAGCCGGGGCAAGTGACGGCCGGGGCAAGTGACGGCCGGGGCAAGTGACGGCCGGGGCAGGGGTGTGTCCGACTCCGCGTAGCCAGCCGTAGACGGCGCGACGAGAGAGCAGGGCGGCGCCCGGTGGCCGGCGGGGCCCGGTGGCCGGCGGCGCCAATGACCAGGGGGTTGAGGAACACCCGAACGAAAACCGGCGCTAAGCCCATCACGGGCCTGAGAGCGCTTGACCTGGGGCTCTGCTGAGGCGGAGCCTTCGGCAGTCGTGGTGATCATTGACTGTCTGGACGTCCGGGGTGCCGGTCGAGTTTCTGACGGATTCGCAGGCCGCTGCGTACGCGGCGTACGACGGGGCGCCGTCGCGCACGGAGTTGGAGCGCTGTCGACGTACTACCTGTTCGAGACCCCGATCCAGGCCGCCCGGGCCGGGGCACCAGCTCCCCGACCTGCCCGGAGGCTTGCGGCCACTGCGTGATCCGGATGCCGTGGACGGCGAGTGACTGCCACTCGTCGGGAGACGCCGACCAGCCCCTGCTGCGGGCTGGTCGGCGGGGCTGCGGTTGGGTTGTCTACACGGTCACGCCTGGCTGCCGCCGGGGCAGTTCGGCGTGCCGCACCGCCTTGGAAGCCAGGGCGATGCCCACGCCCAGGCTGGCGAAGACGCCGCAGCCGACGAACACCGGGGCGGCTCCCCAGGCTCCGATAGCAGCGCCGACCAGCGGGTAGCTGAGGGGGGCGAGACCGACCATGGTGAGCATGACGACGGAAGTGACCCGGCCAAGATAGGCCGGATCCGCCGCAGTCTGTATGAGGGCATTGTCCAGACTGCCGAAGACACCCGCGTTCAGTCCGATGACCGCGGCCAGCACCACGGCGAGCCACAGGGTCGGCACCAGCGCGATCGTGGCCGCGCCCGCGCAGCCCACGAGCAGCGTCCCAGCCATCATCAGGCCTGCACGGGGCAGCCGACCGGCGATCGCGAGCAGCGCGGCGCTGGCTGCGGCACCTGCGCTGAAGCTGCTGACAATCCAGCCGTAGCCGGAAGGGCCCCAGCCGCGTTCGGCGTTGAGGAGCACCATGCCGACGTTGAGGGTGCCGGTGAGCCCGAACTCGCAGATGGCGCCGACGGCGACGAGCGGGCCGATGAGCCGGTGGCGGCGGATGTACCGCAGGCCGTCGAGCAGCTCCTGCCGCGCGGTGCCGGGCCCTGTCTGCTCGGCGCCGCTCGCCACGAGGGGCCGTATCCGTATCGCCAGCAGGAGCGGCAGGGACAGAGCGATGAGCAGTCCGGCGACGGCGAAGGCGGCCGCGGGTCCGCCGAGTCCCATGGCAAGGCCGCCGATCGGCGGGCCCGCGATCTGGCCGAGGCGCGTCGAGAGCGTGCGCATGCCGGTGATCCGGGCCAGCTGGTCAGGGGCGGTGATGCGGGGCGGGAGGGCACCGACAGCGGGTACGAACAGCGCGTCGACGGCGCCGAAGACGAGCGCCACCGTGACCAGTATCCACAAGGCCGGCGCCGTCAGTGCGATACCGGTGGCGACCGCCAGGATGAGGAGGCAGCGCAGTGTGTCACTGCCGAGAATCACCCGGCGGGGGTCGAACCGATCGGCCACCACGCCCCCACCGAGCATGAGCAGCGCCCGTGGTAACGCTCCGGAGGCCATGACGAGGCCTACTTCGGTAGGACCGGCGGCCTTCTGAGCGGACCAGCCCAGGGCGACGAAGTACACGCTGTCGCCGACGAGGGAGACGGTGTACGCGGTCAGCCAACGCAGCACGTTGCCGTCGCGGTGGGCCGGTGTGGAGGCGTGTTCGGGCAGGACTGTCTCCGAGGTGGCCATCGTGGGCTCCAGTACGTCGGGATCCGGCTGAGTCAAGGCCGGAAGGGAAAGCCGTAGAGGTGCACGGACACGTGCTCGCGGTCCTCGGTGTCGTCGGCCGCCTTGGCGGCCTTGCCGCGCTCCCGCCAGCGCCGGGCCAGCGCCTCAAGCTCATCGCTCATCTCGGCGAGTTCGGTCGGGGTGAGGTCGAGCAGCCACTCGGAGCTGAAGGACGCATCGGTCCACGCCTTCCCCCAGGCGGACTTCTGGTCGAGATACGTGCGGTACTGGGCGACGCGGGTGTCGAAGATCCCTCGGGTCACCGCGCCGACGGCGGCGGCTCCCTCGGGCGTGTCCGCGAAGTCCGAGTCGCGGAAGCCCCAGCCCTCTTCGGATGCCACCTGCCACCACCGCTCACGGCCGTCGGCGCCCTGACTGCTCGCCTGCGTCACGAAGCCGTGCTCGGCCAGCTTGCGCAAGTGGTAGCTGACCAGCGACGGCGTTTCGTCGACATGCTCGGCGAGCTGAGAAGCGGTCGCGGTGCCCGCGGCGTACAGCAGCCGGTACAGCTGCATCCGCAGCGGATTCATGAACGCCCTCAACCGTGACAGGTCAGTGATCTGCTCAGGCTCGTGCTTCGGTCGCATGCGCTCACCGTAGATATGAAGCGAAAACTTCGCAATAACCGCTTCAGGATGGGGGCGGCCCGAGCAACCCAGCTCCATGTGCAGGGGACTTGAGACAGCTCAACCCGGCTCGACTTGACTGCCGATGACGACGAGGGAGCGCGCCCGACGGGGGAAAGTCCACCGGGCCTTCCCCGCCCCTGGCTCGTTGACCAGCACAGACGACACGGCGAACAGGGCGTCGGTGAGAGCAGGGAGAGGGAGACGGCGGTAGCGGTCGCCTCGGAGGTCCGGGCCGCACAGCGGCGGATCGTCAGCACGATCAACGCGTCCGGGAGGCTGAACGCCGACGGGCCGGCCCTGTGGCGGGAGGTCGACTGCGGCAAGTGGAAGGCCACTGCGGCCGACATCAGCCGGGGCCTGGACCTCCTCCAGGTCCCGCACACCATCGTGACGGCCTTCCGCTTCCCGCTCGCCGCCTCCTACAGCAAGGCCATGCGCGAGGGCGAGGAGGTCCTCATCCTGCGCAAAAACCTGGTCCACCTGGTGCCGTGGATGCCCTCGATGGAGGAGACCGTCGCGACATACCCGAGGACGCCCCGCACAGGGCACGGGACAGTCCGTGATGCGGATCTACCCGGGCCCGCGCCGGCGCCTTGCCCGACGGTCAGACAGTGCGCAGTCGAGGGGGCTCGGGCTGCTCCGGCTCGACCTCCGCAACGACCGTGAGGGGAACGGGAGTCTCGGCGTCGGTAGTGTCCTCCGCCCGGCGGCGCAGCTTCGACTTAAGACTGGTCAGCCCGCTCTTGACATGCGGCGTGACCTTCACCGCGGCGGCGGCCCCCAGCGCGACGCCCGCGCCGAGGATCACCAGGGCAGTCTTGGTCCCGTCGAACAGCACGGCGTGCGTGACGAGCGCGTTGTCGTCATCCCGCGCCAGCGGGCTCTCTCCGCCTGGAGTGCTCGACTTCGAGAAGTGTGTGTCGGAGGGACGCCTCGTCAGCATCAGTTCCCAGGTCCAGTCACCCCGGTTGAAGTCCATGACGCAACTGTAGAGGCGACCAGGCACGCCGCGGCCCGGAATGCCGGGTTCTCCACTTTGGTCAACGGACGGATCCCGAAGACCCTTTGCCCAGGGCTCCGGGGCGGGAGAGGATGCGTCCGTGATCGACACGACTGAGAACCCCGAGGAACAGGCCGCAATAGCCGCGGCGAAGGACGGTGAACTGCGCCTGCACGACACCGCCGTCCGCGCCTCCGCCGTCGGCGTCCGGCTGTTCGACCCCGAGTTCGTCGAGGTCGGCGCCTCCGGGCGGCGCTGGACGTACGAGGAGATGGTCGCGGCCCTGCCCACCCTGCACGGCGGAGCGGACAGCCCGCGCATTGAGACCTCCGGCATGCGCGGGGTGCTCCTCGCCCCGGACCTCGTGCACCTGACGTACGAGAGCGTCATCGCCGGCCGCCGGGCCCGCCGCAGCTCCCTGTGGCGCAAGGGCGAGGGCGACACCGGATGGCGGCTCTACTACCACCAGGGCACCCCCGTCCCCGAGGGCTGAACCGTCCCCGGCTCTACTCCTGAACGAAGTCGTAGACGGCCCGTTGAGGGTCGGTTTTGGCGATGAGCCCGTCCGCGCACAGGTCGCGCAGGATTTGCCGGACACGTTTCTCCGCCGCCCGTTGGTCTTCCCACGTGTGACCGTGGTCGCCCAGAGCCTTGACGGCACGCTGCGGATCCCAGGCGCCGCCGAGGGCGCGAATCGCCTGGGCGAGGACATGCCGGTCGGGATGATCCTTCTTGCGGTGGTTGGCGATGCTGGCAGGGGCGCCGCTGTAGTTGCAGTCGGCGCACTTCTCCCACGAGCAGTCCGGATCGGTGACGGCGGCGTGGCGTACGGAATGGTGCGAGCCGAAGCCGTGAGCGTGGAGCAGTTGAGCGACGGACCCGTCGTACTTGAGGGCCATGAGCGCTGCTTCGGCGATTTTGTCGTGGCCGGCGGCGAAGAACTTGCCCAGGCCGACGTCCTTCCCGCAGCCGCACCAGCACTTGCCGGTCGGGATGAGGCGAGGCTTCTCGTTGCCTGACATGAACCCAAGGTAGCAACCCTTGGGTTGGAGCCAAGAGATAAATCCAAGGATGCCATCCAAGGGTTGCGTCGGGCGCGAGCAGGCGTACAGCCGCAGGCCGACTTCTTGCACAGCAGGGTCAGCGGCGCGCATCGCCGGGGGCGAGCAGGCTGGTCAGCTCAGAGATCGCCTCGGGGGACGGCTTGAAGTACCGGCGGACGTTCTCCGGCTTCTTGTGCCGGGACTTGGCCATCAGCATCAGCAGGAAGGCGCCCTGCTCCCCGAGGTGGGTGAGGGCGGAATGGCGGTACCCGTGCAGGTCCCAGCCCGTCCCTGGTCCGCGCACGGCGGTGTGCTCATCGAGCGGGGCGCGGGCCTGGCCGTAGGAGAGGCGGGCCGGCCACAGCGTCTTCTTCCCGCAGGTGGACCTCACGCCGGGCGATGAGCCGGTCCACGGCCATCTTCGAGCGGGCCGGGGGCCCGGAGTCCGGCACTGCCAGCCGCTTCGTCCAGGCCGGGACCGCCGGCCGTCATACCCGTACGACTCGCACCGGCCCAGCCACGACAGCACCGCCGCCCGGCGCGCGTTCCAGGTGTTGGACCGCCGCGGTGCCCCACAGCAGTTCCAGGGCCTCGCCGACCTCGTCGTCCGCGACCGACCCGAGCGGGCGGGTCTCTCCGATCCGCTCAGCGGTCTTGCCGACGCCGGTCGACCAGCTGCGGGCCGTGTTCGGGTTGCGGAGCGAGTCGAGGAAGGCACCAGCCGCCGCGCGGACGGTCAACGCCTTCCCGGCCGCCGGCTGCACGACGGTGGGCACCGCTTCCCCCTTGCCGCAGATAACAGGGCCGCTTCATGTACGGCCCCGAAAACGTCACCGCAGGTGACGAACCAAGCTGCCGCAGATACTAGGGCGTTGTCTGTAGGACGACTTCAGACGAGTCCAGTCGCCGACGCTCCGTCAGCCGCCCACCAGGGCCGACAGATCCTTAGCGCCGGATTTCGTTCGGATGTTCCTCAACCCCCGACCACAGGCGGCCGAGGCCGGGGCGTCAAAAGCCGCCGAGCCCGTCCTCCCGTACCCGCGCGGCCAGGTCGGTCTTCGTGTATGCGGGTCGACGGGCCTGCTGGTACTTGGCCTTCACCCGGTCGAGGTAGTCCTTCGCCGTGTTCGCGCTGATCCCGGCGCGCCGCGCGGTGGCCTTCAGGGTGAGACCCGAGGCGTAGTCCACGAGCACCTGAAGTTCCTTCGGCGACAGCCGGGGCCGGGCCGGGTCGGCGTCGTGCGCGCAGGCGAAGGCCATCTCGGGTGAGTGCGCGGTCCCGCTGGCGGCGATCTCCTCGACCGCCGCCACCAGGGTCTTCAGGTCGTTGTCCTTGGTCAGATAGCCGCCGGCCCCCGCCGACACGGCCGACAGGATCCGCGACCGGTCCGGCACCGAGCTGATCACGAGCACCCGGCAGCCCGCCGCACGCAGCCGCCCTATGTTGTCGACGGGCCGCGAACCGTCCTTGAGCACCAGGTCCAGCAGGACGACGTCCACCGGCTCAGGCATCACAGCCAGCAACTCGTCCACGGTCGCCACCGAGGCGGTGAGCCGCAGGCTCGACACGCCGCCGAACCAGGATCCCAGACCGTCGAGCAGCATCCGGTCGTCGTCCACGACCGCGACGGTGATCACGCGGGCCACCTCAACTCGACTCGGGTGCCTTCCTCCGGCATGCTCTCCACCTGCGCCGCCCCGCCTGCCTCCGCCAGCCGGCCGGCGATCGAACTGCGCAGGCCGACCCCGGGCACCACCCGTCGGGGATCGAACCCTGTGCCGCGGTCGACGACAGTGACCAGCAGCCCGTCGGCGCTGCCCGCGGCGGTCAGGTAGGCGCGGGACGTACCGGCGTGCCGGCGTACGTTGTTCAGCGCCTCGGTGACCGCATCGCTCACCGCCGTGGCCACCTCGGGCGGCACCTCGGGGAGGGCCTGGTACTGGGCGCTGACCCTCAGTCCCAGACCCTCGGCGAACCGGACCGCACGCTCCAGGGCGGTCCCCAGGCCCGGGCCTGGCCCTTCGTCGGCACCGCGCTGGACCAGACGGCGCAGATAAGCCGCCTCGTGCGCGCACCGCTCGCGCACCTCGGGACTGTTGGCGTCCACGCCCCCGCCCGCGAGGGCGGTGAGGGTCGCCAGCACGGTGTCGTGCAGCGCCCGGTGGTGGGCCAGCCGCTCGGCGTCCCGGGCCCGGCGTGCCTCCGTCTCCAGCGCCCGCGCGTTGGCCGCGTCGAGCAGCCGGCCTTGCCGGCACAGGTAGCGCCAGAACACCCAGGCCATGACGCCGGAGGACACCAGTGAGATGAGATGGCTGCCGAGGATCGACGGACTGACATGTATCAGTGCGCACAGCACCAGCGGTGACGCACCCATGAGCAGCACCGCCCCGACGATCTCCACGCCCCCCAGGGCCACTCCGGCCGCCGCCGACGAGGAGGTACCGAGCAGGATCACCCAGCCGAAAGAGTCGAGCTCCACCGGTCCGCCCCAGACCACCGCGACGACCGGAAGCCCCGCCCCCACCAGTACGACATCGGCCCACACTCTCGCGGCGGAGAACCGGCCGCTTCGGACCGCATGCCCCCACACCAGCACGCTGCACACGACAGCGATGCCCAGCATCAGCCAGTCCACCGGCCGATCGGACACCGGCCGCTGCACCGCGAACACGGCGATCACCACATGGCTGGCCCGGTAGAGGAGCGTGGCGAGAATCATGAACGAGCGCGCCCGCTGCTCCCCCCTTCCCGCCCCCCAGTCCACGCCCCTTCCGAAAGCCGCGCGGGTCCACGGCCCGGCCCCCGCCTCACCCGCACCACCCACCTCACCCGCCCTGTGGGCGGAGCCGGCATCAGGATCGGGGCCCGAATCGGGGATGGCGCCGCAATCGGCGGCCCCGCTCTGGGCGTCCCCGGGCGGGGCATCGCCCGGTGAGGCATCGCCGGTTCCGGATGTGGCAGGCGCGTCGAAGCCCGGACCGACGTTCATCGCTCCCCCATACGCCCCAGACATCACATCCCGCTCTCACTTCACGAGATCGCCGCGATTCGACGGGACACTACCCGTCCCACACCTGACCTCCACATAAAATCCTCAAGAAACCGACCGAGGCCCCCGCGGCGGTCTGCCAAGCCGGGGCGGGTTCACCACATGAGCGCTGCAACGGCCACGCGGTCGTGTCCGCGAGTCACGTCGACACGTACGGACCGGTCACGTACGGACCGGTCATGCCGACTGTCCTGGGCAGCCGCCCCGGTCCGGCGGCGCAGCAGTCGGCGGCGCCACGCCGACGACCGCCCGCCTACGCCCATAGCCTGCGCTTTCGTCCCCAGCGCACCGCAAGCCGCAGACACTGGCGTCACGTCCTGTGCTTCCCGGGCGCCTGCGCCCCATCCCGAAGCCGTCAACGTGGGGGAAGCACCGCCTCTCACGGTGACGCCCAGACGGCTGTCGAAGCACTGCTCCACGCCGGGTTCCGGCTCAGCCTCCGTGGTCGGCCACGCTGAGTGGAATGACGGCCGAGCACTCATGGGCGGCTCGGCAACGTACACCGAAAGCCGGCTGACGGCAGCGGGGTTGGTCGACAGCTCCGGTCGTGGAAGAGGGCGTGTTCCGGTTGAGGGAGCTGACGCGCAGTGCACCGATGCGGGCGCCTCGTGCCCGAGCGCGGACGCCGCGGTGACGGCCCACGTGCAGGCGGCGGGGGCCCGGCACCGAGCCCCCGCCTTCTCCGGGTCGACGAGCGGCTTCCAACCGCCGATCCGGACCGCCGGAAGGCTCGTCGTCAGCCGGCAGCGGTGATGCGCCACTGTTGGTTGGTGCTGTTGGTGTCGCTGTACTGGCCAAGGCCGGCGCCGGTCGTGGTACGGCCCATGCCGTCGACGTACAGGCCCGTGGCACGGTTCTTGATGCGCACGTTGTTGGCATCGGTCAGGACGGACCATTGCTGGTTGGCGCTGTTGGTGTCCGCGTACTGGCCAACGGCGGATCCGTTGGACGTGCGGCCTTCCCCGTCGAGGTAGAGCCCGGTGGCTCGGTTCTTGAACCGCACATAGCCGCCGTCGTTCTCAATGGTCCACTGCTCGTCGTGACGGCCGGTGTCGTCGGTCCACTGGTCGGCGTCGGACCCGTTGGACGTGCGGCCGTCGCCATCGAGATACAGGCCGGTGGCGGCGTTGACGATCCTGACGTACGTGCCGCCCCCGCCACCGATGCCCCACGCGTACCGCAGGCGGGTCAGACCGGTGGGGTTGACCAGGGACAGCTTGATGCCCGAACCGGTCCCGCTCTTCGACGTCATGCTGTACCAGTCGCCGTCGCGCAGCCCCGGCCAGTACACGCTGCCCACGCCGAGCGCGCGCAGTTCGCTGCTGACGCCCCGGATGTAATCGGCGAAGAACGAGCCGCTCGGGATGCTGTAGTCGATCGTGTCGTACTGGACGCCGTTCTTGGTCCCGGGGCTCATCGGGCCGCCCCACTCCGTGGCGACGGTGCGGCTTGCGTAGGCACCGATGTAGCCGGCGATGTGGTTCGCCCAGTCGGTCTCGTCGTCGTAGCCGGCGAAGAACGAGTAGTCGTGCACCGCGAGCAGCGTGTTGTTCAGGCGGCTGTCGCCTCCGACGGCGGCGACGTTCTGTGCGTAGCCCGCGCCATCGAGGATCACTCTGCCGCGCGGCACGCTGGAGTATCTGGCCAGCCAGTTGTCGTAGAAGTCGTCCAGGTCGGTCGTGCTGTAGCCGTACGGCTCGTTGATCACCTCGAAGTACGCGTTGGGGTTGCCGCCGTACTTGGCGACGACGGTGTCCCACATCTGGAAGAAGGCGCTCGTGGAAGAAGGCTTGCCGTTGGCGTAGGCCCAGTAGGCGAGAATCACCTTGCCCTTGGTGAGCGCGGTGTCGATGGCGCCGGTGTAGGTCGGCCAGTAGTCGGCGACGGTGGGCTCGTTGATCGGCATACGGACGGTGTCGGCACCGGTGATCGAGTACATCTGGCCGACCACCTGGTCGGCCACCGTGGATGCCGAGGCATACGTGTCCGATGAGCTGAGACCGGACGGGTGCAGCACTCCGTTGACGAAGTTGTCCCGCTGGTCCGCCCAGTTCACTCCGTGGAACTGGCTCGTGGAGGCGTGCGCCCGGCCGGACCCGAGCGTCGTCACGGCTCCTGCCGCGAGCACGAAGACCGCCAGGATTCGACAGAGCATGAACAGTGTGGCGCGAGGGCGAGGTAGGGCTGAGTAGGGCGGTTTCACTGGCTCATCCTTCCTGCGGCTCTCCCGCACGTCGGCGCCCGCGATCCGGGGCCGGGGCGACGGACCGGCAGACGCTCCGCCGCGGCGAACCGACAAGTCTTCGGACGTTGGCGTGCTGACACCCGATCACGGGCGGAACCAGTGTCGGAGTCCGTGCAGGAACACGTGTACCGGTGCAGGTGCGCAAAGCGGCACGCGCCTCCCGTGAGGTCCCCGCTGAGCCATGTCAGCGAGCGCCGTGGCCGTCGGTCTGGTGGAGCGGGACGGCTGCAAAGCCTCTCCGAGGCACCTCACCAAGTCAACAGTTTGCGACGAAAGCAATCACACTCGATCAGGGGTGGGGTGGCGCGTCAGGTCGTACCCCGCCGTGCCGCTTCGAGCGGCAGCATCCTGACGCGGACGTCCTTCTCCAGAACCCCGGTCCGCCAAGCAGGGCCAGGGTTCCTGGTCGCCGGCTTCCGGCGGAAGCCGGCGAACCGGCCCGGCGCCAATCTGACGGCCAGTCGACAGGACTTCGGGGCCGGGGACAGCGCGGCGGCCGCAGCCATGTCGGCCACGGTGAGTGCCTCGACGTAGCGGGCGTCCGCGAGGTCTCGGGCACGGAGCAGATGACGAGCGATCGGAACGTGGGCCACGGGCCCCATTGTGCGGCCGTCGGCCCGTCGGCTCGTAGCGTGAGGCCAGTGGTACCATCGGTACCATGGCGAAGCCTCCGAAAGCGTTGAACCTGAGGTTCCCCGACCCGGCGCAGCACGCGGCGATCGAAGCGGCGGCCCGGCAGGAGGGGATGAGCATGCAGGAGTACATCCTGTCGGCCGCCTACGCCCGTGCGACGGCCGTCGAGAGCGCGTTCCTGTCGGCGTTCGGGAAATCCAAGGAACGCAGCGGGGACGCCTTCCGCGCCGTCGACGACCTGGACCCGGCTCCCGGGCAGCGGGAGGCCGAGAGGCGGGCCCTGCGTGACCTCGACGGGCGCGGACAGGGGCACGCCGCGTGACCCAGCCCGATCCCGAGCATCCGCTCGAGGTGACCTTCCTGCTGCACGCCGCCGAGCTCCTGGACGGGGACCCGCAGGTCGACGACTACGGCCCGCTGTACGCGGCGGTCGCCCGGGTCAACGCGCGGGCTCTGGAGCACGACATCTACGGGAGCCTCAACCTCAAGGCGGCGGCGCTCCTGCACACGCTGGCACGGCTGCCCTGCCTCGAGCACTCGAACGCCGCCTTCGCCTGGCATTCCGCCGAGGCATACCTGGCCGTGAACGGAAGACGTCTCGACTACCCCGTCGACGATGCCGTCGAGCTCGTACGCGACGCGGCTTCGGGGACCGAGGGCGTGGCCGGCATCGCCCGCCGGCTGCGCGACTGGGCGGTCGGTTGAACAACCCGCGCCGGGCCCTTTCGTCCGCCGGTCGGATCAGATCATGAAGCCGACCGAGGCGACCTCGTAGTAGCCCTCGGGGGGCGAGTCGATGTCGCCCGCGTAGATCATCCAGGCGTCGTCCATCTGGGTCTCGTCGCCGCCGGCGTAGGCGTCGACGAGGTGGTCCCAGCGGGCGTTGCTCGGGCGTACGGTGCGTTCGCCCTTGTCGGTGAAGACCTTCTGGGCGCCGCGGGCCTGGGGGTGGACGTCGCGGTAGTCGACGGGACGGACGGTCATGCGCTGGCCGTGGGCGCGTTCCTTGAGCTGGGGGGCGAGGGCCTGGCGGACGGCGGGCGGGACGGGGCGGCCGGTGCGGCGCCAGTTGCGGGCGCGGGTCCCCCAGTAGGCGCGGGCGACGCGGTCGGTGTTGGCGCCGATGGGGTGTACGTCGAAGCCCTGGCGTTCCCAGCGGCGCACCGTGCTGTAGGGCACCCCGGCGGCCAGCAGGGGTTCGCGGGCGCCGCCCTTCAGGCCGTTGAGGTAGGCGAGTTGGCGGCGGCTGTCGGGCGACGCTCCGCGCGGGGGGACGAGTTCGCCGTGTTCGATCAGGTCGCGGACCTGGCGGTCCATCTCGGCCACGAACGCGGCGCCGCCGCTGTCGGGTCCGCGGCCCCAGTCGCCGAGGGCGCCGCCGCTGTGGGGCTCGCGGGGCATCAGTTCCTCACTGCCTTACCGCGCCACGTGTAGGGGGCGCCCTTGGTCTTGATCTCGGCGAGGCCGGGGCCCTGGCGGAACAGAAGCCTGCCGTCTCGCCGGGCCGTCCAGACGTCGCCGGCCAGGTGGAGCTCGTCCGTGCCGCCCGCGTAGGCGATCGTGAGGCCCGCCTGGTGGGCGCGGACGGCCTTGCGCCACAGATTGGCGAATGCGTGTGCGCGGATGATCCGTTCCCAGTCGGGGCGGCGGATGTGCTTGTTGGCGTGGCTGTCGCCCATGGTGGAGACGAGGACCGAGTACATCTTGGCGATGTAGGCCCTGGTGAGTTCGTCGCCGTCGGAAATCGCCCTGGTGCGCGCCGAGTTCAGGACCGATGCCAGGGTTTTGAACATCGCGTCCGTGCCGGGCGCGACGTAGGCTTCCTGGATTTCGGGGACGGTGTCGATGAGGTCACCGTACCTGGACGAGGCGGCGTCCTTGAGCTTGAGATAGGTGGATGTCGGCACCCACAGGGCGCCGCGTGTCTCGCGGTCGCCGAGGGGGTTGGGGAGGTCCTTGTGCGGCCAGGCGGGCTGGTCGATGAGGACGATTCCGGCGAGGTCGACGCCCTTGCCGTAGCAGTCGGGGTCCTGCCAGGACCATTCGCCGTGTCTTTCGTGCACGCCGGTGGGGTTGTGGGTGATCTGGCGTACGGGCAGGTGTGCCGTGCTGAGCGCCGCGAGGTAGGCGGCGTTGGCGTCCAGCGGGGTGACGGGCCGCCCGACCAGGGCCGGGTCGGCGTTGGTGAACTTGACGCGGCCCTCCCAGACGAGCGGGGAGCCGTCCTTGCGCCTGCGGACGAGCGGGTCGGGGGCGTCGAGGTAGACGGTGTGGTCGTAGCGCGTGCCGACGCGGCTCATCTCCCACAGCTCCATCACGTTGTTGATGGAGCGGCCGGCCTTGTTCGGCTCGTCGCCCATCAGGGCGCGGGCCGCGGCGTCGATGTCGCCTCCGCTCTCGTCGAGGGCGGAGGTGATGTGCGCGTGGATGGCTGCGAGGAGGTCCGGGCGGGCGTCGGCGCCGCGGCGGCGCGAGGTGGTCTGCCTCGTGCTCCGGGGCGGCGCGGGCGTGGGGGCGGAGCCGGATGCGGGGGCGGCGGAGTTGGAGGCGGGCGTGGGCGCGGGTGCGTCGTGGGGTTCGGCCGTGGGGGCGGGCGGCTCGCTCGCCGCCGATGCGGTGGGTGCCGTCCGGCCGGGGCGGCCCCTGTCGACGGCGGTGGCCCGCGTGTGCTGATCCTGCTCTTCAAGGCGTCCGCGGACGGAGTCCAGGAAGTACGCGTACGCCTCGCGCTGCTCGGGCTTGCCGGGATCGCGGTCGCTCTCCCACGCGCGCAGAGTGCCGGGGCTCACCGCGAGGGCGCGGGCCGCGTCCGTGAGGGAGATGCGCAGCGCCGTCCGCAGCGCCTTGCGCTCCTCGTGGGGCGGCAGCGGCGCCGGCGCGAGGGAACGGGCCAGGAGGGCGTCGACGGCGTCGTGGGCCGAGGGGCGGGAGTCGGCGGGCATCAGGACTCCTCGGGGTGAGCGGTCCGCGGGGCGGGGGCCGCGGGTTCCAGGGGGGCGAGGCGCGCGACGGGGGTTCCGTTGCGAGTGAGAACGATACTGCGGCCGCTGTAGCGGACCTCGTTCACCAGGTCACCCAAGATCTTCCGAGCTTGCTCGATGCCGACTTCCCGCATGAACGAACCTTAAGGAACTTAAGGTTCCAAGGTCAAGTATCACCCTCGGCGCGACCCGTTTCCTGTCGCCGCTCGATGCACACAGCGTGGTCAACTGCACCTGTTTCCGTGCCCAGATCGTTGATGATGGGGAACGGCCCGATCCGACGGGTCGAACGACGCGGAGAGGTGCGTACATGGCGGTGGAGTCCGGCACACGGCACGACGAGCGGGTGACGGGACGGGTGTGGACGATCCGGCTCGATCCCGACGGTCGCCCTTCCGCCGGCGCGGTCAAGCTCTCCTGCTCCCGACCGGCCTGCGCCGACCAGCGGTTCGCCACCGCCGCCGAGGCGCGCAGAGCCGCCGTCGGGCACGTCAACGCCCACCTGGCCCACGTCCGCGCGGGCGGCGGTCCGCGCGGCGGGGCGTGGTGTGCCTGCCGCGCCGCCGACTGCGGATGGCATGCCCCCGGCTCGTCCGCCGGACGCCGTGGCGCGGGGCCGCAGCCGGGGGCGGTGCGGTGCGGGGGGCCGGTCGTGCTGAGCGTGTACGCGGACCGTGCCGGGCGGCTGTGGCGGATCGCGGAGATGTGCGCGCGGTGTGCGGCCGCGACCCCTGACTGCCGTGTCCTGGACACCGCCGCCCCCGCGGCGCGTACCGCACCGGATGCGCGGGCGGCGGGCGGGCCGGCGGGCGGCACGGCGGCGGTGTTCTCCGACCGGGGCCCCTGCCCCGACGCGGACGCGGGCACGGACGCGGACGCGGTGGGCGCGTCGTCGGTGGGCGCGCCGGCGGCGGTTCCCCGTGCGCGGGGGCGGGCCGCCGCACCGGGAGCGGGGCCGCGGCCGGACAGGCGGCGCGGCGGGAAGATCGCCCAGCGGATCGTGCCGCACGACCTCGAGCCCGACGTGCTGCGCCTGGAACTCGTCGAGCTCGGGGACGCGTTCCGCGCCTACCAGCAGTGCCCCGAGCCCGACCTGGCGCTGCTGGCCACGCTCCACGACCGCAAGGCCCGCGCGTTTCGGCTGTGGGCCGACGTCTGCGGCGACCCGTCGCTGCGCCAGGAGGCCGACCGCGCCGAGAAGGCGGCCGAGACCACGCGCGAGATGCACGAGCACCGCGTCGGCCCCGTAGGCGGCCCGGCGGTGGAACGGCTGCTGAGCCGTGGTCAGGCCGCGCACGTACGGGACCTGCTCGGCCACATCGCCTCGCACGCCCCGAGCCCCGAGCCCGGAGTGCACCTCGCCGTCCTCATGCTCACCCTGCGGGCCGCGCGCTGCGGCAGCGGGAACATCACCGGACAGGACCTCACCGGCTGGCTCCAGGACGACGCCGAAGGCGTACTGCGGCAGCTGGCCGACGCCGACTGGCTGCGCATGCCGAGCACCTCCGAGGAGGTGATGGCCTCCAGGCCCGAGAACCCCACCGCCTTCACGGTGCCCAGCCTGCTGCCGGTGAGGCCCCATCCGTTCACCCTCGGCAAGAACAACCGCTCCAGGATCTCCGGCTGGGCCCAGAAGGTGGTCGGCGACCGCAAGCTCCGCAAGAAGAAGGCGGGCCCGGCGACCCGGCTGCTCGCCCTGTACACGGCCGCCCACACCCGCCCCGACGGCCGCCTGCGGCACGCCGGTCGGGACGGGCTCGGTATCGAGGAGGCCGCCGCGTTCTGTGCCGTGCCGCCCGAGGACGTACGCGTCCACGCCGACCTCCTGGTCGGCGCCGGGTGGCTCGCCGAGGCCGACGTCCGCGAGGGACGGGTGTGCGGACAGCTGGCCGAGCGGGTCCTGCCGCTGGGCGGACTGTTGTAGCTTCCGCGGCCGCGGCGATGCGCTGCCGTGCCGGTCAGGCCGCCACCGGCAGCACCGCGACGGCGAGCAGGCCCCCGCCGTCACGCGCGTCCAGTTCGAGGTGCCCGCCCGACGCGGTGAGCAGCGCCGCGGCGATGGTCAGCCCCAGGCCGGTGCCGCCGGGCTTGCGCGAGGACCCGCCGCGCCAGAACGGCTCACAGGCGCGGGCCATCTCCTCGCGGGTCATGCCGGGGCCCCGGTCGGCGACTTCGGTGCGGACCGTGGTGGCGGTACGGCGGACGGTGAGGTGGATGGCCGAGCCGTCGGGCGAGACGTGCAGGGCGTTGTCGAGGAGGACGTCGAGGGACTGCTCCAAGGCGCCGGGCACCTGCGTGGCCGTGCAGGCCAGGCCGTGCAGGACGAGCCGGACGTCGTGGGTGTCGGCCAGCGGCGACCACGCGTCGATGCTCCGGGCGGCGGCGCCGAGGGGGTCGACGTTCTCCGCGGGGCTCTCGCGGCGGTCGATCGAGCCCCAGGTCAGCAGCTGTTCGAGGATGCGGCCCAGGCGCTGTACCTCGGCGAGGATGCCGCGCACTTCGCGGCGGGCCTCGGTCTTGGACAGCTGGTCCTGCAAAAGCTCCAGGCGCAGCCGTATCGAGGCGAGCGGGCTGCGGACCTGGTGGGCCGCTGCCGCCGCGATGGCCGGGCCGTCGTGCGGTGGCAGATGCCGCGTCAGCGGGCCGGTGGGGGCCGGGGCGGGCGCGGGTGCCGTGTCGGTGGCGGGGGCGGTCGGCGCTTGGGTGGTGAGGGCCATGGCGGGGTTCCGTCTCAGACGAGCAGGGCCTGGGGCACGGCGAGGCGATAGCCGACACCGCGTACGGTCTCGATCCACTCGGTGTCGCCGAGCTTGGTGCGCAGGGAGCCGACGTGGACGTCGAGGGTGCGGGTGGAGCCGAACCAGTTCGCGTCCCAGACCTCGGTCATGATGTGGTGCCGCTCCCGCACCGTGCCGGGCTCTCGCATCAGCAGGGCGAGCAGGTCGAACTCCTTGCGTGTGGTGACCACTTCGGCCCCGTCGAGGAACACCCTGCGGGTCTTCGGGTCCAACCGCAGGGGGCCGGCGCGCAGTTGACCGTCGGCCGGGGCGGAAGCGGCCGGGCCGGCGGGCTCCTTTGGCGCTGTCGGCTCCTGCGCCGCCGCTGCCGCCCGCACGGGCCATGTGGCCTGCCGGGGTGCGCTCACGTGGTGGGGGCAGCCACGGGTGCGCCGGGTGACCGCCTCGATGCGGGCGACGAGCTCGTAGCGGCCCACGGGCTTGTCGACGAAGTCGTCGGCTCCCATGTGCAGCGCCATGACCCGGTCGAGTTCGTCGGTGCGCCCGCTGACGGTGATGATCGGGACGCAGGACTGTGCGCGGATACGCCGGCACACCTCGTGCCCTTCCAGGTCGGGCAGGCCCAGGTCGAGCAGGATGAGGGACGCACGGCCGAAGCGGTTCAGCGCCTCGGTGCCGGTGCGAGCCCGGTCGGTGTGGTGGCCGTGCGCCTTGAGGGTCTGCTCCAGCGCCTCGGCGACGCCGTCGTCGTCCTCGACGACCAGGATGTCCATCCGCCCCTCCCCCCTTCGGAGATGAGCTCGTCCTTCACACATGTGCCGGGCGGTTCGCCCCGCCCGTTCGGTCGGTCTCCGCCTTGCGACGCACCTCAGTCTGCGCCGCCGTGAAAGCCAATCCCAAGCGGCAAACGATGTCGTAAAGTTGCATGGCAACTAATTTCTGCAGAGGGGTGGCTGCAGCATGTCGGAAAGTTCCCTTTCTGACTACGATTTCGGCGGCTTGAGCGAAAAGGACGTCTGCGCCTATCGGGAGGCCGTGTACGCCGGCCGGTACGAATCCGCGGAGATCGCCGCACGCCTCGGCCTGACACCCGAGGAGGCCGAGCAGATCAAGGAGAACCTGCTGGCCGTGCGGCTGTTGTCCACCCTGCGGGGCGAGCAGGGCGGCCTCGTCCCGGTGAGCCCCGAAGCCGCGTCGGCGGACCTGGTGGGCCCGGCGGAGCAACAGATCCGGGAACTGCAGCAGTCCGTCTCCAAGGCGCGCGACGGCCTTCTCGCGCTGCTGCCCGACTATTTCGAGAGCCGTCGGCGCCGCAATCGCACGGAGGCCTTCGACGTCATCACCGACCTCGACGCGCTCGAGGCGCTCATGGAGGACTACGGCACACGGTGCCGCCACGAGGTGCTGAGCGTGCAGCCCGGCGGGCCCCGCCCGAGCCACCTCCTTGACGGGGCACGCCGCCGCGCCCTGGAGCGGCTCGACCGGGGCCTGCGGATCCAGCACCTGTACCAGCACACCGTCCGAGGAGACCTGGTCACCTCGGCGTACATCCGCGCGGTGTGCGCGGCCGGCGCGGAGGTGCGCACCACCGACCAACTGATAGACCGGATGGTCATCTACGACCGGGAGGCCGTCTTCCTGCCCGAGCAAGGGGTCGAGGGACGAACGCCCGGCGCGATCCTGGTGCGCGAACCCACCCTGGTCACGTTCCTGTGCAAGCTCTACGACCATCTGTGGACCAGGGCCTCGGTGTTCAATCCGGACGTGGCGGAGGCCGAGGACGCGGCGCACGTCGCCGACGACGTCAAGCGGTCGATGATCAAGCTCATGGCCCAGGGCCACAAGGACGAGATGGTGGCACGGCGACTGGGCATGTCGGTGCGCACCTGCCGCCGCCACATATCCGAGATCATGGAGGACCTGGACTCGGCGAGCCGCTTCCAGGCCGGGGTGAACGTCGTCCTGTCCGGAATGCTCGACGAGGCGACGTCCTCCGGCCCCCGGGACCCGGCCCGGCCCTGACGACCAGGGCGGCCTCCGCCGTCCCGGCAGGACGCCGCTGAGCAGAACACACCACCTCACCCGCCTGCCGCCCCGCCCGCCCCCGCACCCGCCCGGCGACGGCAGCTTGCTGACCTACAGGTTGTTACCAGCGCCCCACGGTGGCGACGGGACGCCGTGCGCGGCGAACCTGGTCCGGCACAGAACCGCGAGGAAGGGAAGGTGGTGACCGCGTGGGCGTCAGCGCCGAGGCCGCAGTGGCCGACGCACCGGCACGGAGGGGAACGCGCCGCCTGGTTCACCGGCTCAGGTCGTGGGAGCCCCTCGGCCTCGCCGAATCCCCGGACAGCGAGGAGGAGTTCGTCCTCAGCGACGACCTGCCGAGCTCGCATGTGCTGCTCTGCGACGGCCCGCACCGCTTCCACGATCTGCAGGCGGCCGCCGAAATGATCCGCGAGATCGGCGAGTTCATCGGGAAGACCCACTTCGGCGTACCGGTGGACCGCACCGGCGTCTTCTACCGCTTCGCCGTCGCGACCCGCGACGTGTCCTCGTGGCGGGCCACCGGCACCGGTCCCGCGCAGCTCACCCAGGTCCTGAAGGTGCGCCCGGAGAAGGTCATCGCCCAGGTGCCGCGCGCCCTGGAGTTCCGCACCTTTCTGCAGATCGGCGACGTCCCCTGCGGCGCGGGCACGGTGAACGTGGTGTTCCTGCCGCCGATGACACACAGCAACCACCGCCGCCACAGCCGCGCCCAGGCGCTGCGCGCGCCCGCGCGGACGGACGTGACCGGCGCGCCCGTGGACCCGGCCGAGGTGGGCCGGAGCCTGCCCGGCAACGTCCTGGTACACGGCCCCTGTGACCTCAGCGACGGACGGCTGTCCGTCGGCGTGCGGGTTCCCGCCGGCTGGCCGATGCCCGGCAGGGCGGCCGAGGGCCATGTGCCCGCCCTCGTCCAGCTGGAGACGCTGCGCCAGACGTCGCTGCTGGCCGTCGGCCGCGCGCACGGCCTGCGCCCCGAGCGCTGCACGCTGGCTTCCTTGAAGGTCCATTTCCGCGGCTACGCCGAGCCCGAGCTCGGCATGCGCTGCGCCGCGGTGGTGGGACTGTGCGGGCGCGACAGCGAGGGGCGCAGGCAGACGCCGGTCACCCTGACCCTCACCCAGGGGGGCCGGGCCGTCCTGGAGGCGGTCACCACCGTGGTCGAGGACTTCTGATGGCCAAGGACTCGTGATGACCGGAGTTCCGCGATGACGTCACCCCTGGCGGCACCCCCGACCTCACTCCCGACCTCACGCCCGCACTCACGCCCACACTCACTCCCGACCTCACGCCTTGTCCCGCAGCGACGCGTTGATCACGTCGACGGTCTCCGCGTCGAGCATGGTCGTGATCTCCGTGTCCAGGGTGCGGCCGAGCCCGGCGTCGTGCACGGCGGCGCTCACGACGAACAGGACGCCCCCGACGTCGAGCGAATAGGTGCGGAAGAACCACTCCGCGCCCACGCCCGGCGTCCCGTCGGGCCGGTTGACCCGCACGGGCTTGCCGTCCGGTCCGAAGCCGAACTCGCTGAAGCGGAACTGCATACCCTGCCCGATCGCCTTGCTGTATGCCTCCTTGAGCGTCCACAGGCGCAGCAGGCTGGGATTGCGCTCCTCGTCGGGCAGCCTCTCCAGATCGCGGCGCTCCTGCGGAGTACAGATGTGCTGGGCCAGTCCCTTGCGGTACAGCTGCCGGGAGGCGAGTTCGGCGTCCACGCCGATCAGGCCGCGCGAGGTCAGACCGACGAGCAAGAGGTCGTCGGTATGGCTGAGGCTGATGTCGATCTGGTCGCAGCCGCGCAGCGAGGGGCGCCCGGTGGGGCCGTACGCCAGCTCCACGTCCGACACGTCCGCGCGCAGTGCGGCGGCCGCCGCGTGTTTGAGCAGGCTTCGCGACGCGGCGTAGCGCTTGCGGATCTCGTCGTGCGCGATGTCGCGGTAGCGCGCCCAGTCCCGTCCGAGCACGGCGCGCAGCGCCCGCTCGTCGCCCTCGTCGGGGCGCCAGTCGGCGAGGCGGCCGTGCACCAGGGCGCTGCCGTGGTGGCGCAGGTCGGCCCGGACCCGGGCCCAGTCGGCGCCGGTGGCCGTCACCGCGACGGGCTCGCCGAGCTGGGGACAGGCGGCGCGGCCGGGGAGGATCACCGCTGACCTTCCGCGCCGCCGTCCGGCCCGAGCAGGGCGTGGATGCGACGGATGGTGCGTGCCTCGAGGAACGCGGGCAGTGCGAGCCGTCGGCCGGTGGCCTGCTCCACGAGCATGATCAGGCGCAGCAGGTTGACGGAGTCCCAGCCGTGCAGTTCGTCGAGGTCGGTGTCCACGTCCCGCTCCGTCACCTCGACTCCCAGGTCGTCGGTGAACAGCCCCAGGACGTCCGCCAGTCGCGGATCAGTGCTCAGAAGACTCATGTGTCGCCCCCTCCGTGGCGCGGTCCGTCGTCAGTACCGCCGATGCTGCTGCCCGCACCGCCCTGGCAGCCGGGTCCCCCAGACGCAGGTCGAGCGTGAGATGCCCGGGCACGGCGGGCAGGTCGGCCAGGTCATGGCGGAAGGTCTGCGTGCCCCGCGCGGCTCCGTGCGCGGCTCCGTTCGCCCAGAACCCCAGCGAGGGGTAGAAGGCGGCGGCGCGGGCGTTCTTGGGCGTGGGCCGGTAGCGGGCGTGCACCGCGGGCAGCCCGTCGTCCGCCGCGGCCCGCAGCACCGCGGCGACCACGCCCTGTTCCACACCGCGGGCGAGTACGCGGCAGCTGAGCAGGAAGGTGTCCAGGTGCAGGCCGTCGCTCGCGCGGCGGGCCAGCAGCGCGCCCACGAGCCCGTTGTCGCCGAAGCGGTCCGTGACGTGCACGGCGAGGACGAGCCGGTCCGGCGCGGCGGCGGCCGCGGCCACCGTCTGCTCGCTGACGCGCTCCCCGGTGAGGTTGAACTGATTGGTGCGCAAGGAGAGTTGCGCGATACGGGCCCACTCGTCGGGGCGCGGCGGCGCCAGCTCGACCCGCAGTCCCAGATCGCGCAGATACCTCTCGTACGAGCCGCTGCGCTGCCGCAGCGCGTGGCGGGCGGCCGTGTCGCGGTAGCGCGCGGTGCGCTCACGGTCGTCGGTGGTCAGGCGGGGCGTGGTGAACCAGCCGTCGGCCAGAAGACGCTCGACGTGCAGTGCGGGTTCGCCGGTCAGCGCCACCACGGCGGCCGCGGGCAGTCTCGCGCGGATCAGCGCCCGCTCGGCGGGGGTGTCGTCGGCGAGGACCATGCTCTCGGCTCCGATACCGAGAGCCTCGGCGACAGCGGCAAGATGGGTGTCCTTGGGCTCCCAACTGGCTTCCACGCGGACGAAGTCGGCCTCGCGCAGCGTCATGCCGGGGTGCTCGCGCAGCACGTCGAGCACGGCGTCCCGCTCGTTCCTGCTGCTGACGGCGAGCAGGACGCCCTGCGCGGCGAGCTGCTTCACCACCCGTTGCAGGGCCGTGTAGGGCTCGCCCCGCAGGTCCCCTCCGACGGCGATGCCCCGGGGCCCGTCGTCGCCGAGGACGCCGCCCCACAGGGTGTTGTCGAGATCGAGGACGAGGCACTTCTTGGCCATGCCGCGCCGGGCGCGCACGATGTGGCCGACCTCGCGGGCGTAGGCGGCCAGCAGTCCGACGCCGAAGGGTGCGCGGGCGTAGCGGGTCATCCGGGCGTCGGCGACCGGTCCGCCGGCGGCGATCAGCGGGTCGAGGTCGACGACGGCGACGTGCGGCTGGTCACTGGCCAGGCGCAGCAGTCGCGCGTTGAACTCCCGCCATGTCGCGCCGAGTTCCATGCGCCGACGCTCGTCGACGAGCTGGCGCAGGTGGTCGGTGAGCAGCGGCAGGGTGTTCAGGACCAGGGTGCCGTGGCCCGATGCGGCGTGGGCGGTGGTGATCGCACGGATCCGGTCGGTGAGGCGGGCGCATGCCTCGGTGACGTCAGCGGGGCCCCAGGGCAGCGGCAGCTCGTCGAAGACGGCGCCCGCGTCGAGGAGGCACAGCGTCACATCAGCTTCGACGGCGGCGAGTTCGCCTCCGGGTTCGGTCAGATCCCGCAGATAGGCGCCGTACTCGCCGATGACGGGGCGGGTGAGCAGTCCGTGCCGGGCCAGTTCGGCGGTGAGCGGAGCGGTCAGCTGGGCAAGGGTGCCGTGCCCGGTGATCACCGCGGTGATCAGGGGCACGTCGGGATGGCGGGCGAGGACGTCGCCGGTGTCCACGGTGGCGAGGAGATGCCCGCAGGCCGACAGGTCCGCGAGGACGTCGGCGTCGGCCCGGTCCCCGCTGTCGACGAGTTCGGCGAGCAGCGGCGGCACTGCGGGCCAGTCGGCGGCCAGGCGCCCCTCGGCCCGCAGTGCCCGCAGCCGCTCCAGGGGGCTGTGCGCGCCCTGTGGGGCCGGGCCGGGGTTGTGCGGTGCGGTCATGGGCTGGGCTCTCCTTCCGCGTCGCCTGCTGCGGCGAGACCCGAGGGCACCGCCTTCTCCAGGGCAAGCCCTCCCTTGATCCACTTGCTGGACTCGACGGTGATCGTCACAGCCCGCTCGCCGTGGGCGAGGTGCGGGACAAGCCGGTCGAGCTGGAGCAGCGGCAGGGCGTTGCCGGTGTTGCCGGTGTCGGCGACGCAGGACACCTCCCGCATCTCGGGCACCCCCAGATGGGCGGTGATCCTGGCGGTCATGCGGCCCGACAGCTGGGGCGGCAGCAGGAACTGCACGTCCTCGCGGCTCCAGCCGGTGGTGTCGAGCAGCTCCCAGAGGATCTCGGCGGCCATGGCCGGTACGTGGTCCTCGATGGCCTTGTAGTCCTCGCGCAGCATCTGCCGGTGCGGCGCGCGCCGCACCGGGCCGTTCCAGTCGACGATCTGGCCCGGGGCGCGGCCGAGCCCGACGAAGCGGTGGATGAGACCGCACACCCGTACGGCGTCGTCGAGCGCCTCGTCGGTGACCACGGCCGCTCCCGCTCCGTCACCGAACAGGACGTAGTTGACGAGCTCCTCGGTCGGCAGGCTCACGGCGTTGCGTCTGGCGTCCATGAAGCGGGCCGTGACGTCCCCGGCGAGAACGAGTCCGGCGCGGTGCCCGGCCGCGAGCAGCGAACGGCTCACGTCGAGGGCCTGCACCGCCCCCACACAGCCGGCCTGTAGCTGGTAGGTCGCCAGATGGTCGATGCCGAGGCGGTCGGCGACGTCGTTGACCGTGGAGGGCAGCAGCTGGTCGGGCGTCGCGGTGGTGAGGATCGCGAAGTCCAGGTCCTGGGCATCGAGTCCGGCCGCGGCAAGGGCGTGTGCGGCGGCCTCGGCGGCAAGGTCGGACAGGGTGTGGGTGGGCTCTCCGGTGGCCAGGTCCCAGGCGAAGTGCCGGGTGCGGGTGCCGACGAAGAGGTCGATCCACTCCTCGCTGATGCCGAATGCCTTGCCGAGGGCCGCGTTGTCGACCGGCTGCCCCGGCAGGGCGGCTCCGGTTCCGGCGATGTAGAAGGGGGTGGCGGTCATGTCGCGGCTCCTACGCTGATCCACTCGCCGAGGAACGCGGCGAGTGTGCCGACCGAGCGCAGCTCGGGCAGCAGTTGCGGGACGGTGATGCCGTCGGCCTGCGGCAGGCGGTTCTCGATCCGGTCCTTGAGCTGCATGATCATCACTGAGTCGAACCCGAGGTCCTCATAGAATCGGGTGACCGCGGTGACCTGTTCCGGCGGGTACTTGCCGACCTCGACGACCGCTTCGATGACGGCGTCGAGCACCGGGGAGCGGGCGGTGTCCCCGGACCCCGCGGAGCCTTCCGCGGCCTGCGTCCCGCTCGCGGGGTCCTCCCGTGCGGCGGTGGCGTCCGCCGCGGGTGGCGCGTCCTGCTCGTGCGGCGCCGTGGACGGCTGTGCGGGGCTGCGCCAGAAGCGGCTGTCGGTGGAGAACTGGTACGGGACGAGGCGTTCGTGGCGCCGCTGTTCGGGCGGGTACAGGCCGTCCCAGCGCGGCTCCAGTCCTGAGCGGTACAGCACGGCGAGCGCCTCGGCCAGGTCCCGTACGGTGGCCGCCGTTCCGGGGGCGGGGTGGATGAGCGGGACGCCGTCGGGCAGTTCGGCGCGGGCCGCGAGCGTGAGGAGCTGAGGCCGGGGGCCGATCTCGACGAGCGCGGTCGGTGCGAGGTCGGCGATCATCGCGGCGAACGCGTCGGCGAAGAGCACCGGCTCGACGGCCTGGTCGCGGAAGTAGGCGGCGTCCATCGGCTCGTCGGCGAGCAGGCGGCCGTAGCGGGTGGAGGCGACCGGCACCTCCGGCGCCCGGTAGGTCAGCCGGGCGGCGGCGTCGGTGAAGCGGTCCAGGGCCGGGGCCATCAGCGGGGAGTGGAAGGCGTGCGAGACGTGCAGGTGGCGCGCCCGCACGCCCTGTCCCGCCAGGCGTCGGGCGAGCGCGTCGAGCGCGTCACGCGGGCCGGATACAACGGTGTCGGCGGGCCCGTTGACGGCGGCGACGACCACTCCCGGCGCGTCCGTGAGCAGGGCGGCGAGCTCACTCGCGGCGGCACCCACCGCCAGCATGCCGCCGCCCGCGGGCAGTTCGTCCATGCAGCGGCCGCGCGCCGCGACCAGACGGGCCGCGTCCGTGAGGCTCAGGGCGCCCGCGACGGTGGCGGCGGCGATCTCCCCGAGGCTGTGCCCGATGACCACGTCGGGGGCGACGCCGAGTTCGCCCAGGGTCCCCGCCAGCGCGTACTGGACGGCGAACAGGGCGGGCTGCGCCCAGAGGGTGCGGTGGACGTCCGTGCTGCCGGAGAGGATCAGCTCCTTGATCGAGATGCCGAGTTCACCCGAGAGTGCGGCGTCGACGGCGTCCAGGTGGCTTCGGTACAGCGGCGACGTCCCGTACAGGCCCGCCGACATGCCCGGCTCCTGGACGCCCTGTCCGGTGAAGAGGAACCCGATGACCGGCGGGCGCCAGGCGCGGTCGGCGACACCCTCGGCCAGGCGCTCGTCGGCGGCGGCCGTGCGCAGGGCGGCGGCGAGCTCACCCGTGTCGCGGACGGTGAACGCGGCCCGGTAGGTCAGTCCCGTCTTGACTCGGTTGCTGGACCAGCACAGGGCCGCGGCGTCCCCGCGCGGGCGGCGCGCGACGGCGTCCGCGTGCGTGAGGAGGTTGCGGCGCAGGCCCCCCGGGGTGTCGGCGGAGACGGTGAACACCCCGCCGGACGCCGCACCGCCCCGCCGGACGGGGGCGCGCCGCACCCGCGGGGCGCTGGCGAGGACGGCGTGCGCGTTGGTGCCGCCCATGCCGAAGCTGCTGACGGCGGCCACGGACGGCCCGGCCTCCAGGCGCAGCGGGGACTTGAGAAGCCTCAGGCCCCGTTCGGCCAGCTTGAGCCGGGGGTTCTCCCGCGTCGCGAAGCGGCTCGCTGGCACGATCCGGTGGTGCAGCGCGAGCGCCACCTTGATGAGGCCGGCGATACCGGCGGCGCCCTCGGTGTGGCCGAGGTTGCCCTTCACCGAGCCGATGGCGCACGGCTGTTCCCGGGGTACGGCGTGCACCTCGCCGAGCGCGGCGCACTCGATGATGTCGCCGAGCACCGTGCCGGTGCCGTGCGCCTCGATGAACCGCACCTGATCGGGGGTGACGCCCGCCCTGCGGTACGCGGCGGCGATCACCTCCCGTTGCGACCACCGGCTGGGGGCGGTCACGCCGTTGCTGCGGCCGTCCTGGTTGACGGCGGTCCCCTTGATCACGGCGTAGACGCGCTGTTTGTCGGCGAGCGCGTCCGCGAGACGGCGCAGCACCACCACGCCGACCCCGTCGCTGCGCACGATGCCGTCGGCGTCGGCGCTGAACGGCTTGCACCGGCCGTCGGGCGCGGCCAGGCCCATCTGCCGGTAGACGAGACCGAGCGCCGGGGTGAGCACGAGGTTGGCGCCCGCGGCGAGCACGGTGTCGCACTCGCCCGACAGCAGGGAGGCGACCGCCAGGTGCACGGCCACCAGCGACGAGGAGCAGGCGGTGTCCACCGCGAGGCTCGGGCCCTTGAGGTCGAGGTGATAGGAGATGCGGTTCGCCGCCATGCCGGTGGCGCTGCCCGAGCCGAGCTGCGGGCTGACCCGAGCGTAGTTGCCCATGTGCAGCTGCGCCCACTCGCTGCTCATGGTGCCGACGAACACCCCGGTGTCGCTGCCGGCCAGCGTCCCCGGTGCGCGCCCCGAGTCCTCAAGGGCCCGCCAGGCGCTCTGCAGCAGCAGGCGCTGCTGCGGGTCCATGGCGGCCGCCTCGCGCGGCGGCACGGAGAAGAAGGCGTGGTCGAAGACATCGGGGTCGGCGAGGAAACCGCCCTGGACGCGGCCGTCGAAGCCGGGGCCCTGCCAGCGCCGGCGGGGCAGCGGGCCGATCGCGTCGCCGCCGCGCATCAGCAGGTCCCAGTACGCGTCGACTCCGGTCGCGGTCGCGAAGGCGCAGTCGAGTCCGACGACGGCGACGGCGCCGGTCATGAGTGCCCGGCCCCTTGGCGGGCCCCGGGGCGAGGCCGACTGGCTGCCGCAGGGCGCGGCGGGTCGAGCTGTGCCATGAGTGCGACTCCTTGGGTGTGCGGTTCAGTGCGGCAGCGGGGTGTTGTAGAGGTCGAAGCCGTGCCCGTCCCCGAAGCGGGCGAGGACCTCCTGGTGGACGCGGGCGGCCAGCTGGGGCGGCAGGTCGACGTCCCTGATGCCCAGGCGCTCCGCGATGCGGTGCAGCGCGCACGCCGCCCACGCCGGGTCGGCGAGGAACGGGTCGCGCAGCCCGTCGCTGGCACGCCACACGCCGAGCACCGCGGCGGCGGCGAGGACGAGGACGTATCGGTCGGTGAGGGCGAACCACGCCGTGGTCCGCGCGCCCGGCGCGCCCGGCGGCTGAAGGGCGAGCACCCGGCCCCGCAGATCGCGCAGTTCGGCCACGAACCGTTGGGCGAGCGCCCGCAGGGTCCGCTCCCCCACGGAACCGCCCGGCAGCGACGCGGCCGTGGCGAGCAGGGAGGCGCTGAGGCTGTCCCGGCCGCCGGCCGTGGCCAGCGCCCCGTACGAGAAGGGGGGCAGCGGCTCCGCGGGTCTGAACAGCGCCGCGGGCGCCTCCTCGCTCTTGAACCAGGAGGTGCGGGCCAGCGTGGTGAGCTGCGGGATGATCGTGGTCTGGCAGGCGACGGTGCCCGCGTGGCCGAGGCTGATGATCGGCACGTCCCGCACGATCTTCTGGAACACGCCGACGGTGCCGTCGCGGGCGTACAGCTGGGAGCCGAGCACGGTGGCCAGGTCGTAGGTGGTGTCCCGAAGGACCTTCGGCAGGAGCGACTTGATGGCCGCCGAGTACACACTGGTCTCGGTGGGCAGCAGGTGCAGCGCCCGTGTGGCGACCACCGCGAGGCTGTCGTACAGGAGCAGGTTGACGAACGCCTTGGTGAGCGTGGTGGCGGTGTTCTGCGGGTCGGCGGCGGCACCCGGGGCACGGGTCCGCTCGACGAGGACGGCGGTGCGCAGGCTGCTGTCGACGGCGGCCAGCACCAGGGCCGCCATCAGGGTCCGGCTGAGCTGGAAGGAGCGCTCCGCGGTGACGACGCCGCCGCCGGGCGGACCGAGGAGCGCTTCGCGGGGCACCGGGCAGTCCGTGAAGCGCGCCCCGGCCCAGAAGTAGCCGCGCAGTCCCACGGAGTCCGCGGGCGGGCGGCGGGTGATCCGGAAGCGGTCGGCGGGCAGCCCGCGAGGGTCGAGAAGGACCGTGGACAGCCCGTCGCCGTCCGGCGCGCCGCGGCCGAACAGCACGAGTGCGTCGGCCCGCTGGAGATTGTTGATGACGGGTTTCGCGCCGGTGATCCTCAGCTCCCTGTCGCCCGCGGCGAGCCGCACCTGGCTGCGGACGAAGTCGTTGGTGTGCGCGGTCTCGTGCTGCGCCATGGCCGCCTTGGAGCCGGTCAGCAGCAGCCGTGCCAGCCGGCGCTGCTGGTCGGGGGTGCCCCGCATCCACACGTCGGAGGCGGCCATGAACGTCGTCATGCCGTACCCCATGCCAAGGCCCACGTCGCGACGCCAGACGGGGCGCATCACGCGCAGCAGGGACTCGCAGGAGTCGAAGCGGCCGCCGAGCGCGCGGGGCACGAACTCGGCGTTCATGCCGAAGGAGTCGAGGACGTCCTCGGCTCCCTCGCACACGGTGGCGGCCCGGTCGGCGGCGAGCAGTCTGCGGTGGCCGGCGGGGTTGGCCCTGTCGGCCGGGTCGCCGAGCATCCGCTCGACGGTGGCGGCCCGGCGGCCCGCCGCCTGCGCTTCGAGCGGCGCCGTCGAAAGCAGGGCCTGGCTCACTTGGCGGCACCCCGGGACACCGGGTCGTCGGCACCGCCGCCCAGGAGCTCGTCGCCCAGCAGGGCCTGCCCCGGCCTGATCATCGTGCGCACGGCAGGGTCCAGCACCTCGTACAGTCCGGTGAGTTCACCGCTGAGGAACAGTCTGCGCATCAGGCTCCGCTGGATCTTGCCGCTGGTGGTGCGGTGCACCGTGCCGGGCCGAACCAGCACGACATTGCTCGCGGGTACCTCGAACTCCTTGCCGATGGCGGTCTGCACGCGGCGGGCCAGGGCACGCAGCCGCTCCCAGTCGGCGCTCTCGGCGCGCACCTCGTGCACCAGGACGAGCTGTTCGTGTCCGGCGTGCACGGTGAACACGGCGCCGCGCCCCGAGCCGAGCGCGCTGGACACCTCGCGCGTCGCCCACTCGACGTCCTGCGGGTAGAGGTTGCGGCCGTTGAGGATGATGACTTCCTTGAGCCGCCCGGTGACGTACAGCTGACCGTCGACGAGCGCTCCGAGGTCACCGGTGCGCAGGAACGTGCCCTGCGCTCCCGGGAGCCTGGCCTGGAAGGTGAGGGCGCTCTCCTGCGCCTGCCGCCAGTAGCCCTGGGCGACGCTGTCGCCGCGCAGCCAGATCTCACCGACGTGGCCGGGCGCCACCTCGCGCCGCGCGTCGTCCACGATCCGCACCTCGTACTCGTCCGCGGTGCCGCTGCTGACCAGCTCCCGCGCCGGCGCGCCGGGCCGCGGCGGCCGCAGCTCGTTGTGCTCGAGCCCTTCGACGTCGACGGTGCGCCGCCGCCAGGGGCTGCCGGGCACGCCGCCGCTGACACACAGCGTCGACTCGGCGAGCCCGTAGGCGGGGAACACCGCCTCGGGGCGAAGGCCGCAGGGCGCGAAGCGCGCCGCGAAGGCGTCCAGGGTCTCGGGACGGATCGGCTCGGCACCGTTGAGGGCGACGCGCCAGCGCGACAGGTCCAGGCCCTCGGCCTGCTCATCGGTGACGCGCCGGACGCACAGGTCGTACGCGAAGTTCGGCCCGCTCGCGATCGTCGCCCCGTAGGCGTCGATGGTGCTCAGCCAGCGCACCGGGCGCTTGATGAACGACCGCGCCGGCATCTGCACCGTGAGGGCGCCGAGCCACAGGGGGTGCAGCAGGTGCGCGATGAGGCCCAGGTCGTGGTAGTGCGGCAGCCAGGTCACGAAGCGGTCCTGGGGCGTGGAGCGCACGACGCGCCTGAACGCTCGCTGGTTGGCCAGGAGATTGCGGTGGGAGACCATCACGCCCCGCGGCTGCGAGGTCGATCCGGAGGTGTACTGGAGGAACGCCAGGTCGTCCGGACGCAGGTCGGGCATGGTCCACTGCCCGGGGTCGACGCCCTCGTCGGTGTCGGTGGCCAGGCACACCGCGCTCCCGCGGCCGGACATGGCGAGCCACAGCGAGACCTCGGGCGCGTTGGCGGAGTCGGTCAGGATCAGTTCGGCGCCGGTGTCCCGGATGATGCCCGTCACCCGGCGCAGCCGCTCCTGGCGCTGGTGAGGCAAGGGGGCGGGAACCGCGATCGCACCCGCGTACAGGCATCCCAAGAAGGCCCTGAGGAACTCCTGCCCCGACGGGTACAGCAACAGCACCGGGCGGCCCCGGGCGCCGCGCCGGGCCAGGCGCACCGCGATGGTGCGCGCCGCCGCGTCGAGCCCGGCGTAGGTGAGGTGCTGGGCCTCCTGACTCTGGTCGTCCGGCACGAAGACGTGGGCGTCCTGATGGGCGAGCGCACGCCCCTGTTCGACGACGCACTCCGTGAACGTGGAAAACATGTCGGTCAACGTCAGCCCCCTCGGCACGCTCGGGACGGCGGCCGGGCACCACAGCATCCACGCCCGCGCCGACGTCTGGCATCGTTGACCGCTGGGCTAAAGAGAACCTTGCGGCCGGTGTGCGCGAAAGGTCCCCGTTTGCCGACCGCACCCGTGTCCGACCGCTCGCGCCGCGGGTCGACTCAGGGGTGGGCCTGTCCGAAATCGGGGTGGCGCCGACTCTATGGTGGGCCCCGCAATGCGCCCGGGGGGCCTGGGGCGCTGTGCCTGCGCACTCTCACGCCGCGCACCCGCCCGCCAGGTCCGGTGCCTTGGGGAGCATGTCCCCGGGCCGCGCCAACCAACGAGGCGGGAGCCGTATGCGATTCAGAGTGCTTGGCCCGCTGGAGGTGAACACAGCGGCTGACGCCAGGACGGTGACACCGAGCGCCGCCAAGGTCCGCGTGGTGCTCGCGACGCTCCTGGTGCGCTCCAACGAAGTGGTCTCGGTGGACGGCCTCATCGACGAACTGTGGGGCGAGGACCCTCCGCGCACCGCCATGACCACCCTGCAGGTCTACGTGTCGCAGCTGCGCAAGCTCCTCGGCGACGTGGAACCGGAGTTCGGGCGCGAGGCACTGCTGACCCGTCCCCCCGGCTATCTGCTGCGCGTCGACCCCGACCAGCTGGACCTCGCCGTCTTCGAGAAGCTGCACCGCGACGGGCGTGAGGCGATGGAGCACGGCGACGCGGCGGGCGCCGCCGACCTGCAGCGCAGGGCCCTGGCCCTGTGGCGCGGCCCGCTGCTGTCCGACACCCCGCACGGCAGCCTCCTGCACAACATGGCCGTGCGGCTCACCGAGGTGCGCAACGCCGCCCTGGAACAGCGGATGCGGGCCGAGCTCCAGCTCGGCCACCACCAGGAGCTGCTCGGTGAACTACAGTCGCTCACCGACGAGTTGCCGATGCACGAGGAGTTCCACGCCCATCTGATGGTCGCCCTGTACCGCACCGGGCGCCAGGCCGACGCGCTGCGCACCTTCAGCAAGCTGCGCCGCACTCTCGTCGACGAGCTGGCCATCGAGCCGGGCAGGCGCCTGCAGCAGTTGCACAGCCGCATACTGACCGGCGACGTGAGCCTGCTGTCGCCCTCGGGGCAGCGGGCGGCCCGCCGGCCCGCGGCGGTGGCCACGGCCTCCGCGAGCCGCGCCGCGTCCGTCGATCGTCTCCCCTCCGTGGATCCGCTGTTCACCGGGCGCGAGGCGCAGATCGAGCGGCTGGTGGGCTGGCTGCGCGACCTGCCCGGCGGCTGCGCCCAGGTGAGCGGCCCCGCGGGCGTCGGCAAGACGGCGCTCGCCGTGGCCGCGGCCCACCGCCTCCACGACGTGTTCCCCGACGGCCGCGCCCTGGTGTCCCTCGATTCCGGCGACGGCACCGTGCTCGGGCCCACGCAGGTTCTGACGCGGGTGGCGCGCGCGCTCGGCGGCACCGGCGAACTGCCCCACTCCGCCGACGAACTGCTGAGCCTGATACGGGCCTCGACCGACGGACGGTGTGTGCTCCTGATCCTCGACGGCGTCGCTGATGCCGCCCAGGTACGCCCTCTGCTGCCCCTCGCGAGCGGCTGCGCCGCTCTGATCACGTGTCGTCCCGCACTGCCGGGGCTGGGCGGTCACGCGCTGCCCCTCGACGCCCTGTCGCCGACGGACGCCCGGCAGTTGCTGTGCGCCGCCGGGCAGCCGCTCGCCGCGGTGCCCGCCGACTCCCCGTCCCCGCGGGCGGCAGGCCCGTCGGGCGAACACCAGGACGGCGAGCAGGCCGAGCCGGACGTCTTGGCCGGGCCGGACGCGCTGGTCGACGAGCGGCCCGAGGACTTCCTGTCCGAACTGGCCGAGCTGTGCGGGCGCTGGCCCGCGGCACTGCGCGGCGTCGCCGCCCACCTGGCCACCCACCCGCACCTGAGTCCGGGCGAACTCGCCGCCCGGCTGCGTCCCGAGGCGACACGTCTGGACGCGTTGCGCGAGAGCGACAGCACCTGTCACAGGGCGCTCCATGACGTGTTCGACCGCGCGCCCGAGCCGGTGCGCCGCGCGGCACGGCTGCTGAGCCTGCTGCCCCCGGAGCCCTTCACCGCGTCGGCCGCCGCGTCGGTCCTCAGCGCCCGCCCGCAGGAGGCCGAGCGCACGCTGGCCGCCCTGACCGCGGCGGGGCTGCTGAGCCCGCACCCGGAAGGCCGCGGCTACCACTTCCCGGTGCTGCTGCGCCTGTTGGCCGCCGACCGGCGCCGGGCGGAGGAACCGGCCCTGTGGGTCCGCGCGGCTCTCTCCCGGCTCAGCGCCGCCGCGGCCGACCGGGCCGAGACGGCGCAGCGCGTGGCCCGCATGGACGGCCTGCACCCGCTCGACTGGTTCACGCGCCGCGAGGAATCCCTGGTCAGCCTGGTCGAGCAGACCTTCGAGGCGGGCCTTTGGGCACAGACCGTACGCCTGGTCGACTCGATGACCGTCTTCTTCGAGGCTCTCGCCGCATGGGAACCCTGGCGGCACACCCACTCCCTGGCCCTCGACGCGGCCGAGCGCCTGGGCGACGCGTCGGCGCGCGCCCGGCTCCTTCGCTCCCTGGGCGACCTGGCCTGGCAGCGCCGTCGCCCGGACGACGCCCGCGCGTTCTACGAGCGTGCCCTGGACGCGTGCGGCCCCTCGGCCACTGCCGAGCGCGGCCGCGCGCTCGCGGGACTCGCGGACGTCCACCTGGAGGCGGGTGGCGGCGAACAGGCCGCCCGGCTCGTCACCGCCACCCTCGAAGAGGCGCCGCAGGACGTCCGCGGCTGTTACGAGTCCCGCCGCGTGCTCGCCCTGCTCGCCCAGGAGGCACGAAGCACCGGCACGGCACGCCGGCACTTCCAGGAGTGTCTGGCCCTCGCGGGAGTCCTCGGCGACCGTCGTCTCGAGGCGTACACCCGGCGCTGTCTGGACCGCCTGGACGGCGCGGCGCCGCACCCCGAGTGGGCCGAGGTCCGCCCCGGCGTGTGGCGCGCCTTCGCCGTGAGCCCCGTGACCCCACCGTCACCGGGGAGGACGTCGGCCGAGGCCACGGCCGGTTGACGGCGCACCACGTCAACCCGTGGCCGCACCCCGGAGGCGACCGCGCTCACGCGGACCCGCGGGTGCAGGGCGCTTCGTGCCGCGCGCGCCGCTCGGCGTCGTCCAGGCGCAGGTCCATCGGGAGCTCGTGTCGGCGGGAGATGTTCAACTTCCGGTAGACGCAGGTCAGGTGCTGCTCGACGGTACTCACGGTGATGTACAGCTTCGCGGAGATCTCCCGGTTGGTGTAGCCGAGGGCGGCGAGCGAGGCGACGCGACGCTCGGAGTCGGTGAGCTGCCGGACGGGCTCCTCCGCCGGGGCCGCGGGGCGCTGGGCCATGGCGCGGCGATCACCGTGCCGGTCTGCGGGCCGGTTCCCGTCTGCGGGCCCGTGTCGGTCTGCGGGCCCGTGCCCGTCTGCGGGCCCGTGTCGGTCTGCGGGCCCGTGCCCGTCTCCCTGCTTGTCTCCCTTCCCGTGTCCGTGTCCGTGTCCGGGCAGGATCCGCTCGCACAGTGCCTCCGCGCCGCAGTCGGCCGCCAGTTGCCATGCGCGCCGGGCGATGGTCCCGGCCCGCCTGCCCTCCCCCACGAGCTGCAGGGCGCGAGCGAGGTCAGCCAGGGCCAGGGCGTGCTCCAACCGGTCGCCGCAGTCGCGCAGCTCCTTCACGGCGCTGCTGAGCAGCCGGGGGCGCTCGGCGGGCGGCGCGGTGGCCGCGAGGACCCGCAGGCTCACGCCGCGCACCCGGGGGCCGCGCGCGTCCGGCAGGGCCAGTTGCTCGTTCACCAGGCGTTCCGCTCGCCGGTGTGCGCCCAGCCGCACCAGCGCCTGGGCGGCGTCCGTGCGCCACGGCAGCTGCCGCGGCCGGTCCAGGGCCCAGCTCCGCGCGAGCTCCCCGGCATCCAGGAACTCCGCGAGCGCGGCGTGGTAGCGGTGGGTCGCCAGGTAGTAGAGCCCGCGGGCCCGCAGGTGGTCCAGGGCGTACACGCTGGTGAACAGTTCCCGCGGTGCGGGCGGTTCGAGGCGTCGCGCGGCCTCGTCGTAGTGGCCCATCGCGGACAGGGCGGTGATCTCGGCCGCCAGGATCCCGAACAGGAGAAGACCGGCACGGCCCTCCCCAGCGGTGGCGGCGGCAGCCGCTTCGCGCCGCGCCCCCCTCAAGTCGCCCAGGCGCAGCAGGGCTTGGGCGTGCAGCAGTCCCAGCGAGGCGTACCACCCCGGGGCCCTGCCCCGGTCGGCCTCGGCCTGCAGCTTCTGACACCACACCACGGCCCGGTCGCCGCGGTCGTCGTGCACCAGGGCGCGCAGGGCCTGCACGAGGAGGTCGAAGGTGCTGTGGGTCAGCGGGGTGTCCTTGAGCGGCAGTTCCACCGCGCTCTCGCCGTCGCCGCGCAACGCCGGCAGCCACAGGGTGTCGGCGACCCGCGCCACCGTCGCGGCACAAGCGCCCCGCGCGGACGACGTGCCCAGGACAGCCTGTCCATCCGCCGCGGCGGGGGGTGCGAGCAGTGCGCGCAGCGGGTCCTCCCCCGGCGCGCCCGCGGCGCGCTGTCGTTCGGCCTGCTCCAGCGCCTCGGCAGCCTGCCCGATCCGGCCCTGGGTGAGCAGGAGCCGGGCCAGGAGCCCGCACGCGTCCTGCGGCAACTCGCCCGCGCGCAGCGCGGCCAGCGGCTCGGCGAGGTGACGCTCGGCCGCGGACGGGTCGGTGCGCCGTACCACGGAGGCGAGCCACAGGGCGATGCGATGACGCTCGGCGGGCTCCCGGCTCACCCGGGCCGCGAGGGTCAGACAGTCGACGGCGTAGCCACTGTCGTCGTCGAGGAGCGCCTGCCGGGCGGCTTCGGCCAGCACGGGCGCCGCCCAGCCAAGACCGAGGCGCTTTTCCTTCTCGGGCGACTGCCGCGCGCGCAGCAGCTGGTGGGCGACGGCGCCCGCCTTCTCCCCGCACTCGTGCAGTATCCGAGCGGCCCGCAGATGCCAATCGGCGCGCTCGTCGGGTTCCATGGCGCCGAGCACCGCGGCGGCGAGGGCCGGGTGCCGCAGCCGCAAGCCCGAACTCAGTCCGGTCTCGTCCAGCACGTCCAGCGCTTCGCCCACACCGGACGGTGTCATCCTGGCGAGAGCGGCGACTCGCTCACCGGTGGCGTCCTCGCCCAGGACGGCGAGGGCGACGGCGGCGGTACGCGCCGGTGCCCCGCCGCGCCGCAGACAAGTGGCCGCTGCCTGCGCGAACGGGCCGTCGCTCGCGAGCTCCGGCCGCTTGCCGGCACCGGCGTCCGGGCCCGACGCCAGGTGCTCGGACAGCGCCGCCTTGAGCAGGAGGGGATTGCCCCCGGTGATCCGGTGGAGCCGGAGCGCCTGTTCAGCGGGCATCCGGCCGCCACTGGCGCGGGCCAGCAGTTCCGCGCTCCCCCGCGCGTCGAGGCGGCCCACCCTCAACCGGACGAACCCGTCGTGCCGCAGGAGCTCGGTGTGGGCCTCGGGCCCGGCCGGGCCGTCGGCTCCGCACGTACGCCCCAGCGCGAGGAGCAGCGGCGCGTCGGACACCGTGCTGCTCAGATGCAGCAGATAGGCCAGGGACGGCCCGTCGGTCGCCTGCAGATCATCCACGCAGACCACGACGGTGGTGTCCTCGGCGGCCTCCCGCAGCGCGTCGGCGAACTCCTGGAGGGACGGCAGGGGCGGGTCCTGGTTCGGGTCCTGGCGCGGGTCCTGGGAGGGCACGGGACGACGCGGCAGCCCGTGCAGCAACTGCCGCAGTACGCCGTGCCGGAGCCCTGTCGCCTCGGCGGACCCGGCGGCGTGCAGGACGAGCGCCCCGCTGCGCCGTGCGTGCTGCTCCAGGCGCGACAGCAGCGACGTCTTGCCGCATCCGGCTGCCCCCTCGATGAGGGCGACCACCGTTTCGCCGCCGCCGCAACGCGCCAGCGCGGCCTCCAGTCCGCTCAACTGCGCCTCTCGGTTCAGAAGCACTGCCCCGCCTCCCTGGATCATGCCTCCACTGTCCAGAACAGACGGGTATGAATGAACTGTCCGCCGGTGACCACTAGTTGCGCGACAACAACTGCCGGGACACGGCTGGGGCGGCTCGGGGCAAAGGCGGGCGACGGGCTCGGGCCGGGAAGGCCCGCTGGTGTTCCTCAGGCCGCCTTGTCCCGCTCCGGCGGCAGGATCAGGGTTCCTTCGAGCACGACGCGGGCCGGGGCGGGTTCGGGCCGGACCACGCGTACCGCGTGGCGGACCCCCCGCTGGCGCCCCCAATGGGCCTGGGCCACGACCACGGCGACGTACGGGATGACGACCGCGCCGGCCAGGGCGCAGCCGGCCACGACCGGCCAGTGGTTCCATGTCGCGGCCATCAGCACCACGCAGGCGGTGCGCACCAGCATCGCCATGAGGTAGCGGCGCTGGCGGCCGCGCACGTCGTGGCTGAGGCCGGTGCGGGCGCGGGTGATGGACTCGGCCGGGGGTGTGCCCCGGCGCCGGAGGGCCCTGCTCATGGTGTCTCCCTGCGTCGGTCGGGCCGTACGCCGGTGGGAGCCGGGAACGACAGCGGCGCGGGCGACCGTCCCCTGATCGCCCGCGCCACTCGTCTCCCGCCCGGCCCTGTGCGTCGTACCGCCGGGTCAGAGCAGTTCCTGGTCCGGCTCCCGTCCCTCGGTGGCGGAGCGCTGGGCGCCGATGCCCGCGCGGCCGTCTGCGGAGCCGTGGCCGTTCGCGGAGCCGTGGCCGTTCGCGGAGACCCGGCCACCCGCGGGACCGTGGCCGTTGGCCGAGCCGTTGAGGGCGGCGTGGCCGCCCGCGTGGGCGAGGTGGGACACGGCCTCCCGCATCTGCTCCTCGGTCGGCTTCGCGATCTGGTTGCCGTACAGCCAGCGGCTGAGGCGGTAGCGCAGCACCTTCTTGCGGCGGTCCGGGTCGGGTGTCCCGTCGGGGTCCGTGAGAGGCGCCGGCAGGGGCTCGTACGCCTGGCGGGTCAGGAGCGTGTACTCGCGCTCGCGGTCCAGGCGTGCGTGCACCTCGATGAACTCGCCGTGCGGCAGCCGGCGGATGCGTCCGGTCTCGCGGCCGTGCAGCAGCTTGTCGCGGTCGCGCCGTTGCAGAGCCAGACAGATCCGCCGGGTGACGAAGTACACCACCGCCGGGACCACGAAGAAGCAGATCCGCACGGACCAGGTGATCTGGTTCAGCGACAGGTGGAACTTCTCGGCCAGGACGTCGTTGGCGCCGCCGAAGAACAGCACCAGGTAGAGGGAGACGAAGGCGATGCCGAACGCCGTCCGCGTGGGATGGTCCCGCGGCTTGTCCAGGAGGTGGTGCTCGCTGCGGTCACCGGTGACCCATGCCTCAAGGAACGGCCACAGGGCCATCACCGCCATCATCAGCGTGGGCAGGACGACGGCGGGAAGCAGGACACCGAGGTTGATCGTGTGGCCCGCGACGACGAACTCCCAGGACGGCATGGCCCGCAGGGCGCCTTCGAGGAAGCCCATGTACCAGTCGGGCTGCGAGCCCTGGGAGATCTGGTCGGGGCGGTAGGGGCCGAACAGCCAGATCGGGTTGATCTGCGCGATGCCCGCCATCAGCGAGAGCGTCCCGGCGATGATGAAGAAGAAGCCGCCGGCCTTGGCCGTGTAGTGCGGGAACAGCGGCTGGCCGACGACGTTGTCCTCGGTGCGGGCCACACCCCGGAACTGGGTGTGCTTGTGGTAGACGACCAGGATCAGGTGGACGGTCAGCAGCGCCACGACGATGCCCGGGATGAGCAGGATGTGGAAGCTGTAGAACCGGCCGATCACGTCGTGGCCGGGGAACTGGCCGCCGAACAGGAACATCGTCAGGTACGTTCCGACCAGCGGGATGGCCAGCGTGACGCCCTCGGCGATGCGCAGGCCGGTGCCGGAGAGCAGGTCGTCGGGGAGCGAGTACCCGACGAATCCCTCCAGGGTGACCATGACCAGCAGCGTGAAGCCGAACAGCCAGTTGACCTCGCGCGGCTTGCGGAACGAGCCGGTGAGGAAGTGCCGCAGCATGTGCAGGCACAGCGCACCGATCATGGTCAGGGCCGCCCAGTGGTGCAGCTGGCGGATGAACAGACCGCCGCGGACGTCGAAGCTGATGTGCACGGCGGAGCCGTATGCCTGCGACATCCGGATGCCCTGGAGCGGCACGTACGAGCCGTGGTAGACCGTCTCCGACATGCCGGGGTTGAAGAAGAACGTCAGCCAGATCCCGGTCAGGAGCAGGATGACGAAGCTGTAGAGCGCGATCTCCCCGAACATGAAGGACCAGTGCTCGGGAAACACCTTCCGGATCAGGAACCGGAAGTTGTAGACCCCGAGCCGCCCGTCCGTCCAGTCGGCGAGGCGCTCGCCCTTGGGCGCCTCGGTGCGAGCATCCGGTGGCACTGTTTCGGTCGTGCTCATACCCGCGCACCCTCCCCTCGCCGCTCGGCCGTCACCGGCACATCCCGACCGGCCGACGAACGGTCGACGGTCGAGGTGGCCTGCCGCGGCGCAAGCAGACCCGTGCCTTCGAGCAGCTGGAACGCTATCGACGGGCGATACGGACCGACAACTGCCCTCAAGTGGAAGTACTGGCTCAACTCAAGTGATTCTTGAGCGAGTTTCGAATGACGAGATCGGATTCCGGATCTCTTGTGACTCAACTCGGCTTGTTTCACAGATGCGTTGCTCGTTGAACACGAGTACGCAGCTTGCAACTCGACGCTTTTGGACGCCGGTTGATCTGCCTTTGTCATGTCTGCAGAGTAGGCCCGCCGACTCTGCGCCTGCGACCGGGCATGCCCTGGGCCGGGGTGGTTCAGGGCCGTCGGTCCGGGTCGAAGACCGGTGTCACGGCCGGCCACTGGGCCGAGGAGCCGGTGGCGGGCCGCCAGCGGGCGGATCCGGTGGAGACGCCGATGGCGGGCCGGTCCGAGGCGGCGGTGCGGCGCCTGCGGGCGCCCTGACCGTGGGTCGTGCTGGGCGGGGCCGCCGCG
>NZ_JAPHNL010000191.1 GCF_026274175.1 Streptomyces beihaiensis
CTAGCTTGATCTTTAACCTGTGCGGCGGGGCTTCGGGGTGGTCGTCTTCTTTTTTGGTCGTTTTGCTGGCTGGGCTTTCTTGGGCGTGTGCACGTCGTGGCGGGGGGCGGGACGGGTGTTTTTCCGGCCCGGTGGCCGGCCGGGACCGGGGAGTGTGGGTTTCGGCGCTCTGGCCGGGCAGGCGGCCTGTGGGCGGATGTGCCGGAAGTCGCGGCGGACGCGAGCGGGAGTGAGCCTGTCCGGAGAGCTGGGTTTCTCCCAGGGACGGCGCCGGTCGGCTGCGAGTGGGCGGGCCAGACGCAGTTGGGTGTAGGCGGCGAGGATCAGCCAGGTCCAGCGGTCGGCGGCCTCGGGGGTGCGGATTTTCGGGGCGGTCCAGCCGAGGGTCTGTTTGAACAGGCGGAAGGTGTGTTCGATGTCGAAGCGTCGCAGGTAGGCATGCCAGAGACGGTCGGCGTCTGCCTCCGTGGCGTCGGTGCCCGACCACCACAGCCAGACCGGCTTCGGTGTTGCTCCGCTGGGCAGGTGGTCGATGTCCAGGCGGATCACTGTCCCCTCGACGACGGGAAGGGTGCCGTCGGTGACTGCCCAGGAGGAGCGGTGGGTGAGCCTGGGATGCAGCCGGTCCCAGGAGCGGGCTCTGGCGGTGCCGTATAGACGTGTGTCGGAGACGGTCTCGGTGTCCGGTGTGCCCCAGGTGTCGGGCTGGCCGAAGACGAACTCGCTGCCGTGCCGGGGTGGTCGGCCCTGGGTGTGAGGCTGCCGGGGCGGGACGGCCCGCCGCAGGACACGGTCCGAGCGCATCCGGGCCAGCACCTGCACCGGCAGGTCCCTGAGGAGGAACGCAAGACGGGGTGCGTCGTAGCCGGCGTCCGCGATGATGAGGATCTTCGGGTCGCCTTCCTGCCATTGGCCTGCCTGGATCAGCGTCTCGACCAGTTCGCGCAGTTGCCGGGCAGTGACGGTGGCGGTGTCGTCCCCGGGCGCCAGGCGCAATGCGTCCAGCGGAGCGGTCCAGGAGCTGCGGCCCGGCTCGAGTGCGCAGATGATCGAGTACGGCCAGCCGGGAACCGGGATGTGCTGGTCTTTGCCCCGGCCGTAGGTGTGACACAGGATCCGTTGCGGTGAGGTGTGCGCATTGGGACGCAGCCAGCAGGTGATGTCGACGGCCAGGACCAGCCGGCCGTCGACGGCCCGTGGCAGTGGCATCGAGGCCAGGACCTGCCGCAGCCGGTCAGCATCGATCCGGCCGCGGGCGACGGCTGAGTAGAGCCCGCCATGGCCGCGGCGGTGTTCGCCGACCAGTGACAGTTCGGGCAGCGACCTCACCGGTCCGTCACTGCACAGAACGGCATCAGCCAGTTCGAACAACGCATCCGAACGAGCGGTGAGACAGGAGTAGAACTCACCCCGGAAGCATGACAGTTGATCCAAAGCGTCCCGTCGTGTGTCGCGATGCAGCAGACTCATCCCCACGGCCTTCGTTCTGAAGATGTGTGTTCCTTGGTCGGAGCACATGTTCAGGCGAAGGCCGCCTTCACGTACGGCGGATACCAGACCGAGTGATCAAGTTCGACGCAGCATTCGACGTCGGAGGTTAAAGATCAAGCTAG
>NZ_JAPHNL010000192.1 GCF_026274175.1 Streptomyces beihaiensis
GACCAGGGACTGGGTGGAGGCGTCGAGGCCGGGGACCTCGGCACCTTGGGTCAGGGCGGGTTCGACGCGCTTGGCGAGGACCTTGCCGAGCTCGACACCCCACTGATCGAAGGAGTCGATGTTCCACACGGCTCCCTGCACGAACACCTTGTGCTCGTACAACGCGATGAGCTGACCCAGGACGGACGGCGTCAGCTCCTTCGCCAGGATCGTGGTCGTGGGGTGGTTGCCCTTGAACGTCTTGTGCGGCACCAGCTCCTCGGGCACGCCCTCGGCGCGCACCTCGTCCGGCGTCCTGCCGAACGCGAGGGCCTGCCCCTGGGCGAACAGGTTGGCCATGAGCAGGTCGTGCTGGCCCGCGAGTTGCGGCGACAGCTCGGCGACCGGCTCGGCGAAGCCGATGAGGTCCGCCGGGATCAGCTTCGTGCCCTGGTGGATGAGCTGATAGTAGGCGTGCTGACCGTTGGTGCCCGGGGTGCCCCAGACGACCGGCCCGGTCTGCCAGCCGACCCCGTCACCGTCGCGCTGCACGGACTTGCCGTTGGACTCCATGTCGAGCTGCTGGAGGTACGCCGTGAACCTGGACAGGTAGTGCGAGTACGGCAGCACCGCGTGCGACTGGGCACCGTGGAAATTGCCGTACCAGATACCGAGCAGGCCCATCAGGAGCGGCGCGTTGGCCTCGGCGGGCGCGGTGCGGAAGTGCTCGTCGACCAGGTGGAAGCCGTCGAGCATCTCACGGAACCGGTCCGGGCCGATGGCGATCATCAACGACAGACCGATCGCGGAATCGTACGAGTAGCGGCCACCGACCCAGTCCCAGAACTCGAACATGTTGTCCGTGTCGATACCGAAGTCCGCCACCTTCCCGGCATTCGTCGACAGCGCCACGAAGTGCCGGGCCACAGCCTCCTGACCCGCCTTCAGACCGGCCAGCAACCACTCACGCGCGGACGTCGCGTTGGTGATCGTCTCGATGGTGGTGAAAGTCTTCGAGGCGATGACGAACAGCGTCTCGGCCGGATCGAGATCACGCACGGCCTCATGCAGATCCGCACCATCGACATTCGAGACGAACCGCACCGTCAGATCACGGTCGGTGAAGGAACGCAGCACCTCGTACGCCATCGCCGGACCCAGATCGGAACCACCGATGCCCACATTGACGACATTGCGGACACGCTTGCCCGTATGGCCGGTCCACTCCCCCGCACGGACCTTCTCCGCGAAGAGCGCCATCTTGTCCAGAACCGCGTGCACACCCGGCACCACGTTCTCACCGTCGACCTCGACCACCGCCTCGCGCGGCGCACGCAGCGCCGTGTGCAGAACGGCCCGCCCCTCGGTCGTATTGATCTTCTCACCCCGGAACATGGCATCACGCAGACCGAACACGTCGGTCGCGGTCGCCAGTTCCCGCAGCAGGGCCAACGTCTCGTCAGTGACGAGATGCTTGGAGTAATCGATGTACAGGTCACCGACCTGGACCGTGTAGCGCCCGGCACGCCCGGGGTCGCCGGCGAACAGCTCGCGCAG
>NZ_JAPHNL010000193.1 GCF_026274175.1 Streptomyces beihaiensis
AGCCGCGTGCCTCTGCTACACCCGCACGACACTGTCACCCGGCGGCCCGTCCCTCTGACGGGTACGGGCCGCCACAGGTCACTCAGGTCACTTCACGGCCTTGAGGGCGTCGACGATGCCGCGCCCGTAGAAGCCGTTGTGGCCCTTGCTGCCCTTGCAGACCGCGTCCACGGTGCCGTCGCCGTCACCGTCGTACGAGGACGGGCACGCCTCCTTGTCGGCCTGCGCCTCGAGCATGCGCTCCAACTGCGCGGGGGAGGCGTGCGGATGCGTCGACTTCAGGAGGGCGGCCACGGCGGCGGCGTGCGGCGACGCCATCGACGTGCCCTGCAGCCAGCCGTACCCGCCGCCCGGCATCGTCGACAGGATGCGGCCGTTCTTGGACGGGGTGTCGGGGATCTGGTACTTGTCGCCGCCGGGGGCCGCGACGTCGATCACGCCGTCGCCGTAACTCGAGTAGTACGACTTGCCCTTGTCGACGCCGACCGCGCTGACCGTCACGACGCCCGGCAACTGGGTCGGCACGTCGAAGCACTCGTGCGGGTCGACGGTCCGGTCGACGGCCGCGGAGTCGTCGGGGCTCGACGTGTCCCGAAGGGCGTGCGAGTCGAGGTCGTCGTCGGAGTTGCCCGCGGCGGCCACGTTCAGGGTGCCCTTGCCGCGGGCGTACAGCTGGGCGCGGTTGACGGCGTCGACGATGGCCCGCTGGTCAGGGTCGTCCATGCAGTTGTACAGCCACGGGTCCACGTAATAGCTGTTGTTGGTGATGTCGATGCCGTGGTCGGCGGCGAACACGAAGGCGCACACGACGCTCTCCGGGTAGAACAGCTCGCTGTCCGGTTCCGCGACCCTGATCCCGGCGACCTTCACGTTCGGGGCGACGCCCGCCACACCGATCCCGTTGCGCGCCGCGGCGATCTCACCGGCGACGTGCGTGCCGTGGTAGTGCGACGGCTTGGCGGGCCGCCAGGCGCCCGGCGAGGTGTCCGCCCTGCCGCCGACGCAGCTGGCCGACTGGGAGGCGGAGAAGTTCGGCGCGATGTCCGGGTGGGTGTCGTCGACGCCGACATCGATGACGCCGACGGTGACGTCGCGGCTGCCGGGGTTGATCTTCGCGGCCTTGTCGGCGCCGATCGCCCGCAGGTCCCACTGGTCGGCCTCCAGCGGCTCCTGGCCGGCCTTCGCCTTCGCGGACACGGCGGCGACCTGTGCCTTCGTCAGCGGTTGCACGGCGCCCTCGTCGTCGGTGCCGGCCAGGCTGAGCGGCGCGGTGCGGGTGGCGCCCGCCGTGGCGACCTCGGGGAGGGCCCGCATCCGCCTGCCGAAGTCCGGGTTCGCCGAGTGCACGACGAACACGCCGATCTTCGCGTACGCCGCGACGACCGAGCCGTTGGCGGCGGATATCGCCCGCCGTACGGCGGATATGGTGCGCGCGTCCCTGCCGCGGGTGTTCACGACATAGTAGTGCTTGGTCAGGTCGTCTGTGGGAGAGCGTGTCTTTGAGGTTGGGTGGGCGTTGAAGATGGCGTGACTCCG
>NZ_JAPHNL010000194.1 GCF_026274175.1 Streptomyces beihaiensis
GCGGAAGATTTCAAGTCCAGTGAGACGGTTGTGACGCTATGAGGTTTGTGGTGCGGGTTCCCTGCGCTTGGCCGGGTCGTTGATCCACGCCTGCTGGGGTATTCGGGGTGGTCGGGGGCGGTGGCCGAAGCGTTCGGGGTGGCGGGCGTATGCCTCGGCGAGGGTGACGGCTCGCTGGTCGCGGACCTCCTCGGCGGTGCCGAAGTGCACGCTGGCGGGCGTGTGCCAGCCGATGCCCGAGTGCCGGTGCTCGTGGTTGTAGTACGCGATGAACGCGTCGAACCACTCACGGGCGTGGGTCAGCGAGTCGAACCGTTCGGGGTAGTCGGACATGTATTTCGTGGTCTTGAAGTGGGCCTCGCTGTAGGGGTTGTCGTTGGAGGTCTTCGGCCGCGAGTGCGACCGGGTGACCCCGAGGTCGATCAGCAGCTGTGAGACCTTCTTCGAGGTCATCGACGTGCCGCGGTCGGCGTGCACGGTCTGGGGCACGATGCCGTTGCGGGCGATGGTCTCGCGGATCAACTCCTCGGCCCGTGTGGCCGATTCGGCGGCCTCGACGGTGTGGCCGACGACGTAGCGGCTGAAGATGTCGATGATGACGTAGGCGTGATACCAGACGCCCTTGGCCGGTCCGGCCGCCTTGGTGATGTCCCAGGTGAACACCTGCGAAGGTGCGGTGGCGACCAGCTCGGGCACCGTCTTCGCCGGGTGGGCGGCCTGGCGGCGGCGCTCGCCGGACTGCCCCTTCTCGCGCAGGATCCGGTACATCGTGGAGACGGAGCAGTGGTAGCGCCCGGCATCCAGCTCACGGGCCCAGATCTGCGCGGGCGGCAGTTCGGCGTACTCGCCCGAGTTCATCATCTCCAGGACTGCCGCCCGCTCCTCGGGTGTGAGGGATGAGGGCTGGACCTGCGGTTTTCTGGGTTTCCGCTCGGTCGGGGGCCGTAGCCGGCGGTAGTGGGTGGCCCGGGAGCGGCCGGTCAGCCGGCACGCGGCCGTGATGCCCAGTTCGCCCTGGACGCCGGTGAACGCGTCGTCGACCACCGGTTCGGCGGCAGCGTTCAGTCCGCGCCCTCGGAGATCATTTCCAAGAGCGCGGAAGCTTTTCCCATGACTTCCAACGCGGCCTTGTTCCGGGCCAGTTCCTTCTCCAGCCGTTCCACCTGGCGGCGCAGCTTCTCGTTCTCCGCCTCGGCGGCCGGCTTCTTCGGCCTCGCCGGACTGGTCCGCTGGTCGACCAGCTTCTCCAGGGCCCCGGCATCCCGCGCGGCCCGCCATTCCTTGACGTGCGAGTGGTACAGACGCTCGCGGCGCAGGACCGCGCCCTTCTCGTTCTTCGGGGCGGCGTCGTACTCGGCGACGATCCGCAGCTTGTACTCCGGGCTGAAGGTGCGGCGCTTCGGCCGGGGAGCCGGGTCGGACCCGGTGGGGGTGGTGCTGGTCATGAGGGGGTGGTTCTCCTGTCGTGCCCTCTCAGGCTAACCCGGCGAAGCGGAACGTCTCACCTAAGGCTGACAGAGAGGG
>NZ_JAPHNL010000195.1 GCF_026274175.1 Streptomyces beihaiensis
GGCCGCGCCACCGACGTGCCCGTGGCCACCCGCCCGTGGAGCGCCGACCCGTACGCGCACGCCCTGCGCCGCCGTCGCGGCCCGCTCTTCCTGCGCCGCGCGGACGGCTGGCTGCTGCCGCTGGACGTGGAGCGCTGGTGTGCGGGAGCCGACGCCGCCGACCTGTCGGCGCTGCACCGGTGCGAGGGCTCCGTGCTCGACCTCGGCTGCGGCCCCGGGCGGCTGGTCGCCGCGCTGACCTCGGCGGGACGCTCCGCGCTCGGCGTCGACGTCAGTGAGGCGGCCGTGGACCGGGCGCGCCGCCTGGGCGGACCGGTCGTGCACCGGTCGGTCTTCGACGAGCTGCCCGACGAGGGCGGCTGGGGGACGGCGCTGCTGATGGACGGCAACATCGGCATCGGCGGCGATCCCGCGGCCCTGCTCGGCCGCGTCACCCAACTGGTCCGTCCGGGCGGCCTGCTGATCGTCGAGACGGCACCGCAGGAGGTGGACGAGCGGGTCGAGGTCCAGGTGGACGACGGGCGGGGCGCGACAGGTGCGCTGTTCCCGTGGGCGCGCGTGGGGCCGCGGGCCCTGGAGCGGCACTCCCGCCCCGCCGGCTGGCGTGCCACCACCCGCTGGACGGTCGGCGAACGCCGCTTCACAGCCCTGCGGTCGCGACGGGCCGGGGTGCCCCGATGAGCGCGGCCCAGGACCAGCAGGCGGTCGAGGCCGGGGGACGCCCGCCCGGGACCCGGCCACGCTCCGCTCGGGCCGACGTGCTCGCCGCCGTGGCGGCGGGCGGGCTCGTGCTCGTGGCCGTCCTGGTGGGCCGGTGGATCCAGGACCGGTACGGCACACTGCACGTCGGCTGGCCGCCGCTGTTCGCCGTGTGGGAGCCGCACGTCGGGCCGGGCACGGTGGCCGCGCCGGTCGTCGCCGTGCTCGTGGTGGCGTACGGGCCCCCGCTCGCCGTCCGGCTGCCGTGGCGGTGGCTGCTCGTGGCGGCCTGGACCACCTCGACGGCGTGGACGTTCGCACTGGCGCTCATCGACGGCTGGCACCGCGGCATCGCGACACGGCTCACCACCAGATACGAGTACTTGCAGGTGATCGACCGGTTCCGGGACATCCCCGCGACCCTGCGGGACTTCCACCGGCACATCCTGCTCCACTCGCCCGGCCACTGGCCGCCGCATGTGGCGGGCCATCCGCCGGGCGCCACGCTCACCTTCGTGTGGCTGGACCGGATCGGGCTCGGCGGCGGCGCCTGGGCCGGGGTGTGGTGCGTCGTCGTGGGGACCACGGCGGCCGCCGCCGTCCTCGTGACCGTGCGGGCGCTGGCCGACGAAGGCACGGCACGCCGCGCGGCGCCGTTCCTGGTGCTCGCCCCGGCCGCCGTGTGGGTCGGCGCCTCCGCCGACGGGTACTACACGGCCGTCGCCGCGTGGACCGTGGCGTGCACGGCGCTCG
>NZ_JAPHNL010000196.1 GCF_026274175.1 Streptomyces beihaiensis
GAGCGCGAGCAGGAGCAGGGGCGGGAGCGGGCCTCTCGGGCGCGGTGGCGCTCGCCCGGCCCGCCGGCACGGCGACCAGGGCGGACAGGACCAGCGATCCCGCGGCGGCGTACCGGGCGCATGCAGCTCTCATCGCTCGGGGGCATCCCTTCCGTCGGACGCGCGGGCCCGTGCGGCCCGCCGACAAAAGGGATACTTGAGGCGGCAGTTGACGAAGTAAAGCACCAGGTCACGGGTGTCGGGGCAATCCCCCGAATCCCCCGGCTACCCGACCCCCGCACCACCGGCGCGCCGCCCCTCGGCGAGCGCGGCCCGCACCTGCGGGTCGCCGACCGCGCGGACACCACGCACGGCGACCGCGAGCAACTCGTCCGAGCCCTTCGGCAGTCCGGCGAGCACCCGCTGCCCGAGCGGTGACGCCCACCGCGTGTACGGGTGGACCTCGATCCGCGCGATGGCCAGACAGCCCAGGGTGAGCAGCAGCGGCAGCGCGAACCACGCCATCACCTGCGAACCCGGCGCCGAGGTGCCCCACGGGGTGAGCTCGGAGAGCGCGCCGAGGACCACCACCGACGCGGCGGCCATCCGCACCTGCCGCACCGCGTCGGCCACCGTCGTCCTGGCCGTCTCCGGCACCGCGAGCCCCGCCGTGACGAGCCGCTCGGCGAGCGCGCGGACCGCTTCGCCGGCGGCAGCGGCGGCCCGCAGCGGCGCTATCCGTGTCTGCCCCTGCGGGCCGATCGCGACGAGCACGCCGCGCTCCATGGCGTCACGGCCGCGCGGGTCGATCACCGTCGCCCAGCCGGTGTGCGCCAGCAGCAGACGGCGGCCGCGGGCCATCGACACGAGGGTCACATCCGCGACCCGGCCGGGACCGCCGGAGAGGAACGCCGTCTCGTACAAGGAGAGCTGGTGCGTGCGGCCCGCGTCGTCGGCGGCGCGGGCCGTGTCGGCCGACCGCGCCGCGGCGAGACACAGCCGTGCGCAGGACACACCGGCCGCCGCACACGCGAGGACGAGGAACAGGACCCAGAACATGCGCAGTTTCTACGACAGGTGTTCGCCCTCGCGCCACTGTTCGCTCATATCGTGGACACCACCTCGACCGGCGCGCCGTGCCCGCGCCCGGCCGGCCCACGGCGCCGCCGCAGCGCGAACCGGGCCGCGCGCAGCGCCCGCGTCACCGGCCGGCCCGCCAGCGAGGCAGGACCCGAGCGTTCCAGCCACCAGTCCGTCAGGCGCCGCCGCGCCGCCGCGTCCCTGACGCGCCCCGCGAGCAGCAGCTCCTCGGCGAAGTCGAGCGCGTCACGCCGGTAGCCGCCGGTCATCGGGGTGCGGTGGGCGTGGGCGAGGAACGCCGCGCGGTACTCGGACGCGCCCAGGATCCCGGGCAGTTCGGGAGCCACCTTCGCGACGACGTCGGCGCGCTTCGAGGCGAGCGCGC
>NZ_JAPHNL010000197.1 GCF_026274175.1 Streptomyces beihaiensis
GTACCGGCGGCACCACGTCCGGCCCGGCCAGCGCTGCGTCGATCAGGAGGGCAGCGGCCTGTTCCGCCTCCCGCTGGGCGGCGTCCGGGTCGCCCGCGGCCCAGCGCAGCGCCGCCGTACGGAGACCTATCAGGCCAGATTCGTACCGTGCCCGCGGCAGATGTGCGACGCGCCCGCCCGCCAGGCGCCGCCGGGCGGCCTCCAGGTCGCCGAGGGCGATCTCCGCGCGGGCCCGCAGCAGTTCGGCCACCCGGCCTCGCGCTCCGTCGAGCAGCGGGTGCACGGCGTCCGGGTTCCCGGCGCGCAGCTCCATCGCGGCACGGATCTGCGCCGCCCTGTCGCGGCCCAGGGCGTGCGCCTCGACGAGCAGCCGCACGGCACGCCGCGGATCGCCCGACCGGTCCGTGGCCCCTTCCCACAATCGCTGTTCGGCGCGCGGCAGCTTCCGGAAGAGCGGCAGTCCGGTCAGCCGCTCCGCCTCCGCCGCCCGCCCGCGCGACAGCTCGGCGGCGAGCATGGTGCGCAGCGCCTCGAGCCGGTGTGGCAGGGCGGTGCCGCGCAGGTCGAGCCGCTCCCAGCCAGGCAGGTCGGCGGCGGGACGCCGGCCGTCGGCCATGAGCAGCCGGGCCCGTACGACGGGGGCGAGCGGCCCGGCGGCCGTCAGAATCCGCTCCCGCGCGCCCGGCGGCAGGACGTGGTCGGGGTCGGCGTCGAGCAGCAGGCACAGCAGCGGCCAGGGCGCGTCGGCGGTCACGCGCTCGGTCACTTCGCGGTGGCGGCCGTCCAGGAGCCGGGCCCACGCCGCGTGGTAGGCGAGGTCGGTACGGTCAGGAAGCTTACGGGCCACCGCTGACAACGCGTCGTGAGCCTGCCGTGCGCGGCCTTGCAGGAGGTGGTGGCGGCCCAGCGCGTACGCCACCCATGGCGCGGTGTCCGGCCCCTCGGCGATCTCCGCGAGCAGCGCCGCCCCCGGGGGCTGCTGCTGCCCGCGCACCTGCCGGTCAGGCAACTGCCCGCCCGGCAACCACTGGCCGCGCGGCTGCTGGTCCTGCGCCTGGTGGCCGGATGTCTGCCGCCCACCGGCGTGCCGGCCCTCCCACGGGCCGCCGTCGGCGCTCCGGTCCCCCAGTCGCACACCCGGATCGCCCCATACGCGACTCTCGCCCCACCCGCCCTGCTCCCCCGGCTCCCCCGGCTCGTCGAGCCACGCCAGTGTCCGGCACAGGTCGAGGATCTCCCGGGCGCGCACGGTGAGTCGGTCCTGTCGGCCCGTCGCCGCGCGCCAGGCGTCCGCGTACCGGCCCGCCTGCAGATAGGCCGCCAGCAGCCCGTGCAGCGCGACCGTGTCGGCGGGGTCCGAGCGGCAGGCGGCCTCGAAGCGGGAGACGGCGTCGGCCGGGCGGCCGCCCAGGACCAGCGCGGCGAGGCCGAGCGCCCGGTCGGTTCCGGGTG
>NZ_JAPHNL010000198.1 GCF_026274175.1 Streptomyces beihaiensis
TAGTAGTGCTTGGTCAGGTCGTCTGTGGGAGAGCGTGTCTTTGAGGTTGGGTGGGCGTTGAAGATGGCGTGACTCCGGACGAGATTGCTGCAGTGCGTGGGGACTTGGAGGCGTTCGCGGCGGAGGTCTTCGAGCCGTTCTCGCGCAAGGACCAGCGCCGCTGGGGGCAGGTTTACCTGCGTGGACTGCTGACCGACGGCAAGCGCAAGTCGGTCGAGCCGATGGCTGCCCGGCTCGGGGTGGACGGCAACCGGCAGGCGCTGGCTCACTTCATCACCACCAGCCCGTGGGACCCGTCCCACATCCGGGCCCGCCTGGCTTGGAGGATGGAGGAGGTGATCGGGCCGAAGGCCGTGGTCTTCGACGACACCGGTTTCGTGAAGGACGGGGTGGCTTCGGCGTGTGTGTCGCGGCAGTACACCGGCACTGCCGGCAAGGTCACCAACTGCCAGGTGGGCGTCTCGCTGCACCTGGCGTCCGACCACGCCTCCGCGGCGGTCAACTGGCGGCTGTTCCTGCCGCAGACCTGGGACCTCAGCTCGCCGAAGGCTGATCCGGCCAAAGTCGCCCGCCGCAGGTCCTGCGGTATCCCGGACGATGTCGGGCACGTGGAGAAATGGCAGCTCGCTCTGGACATGGCCGATGAGACCCGCTCCTGGGGGATCGATGTGCCGCTGGCCATCGCGGACGCCGGATACGGCGACGCCGCGGCCTTCCGGCTCGGCCTGCAGGCGCGGGGCATGCACTATGTAGTGGGTATCTCCACCACCTTGTCGGCACAGCCTGAAGAGGCGGTGCCGGTATGTGAGCCGTACTCGGGGACCGGGCGTCCCCCGGTGCCGAAGTACCCGGAGTCTGCCCGGCCGGTGAAGGAGCTGGTCATCGCGGCGGGCCGGAAGGCCGCACGGCCGGTGCAGTGGCGGGAGGGCTCCCGGCCCGGCACGGGCCGCTCCGGCTTCAAGCGCATGTACTCCCGCTTCGTGGCCTTGCGTATCCGGCCTGCCGGGCGCGAGATCCGGCAGGCCACCGACGGCCCGGAGCTGCCGGCGTGCTGGCTGCTGGCCGAGTGGCCCGCTGGCGAGGCGGAGCCGGTGCAGTTCTGGCTGTCCGACCTGCCCGAAGACACCCCCCTGACCACCCTGGTCCGGCTCGCCAAGCTCCGGTGGCGCATCGAGCACGACTACCGGGAGATGAAGCAGGCTTTGGGCCTAGCCCACTTCGAGGGCCGCACCTGGGGAGGCTGGCACCACCACGTCACCCTGGTCTCGGTCGCTCATGCCTTCTGCACGCTGCAGCGGCTGGCCCGGGCCCCAAAAGACGCGGCGCCGGCCTGAGCCTCTACCAGGTAGTCCGCGAGCTACAGACACTCCTCGCCACATGGACCGGCGCCTGCCCCACCTGCCACCGCGACATACCCACCCCGACATCAACCTGACCAAGCACTA
>NZ_JAPHNL010000199.1 GCF_026274175.1 Streptomyces beihaiensis
GGCGCCGGTGCCGCACGCGCGCGCGGGCCACGGGTTCGGCGCCCGGCCGCGGCACGCGCGCGTGGTCGCCCGACGCGCCCGGTGAGGTCGGTGAGGTCGGTGAGGTCGGTGAGGTCGATGCTCCCCTCCCGGTGCGCTCCTCGCGGCCCGCCGACTCCTCCCGCTCCCCCGAGAACTCCGAGAGCTCCGAGAGCTCCGAGAGCTCCGAGAGCATCGGCTCAAGGGCCACGAACTCCTCAAGGCGTTCGGCGCACCGCTCGCACGTCGCCAGATGGGCCTCGAACGCGCTCGCCTCGGCGTCGTCGAGGATGCCGAGCGCGTACACCCCGACCGTCTCGTGCACCTGGTCGTCGGCCGGGTTGTCGGCCGGGTTGTCGGCCGGGTCCTGGCCGGACTGTGCGGTCATGACGTCACCCCCCGTTCCTCCAGCGCCAGTTTCATGGAGCGCAGCGCGTAGAACACCCGGGAGCGCACGGTTCCGCTGGGGACGCCGAGCCGCTCGGCCGCCTCGCTGACCGTACGCCCCTCGAAGTACGTCTCGACGAGCACCGCGCGGTGGGCCGGGGTGAGGTCGTCCAGGGCGTCGGCCAGCGTCATCAGGCGCAGCGCCTTGTCGATCTCGTCCTCGGCCGCGACCGCCTCCAGTGGGGCGGGGTCGACCTCCTGCGGGCGGGCCTGGCGGCTGCGGTGGTGGTCGATGACGATGCGGCGCGCGACCGTGACCAGCCAGGGCCGCAGCGAACGGGCCGCCGGGTCGAGGTTCTCCGCGTTCTTCCAGGCACGGATCAGCGTCTCCTGGACGACGTCCTCGGCGCGCTGCCGGTCGCCCGCCACCAGGCGCAGCACATGAGCGAGGAGCGGTCCGGCGTGCTCGGCGTACAACGCGCGCATCAGCTCATCGGCCACGGCCAGATCCTCGCGCACGACTGCCTCCGCTGTCACCGCTGTCCCCGGGGCGGCCGGGTCTGTCAGCTGAGCTCACGCAGGTGGTACGTACGAACACGCGCCCGTGTTCAACGGGGGCGGCAAGAAGCAGGGGCAAGGCGGCAAAGAGCCCGGGGCCCCGCTACGCGCGCGCGAGTGCCGCGGCCCGGCGCCGGTGCCGGGCCACCCGCTCCCGGTTGCCGCACACTTCGCTGGAGCACCAGCGTCGCCTGCGCCCCCGGGACATGTCGAGGTAGACGATCGCGCAGTTGTCGCCCTCGCACTGCCGCAGCGCGCCCCGCGCGGCCGGATCGGTGAGCAGGTCGACGGTGTCCCTGGCGACGGCGGCGAGCAGCGCGGCGCAGTCGGGCTCGGCGTGCAGGGCGCGTACGAGACCGCCGTCGGCGGTGCGGACGGCGCGCGGGGCGGGCGGGGCGGCGCGGGCGTACAGGTTGACGCGCT
>NZ_JAPHNL010000200.1 GCF_026274175.1 Streptomyces beihaiensis
TCGCGCTCTCGACGGGCAGCGGGAGCAGCGGTGCGACGAGCTGGCCGTACAGGTCGAGTCCCGCGCGCGCGGACGGCCGGGGCCGGGCCTGCCGGAGTGCGCGGTACGGCGATGGGACCCCACGGGTAGCCGCTCTCCTTTCCGCTGACGGACCCCCGTGATCGGGGGAATGGGCGCGACAGTAGCGGGGCGGTCGCCGCCCGGCCAACGACCGTCGAGCGGGCGCACCACCCGACGCCCCGCCTCTGACGCTGGTCTGACGCAGGTCATGAGCGGGGCGCGGGGTCAGCGGCGGGTGCCGGAATTCGCCCGAACGGGCGCGTTTCCCGGTGTCGTTGGTACGAGGATCTGACGAGGGTCCGACGGGGGGCGACGGGCGGCCGACGAGGAGGGACGGGAACGCGGCGGGGCGCCCGGCGGGTCAGACGCCGACGCGCACGCCGAACTGGAACGTGCCGACGGTGCTGATCGACTCGTAGCGCACGTACGCGCCGGGGTGCGGGGCGTGCAGGACCTGTCCGTTGCCCGCGTACAGGGCCACGTGCTGGGTGTTGTTGAAGAAGACCAGGTCGCCGGGCCTGAGCTGGCTCATGCCGATGTGCACACCGTCGTTGACCTGCGTGTACGTGGTCCGGGATATGTGGACGCCGGCCTGCGCGTACGACCACTGCGTGAGGCCGGAGCAGTCGTAGGAGTTGGGGCCGGTGGCGCCGGAGACGTACGGCTTGCCGATCTGGGTCTTGGCGGCGGCCAGCGCGGCGGCGGCCCGGCCGGAGGCGGCGGGCGTGTTGCCGAGGTCGACACGGCCCGCGGAGTCGCGGCTGGCGCGCTGCTCCTGCTCGGCCATCTTGCGCCGCTCGGCGGCCGTGAGGGTGTTGAGGAGCTTGCGCGCCTCGGCGAGCTTCTTCTGGACTTCCTGCTTCTTCTTGCCGAGTTCGGTGCGGGTGTCGGCGAGGTCCTTGAGCTTCTCGGTGGCCTCGGCCCGCTCCTGGGCGATCTCGCGCTGCTTGAGCTGGACCTTCTTGAGGGTCTGCAGCTGCTGGGCGCTGAGCGAGTCGAGGGTGGACGCCTTGTCGAGGTAGCTGTCCGGGTCGGAGGAGAGGAAGAGCTGGACCGAGGGGTCGATACCGCCCGAGCGGTACTGCTCGCTGGCGAGCGAACCGAGGCCCGTGCGGAGTTTGTTGAGCTCCTCCTGGCTGCGGGCGACCTTGTCCTGGAGCTCGCTGATCTCCTTCTGGAGCTTCTGCTGCTTCTCCTTGGCGCCGTCGTAGGCGTTGGTGGCCTTCTCCGACTCCTCGTAGAGCTTGTCGACCTTGGCCTTGACGTCGCTCTTGCTCGGCTTGGGAGCGGCGGTGGCGGCCTGCGAGGTGAGTGCGACGGCCGCGGCGGCGGTCGCGGTGAGCACGGTCACACGCGCGCGGCTCGGCTGCTTGGGTCGACGGTGGGACGCCACGAAGGCGGCTCCTTCTTCCTCCAGCCGCCTACCGAACGCCGGTCGGCGGTGCCCCTTCACCGCCACTCACCCCATGTGAGTGATCACCCGAGCGAAGGTTCGAGGCGACCCTAGTGACCTTCTTGTGATCAGTTCAAATCCCGGCGGGGAAAATCTCTGTCACCCAGCGCATTCTTTGCACACAACTCACGTGCAGTGATGTTCGTTTGACGCTACGTTGCGTGAACGTCACGCCAATTCGGGCATATGACACACCTGTTGCGGATGCGACGTAGTCACATCAGAGAGGTACGGACGGAACCAACCGCGCGATCAACCGCGCGAGAGCCGCTTCAGGAGCATCACCGAGGCGACCGGGCGCGCACCGGCCTTCGCCACGCCGTCGGCGACCTCCCGGTCCGTCGAGACGACGATCACCGGCCGGCCGGGCGGCTCGGCGCGCACCATCTGCCGGATCAGCTCGTCGGCGGTGACGCCGGGCTTGGAGAACAGCACCCGCACCCCGCGCGGCGGTGCGAGCAGCACCGGGGCCGCCAGCTCGGCCCCGTCGAAGACGCACGTCACCTCGGCGCCGGTCTGCGCGGCGAGCTGCGAGAGCGAGCCGAGCAGCCGCAGCCGCTGCTTCTCCAACGGCATGGTCGGATAGCCGGTCTTGGTGACGTTGTAGCCGTCGACGACGAGGTGGGCCTGCGGCAGCGCGAGCAACTGGTCGAGGATGGCCGGATCGTGCTCGTGCAGGGCGCGCGCCGCGATGTCCTTCGGGCTCATCCGGCCCGGCTCCACGGCGTCCACCGTGTCGGCGGGCCGCGTCGACACGGGCGGCAGCGCCAGCTCTCTGCGCAGCCCCTGAGCGGCGTCCAGCACGGTGTCGAGCAGCAGCCGCACCCGCATGTCCTCGACGCTGCGGCCCTCGCGGGCCGCCCTGCGTGACGCCTCCAGGGCGGCTTCCGCCTCCCCGAGCCGCGCCTTGAGGCGCCGCGTCTCGCTCTCGGCGGCGGAGACCTGTGCCTGCGTCTCGGCGCGTACGGCGTCGGTCTCCGCGGCGGCCTTGCGGGCGGCCGCCTCGCCGCGCTTGACGTCGCTCAGCGCGGCGCGCAGCTTGCGGCGCACCGACTCGGTCTCGCGTCTGGCCGCGTCCAGCTCGGCGCGCAACCGTTCCGTCTCGGCCTTCGCCTGTTCCCGCGCCTCGGTGAGCCGGGCACGCAGCCGCTCCAGCTCGGCGCGGGTCTCCTGGTCGACCCGCTCGGCGTGCGCCCGCTCGGCCTCCTCGCCCGCGGCCGCGACGAGCTTCACCCAGTCCGGGGGCCGCAGCACGTACGCGGCGGCGGCCACGTCCAGCGGGTCGGCGGCGGGCGGCGGCGCGCCGGACTCGAGCGCCTCGGCCAGCTCGGGATGGGACTCCTTGAACCGCTCGCCGATGCGCTGCCGGAAGAGCGGGTCGCTCTCCACGGTCGCCGCCATCGCGTTCCCGGCGAACTTGAGCCGACGCGTCGGAGTGAACCGGGCATACTGCCGCAAAGGCGCCGGAAGTTCACCTGCCGTCAGACCGCCGAAGCCGTCCGAGACGATCTGCACGACCCGTCGCCGTACGCCCTCGGGCAACGGCCGGTCGAGCACCTCGGCGTCGGCGGCCCGCTCAGCGTTCTCGGCCTCCCCGCCCGTGCTCTCCACCATCCGTCACCCCAAAGTCGCTGTGGGGCCCGCTCCCTCAGGAGTCGGTGCCCGGCCTGTCCACCAGTTCCACCTGGTCCACCGCGTTGCACCAACGGCAGCGCACCGATTCGATGGTCTCACTGACCACCTCGCGCTCCTCGACCTTCGGCTCACCGGCCAGGTCGAGATGCACGTACTCGACGACCTTCGACGAACGGGTCACGTCGAACCGCGTGAGATTGCCGCACAGCGTGCAGCGCCAGCGAGTGGTGGCGGTCGGCAGGGGAACCGTCATCGGGAGGTCGCCTCTTCTTCCGTGTGATGTGCTCCGTGTAATGCCCCGTACCCTACGGCCTGCCGCGCCCCGCCCGCTCCCCGCGGTACGTCATGCTCTGTCCATGATCGGTAACGGGTGGGCCAGGACGGCCAGGGCGACCGCATTCCTCAGGGAGCGCCAGGCCCCGGTCACGTACTCCATCATCGCCCTGTGCTGCGTGGTCTTCATCCTCTCCCCCGCCTCGGGGTTCAACCCCTCCTACGGCACCGGGGCCCGGCTGCTCACCGCGCAGACGCTGTACTTCGAACACTGGGGCGTGGTCCCCGCCGACCTGTTCGCCGGCTCACCGCGAGCGGCCCTCACCCCGCTCACCGCCCTGTTCGTGCACGGCAGCTGGCTGCACCTGCTCGGCAACATGCTCTTCCTCTACGTCTTCGGGATCATGGCCGAGAGCCGTATGGGACGCCTCCAGTACGCCCTCTTCTACCTCGTCAGCGGCTATGTGGCGCTGTTCGGTTACGCGGTGGCGCACGCGGGCTCCCAGCAGGCACTGGTCGGGGCGTCGGGGGCGATCTCGGCGGTGCTCGGTGCCTTTCTCTACCTGTTCCCGCAGGCCCGCGTGACCAGTCTCTTCCCGTTCCTGTTGTTCCTGCCGCTGCGGTTTCCCGCGTGGGTGGTGCTGCCGTTCTGGGTGGCGTTGCAGTGGGCGGCCGCCGGGCAGGGCTCGCAGGGGCCCGCCGTGGCGTACCTGGCGCATCTGGTGGGGTTCTCGATCGGGTTCCTCTACGCGTGGGTGCGGTTCAGGAGCCGGGCTACAGTTGAGGCGACCCGACCCACGGCCACCGAGGGAGACAGCCAGCCGTGATCACCGCGATCGTGCTCATCAAGACCAGCGTGGACCGGATCCCCGAGATCGCCGAGTCGATCGCGGCGCTCGACAACGTGAGCGAAGTCTTCTCCGTGACCGGGACGTACGACTTGATCGCCATGGTGCGGGTGGGGCGGCACGACGACCTCGCCGACGTCATCCCGGGGAAGATCAGCAAGATTCCCGGGGTCGAGGCCACGGACACGCACGTCGCGTTCCGCACCTACTCTCAGCACGACCTGGAGGCCGCGTTCTCCATCGGGCTGGAGTGACCTCGCGGCCCCGCGCCCCTCTTTTTCAGGCCACCGGTACGCAGCGGCCCTCCCGCGTGCGGTAGGTCCACTTGGCGCCGTCGCGGACGAGTTCCGCCACCGCCGCGACAAAGCGCTCCACATGCTCGTCCGGTGTGCCCGCGCCGAAGCTGACACGGATGGCGTTCAGGGACTTCTCGCCCGACGCGGCCTCCGGCGCCCCGCACGCGCCCTGTGCCTGCGGGTCGGAGCCGAGCAGCGTGCGCACCAGCGGGTGGGCGCAGAAAAGGCCGTCGCGCACCCCGATCCCGTACTCGGCCGAGAGCGCGGCGGCGAAGTGCGAGGAGTTCCAGCCCTCGACGACGAAGGAGAGGACGCCCACGCGCGGCGCGTCGTCGCCGAACAGCGAGAGCACCTTCACCTCGGGCACCTGGGCGAGCCCGGCCCTGACCGTGTCGATCAGGTGCCGCTCGCGGGCGACGAGCCGGTCGAAGCCCGCCTCCGTGAGCGCCTTGCAGGCGGACGCGATGGAGTACGCGCCGATGACGTTCGGGGAGCCGGCCTCGTGCCGGGCCGCTGTCTCGTGCCACTCGACGTCCACTCCGCCGTCGGCCCGCCGGGCCACCTTGCGCGAGGCGCCGCCGCCCGCGAGGTACGGCTCGGCAGCGGTGAGCCAGTCGGCGCGCCCGGCGAGGACGCCCGAGCCGAACGGCGCGTACAGCTTGTGCCCGGAGAAGGCGACCCAGTCGACGTCCCACTCCTGTACGGAGACGGGGTGGTGGGGCGCGAGCTGGGCGGCGTCGAGCACGATGCGGGCACCGTGCGCGTGCGCGGCCGCCGCGAGCTCGCGCACCGGCCAGAGCTCACCGGTGACGTTGGAGGCACCGGTGACGCAGACCAGGGCGGGGCCGTGCGGGTCTCGGTCGGCGAGCGCCCGCTCCAGCGTCTGTACCGCCTCCTCGGGGGTGCGCGGCGCGTTCAGGCAGGTCACCCGCGCCTCGCGCCAGGGCAGCAGGGAGGCGTGGTGCTCGGTCTCGAAGACGAAGACCTGGCAGTCGGCGGGAAGGGCCGCGGCGAGCAGGTTCAGCGAGTCGGTGGTGGAGCGGGTGAAGACGACCTGGTCGTCGGAGCGGCAGCCGAGGAACTCGGCGACCGTCCCACGGGAGTTCTCGAAGAGGTCGGTGGAGAGCTGGGAGAGGTATCCGGCGCCGCGGTGCACGCTGCCGTAGTACGGCGCGTAGGCGGCGACGTCGTCCCACACCCGCTGCAACGCGGGCGCGCTGGCGGCGTAGTCGAGGGCCGCGTACGTCACTTCGCCCCCGGTGACGAGCGGAACGGTGACGTCCCGGCCGAGCACCGGCAGCGGGGCGGCGCAGGCGGGGTCGGCGGCAGTAGCGGTGGCGGTGGCGGTGGCGGTGGCGGCAGGGTGTGCGGACATGGCGGTATCTCCCAGCGCTACAAGGCGAATCGGCTGTACGACCCCGCGCGGGCAGCACCGATCGGCCGCACACGTACGGGGATGAGACCTCGACGCGCGGCACGAACAGCCGGGTGAACAGGGCTGAGCCACGCGGAGGGTGATGGAGCTGGAGAAGGGGCCGAAGCCCTAGCGCATTCGCTTGCTCACGAGAAAAGCTCCCTCGATGACCAGGACCCCTGGTTCATACGCGAGGGGTCCGCGCTTGCCGCACGCCTTGCTGCGTACGACCTGGTCTTCACCCGGGGCACCCCGCCACGGACGGAGGGTTGCCGGACAGCGGGCCGGGGCCTGGATCGCTGTCACTCATGACCTTGGGGAGCATCCTGCCATACGTCCGGGATGCGGCAAGGGGTTGGTCCACATCGTGGACCAACCCCGCCGCCCGACTTGTTCCGTCGCGCCGTCACGGCAGGTTGCTGGCCGCCACCCACCGGTCGAGCGCCGCCTTCGCCGCGCCGGAGTCGATCGCCTCGGCCGCCCGGTCCATGCCCGCCCGGATCTGTTCGGCGAGCGTCCCGGTGCCGGGCCTGACGGCGACGAGCGCGGCCGCCGCGTTGAGCAGCACCGCGTCGCGCACGGGGCCCCGCTCCCCGTCGAGCAGGCGCCGGGCCACCTCCGCGTTGTACGAGGCGTCGGCGCCGCGCAGGGCGTCCACGGGGACCAGGTCGAGGCCGACGTCGCGCGGGTCGAACGCCTCCTCGCGCACCTGCCCGTCGCGGACGACCCAGACGCGGGAGGTGGCCGTGGTCGTCAGCTCGTCGAGGCCGTCGTCGCCGCGGAAGACCAGCGAGGAGTGGCCGCGCTCGGCGAAGACGCCCGCGACGATCGGTGCCATGCGCGGGTCGGCGACGCCGACGGCCTGGGCGCGTACCCGGGCCGGGTTGGTCAACGGGCCCAGGAAGTTGAAGACGGTGCGGATGCCCAACTGGCCGCGGGCCGCGCCGACGTGCCGCAGCGCCGGGTGGAACTTCACGGCGAAGCAGAAGGTGATGCCCGCCTCCTGGGCCACCTCGGCGACACGCCCCGGCGTCAGGTCCAGGTTGACGCCGAGCTTCTCCAGGACGTCCGAGGAACCGGAGGCCGACGAGGCGGCCCGGTTGCCGTGCTTGACGACCTTGGCTCCGGTGCCGGCCACCACGATCGCCGACATGGTGGAGATGTTGACCGTCTTGGCGCCGTCGCCGCCGGTACCGACGATGTCGACCGTCTCGCCCGGCACGTCGATCACATGGGCGTGCTCGTACATGGTCCGTACGCAGCCGACGATCTCCTCCACCGTCTCGCCCTTGGCGCGCAGCGCCACCGCGAACCCGGCGATCTGCGCGTCGGTCGCCTCGCCGCGCATGATCCGGTCCATCGCCCACGCCGTGTCGTCCGCGGTGAGGTCACGGCCGTCGAGCAGCCGGTTGAGGACCGCGGGCCAGGAACGGCCCGCCGCGGTGTCGCCTCCAGCGGGGTGCAAAGCGCTCATGGCCGCTCCTGAGTGGTGTCTGCGGTCTTCCGGTCGTGATCCGGAAGAGGAGTCCAGCTTATCGAGGTGGCCAGACGGCAAAGAGCCCCCGTCCAGTGCCTGGACGAGGGCTCCTGCCGTGGCGGAACAGCGACTACTGCGAATCAGGGTGCGCAGTCAGAGATCAGTGGTGGCCGTGGCCGCTGGTGATCTCCTTGTACTCCTCGACGGTCGGCTTGGGGATCTGGTTGTTCTCCCCGTAGTAGCCCTTCGAGAGCCTGGCCCGCAGCTTCTGCGACCGCGTGGCCTTGCGCTCGACACCGTTCTCGTCGACCAGCGGGCCGATCTCGACCGGGGTGTACTGCTCGTGCGCGGTGAGCGTGTGCAGCGCCTCCTGGTCGAGCGGCTCGTGGACCTCGATGAACTCACCGTGCGGCAGGCGCTTGATGGTGCCGGACTCGCGCCCGTGCAGCACCTTGTCCTTGTCGCGGCGCTGGAGGCCGAGACAGATCCGCTTCGTGGCGATGAACACCAGGACCGGCACGACGAAGAAGCCGACGCGCACGAACCAGGTGATCGCGTTGATCGACAGGTGGAAGTGCGTGGCCCACAGGTCGTTGCCGCCGCCGACGAGCAGAACGAAGTACCAGGAGATCCACGCGGCACCGAACGCGGTACGGGTCGGGGCGTTGCGCGGACGGTCCAGGATGTGGTGCTCGCGCTTGTCGCCGGTGACCCAGGACTCGATGAACGGGTACACCGCGATGGCGACCAGGACCAGCGGGAAGATGACCAGCGGGATGAACACGCCCAGGACGAGCGTATGGCCCGCGACGTTGATCTCCCAGCCCGGCATCGTACGGATCAGGCCCTCGGAGAAGCCCATGTACCAGTCGGGCTGAGCACCGGTCGACACCTGGTCGGGACGGTACGGACCCATGGCCCAGATCGGGTTGATCGAGGCGATGGCCGCGACGACCGCGATGACACCGAAGACCAGGAAGAAGAAGCCTCCGGCCTTGGCCATGTAGACCGGCAGCAGCGGCATGCCGACGACGTTGTTGTTCGTCTTGCCGGGGCCCGCGAACTGCGTGTGCTTGTGGTAGACGACCAGGATCAGGTGGCCGACCACGAGACCGAGCATGATGCCCGGCAGCAGCAGGACGTGGATCGAGTAGAAGCGGGCCACGAAGTCGCCGCCCGGGAACTGCCCGCCGAAGAGGAAGAACGACAGGTACGTGCCGACGACCGGCACGGACAGGATCGCGCCCTCCATGAAGCGGACACCAGTGCCGGAGAGCAGGTCGTCCGGGAGCGAGTAGCCGGTGAAGCCGGTGAACATGCCCAGGACGAACAGCAGGAAGCCGAACAGCCAGTTGACCTCACGCGGCTTGCGGAACGCGCCGGTGAAGAACACGCGCATCATGTGCACGAACATGCCGGCGAGGAAGACCAGCGCCGCCCAGTGGTGGATCTGGCGGATCAGCAGGCCGCCGCGCACATCGAAGGAGATGTGCATCGTCGAGTTGAAGGCCTCCGACATCCGCTGTCCCTGGAGCGGGACATACGGGCCGTGGTAGGTGACCTCGTTCATCGACGGGTGGAAGAACAGCGTCAGATACACACCCGTGAGGATGATGATGATGAAGCTGTAGAGGCAGACCTCGCCCAGCATGAAGGACCAGTGGTCCGGGAAGATCTTGCGCATGTTGGTCTTGGCGAGGGAGTAGATCCCCAGCCGACCGTCAGCCCAGTCGGCGATGCGCTCGCCGGCCGGGGCCGTCCCGCGGGAAGGCGCGTCGTTCGACACCTTCGTCGCATTGGTCGTAGTACTCATCCGCGCTCCCAGAAAGCAGGACCGACGGGCTCGTCGAAGTCACTCAGCGCCTCGAGGTAGCCCTCGGAGTTGACGCCGATGTGCAGCTGCGGCAGAGCGTGACCGGCCGGGCCGAAGATCACCCGCGCGCCGTCGGAGAGGTCGAAGGTGGACTGGTGGCAGGGGCACAGAACGTGGTGCGTCTGCTGCTCGTACAGGGAGATCGGGCAACCGACGTGGGTGCAGATCTTCGAGTACGCGACGATGCCCTCGTGCGACCACGCGAGTTCGCGCTTGTCCTTGATGTTTTCCGGCGCGATGCGGACCAGCATCAGGGCCGCCTTGGCCATGACCGTCTGGAAGTCCTCGGCGTCCTCCGACAGGCCCTCGGGCTTGGCGAAGGTGAGCGAGCCGACCGCGATGTCCGAGGGACGCAGCGGCAGGTTCGTGTTCATGTTGACGAGCTTGAGGCCCTTCTTCCAGGCCGTGTGCCGCAGCTTGGTACCGGGCGCCGGGCCCAGACCGCCGAGCAGGAAGACGCCGGAGAGCGGCACCAGGGCCAGCGCGCCGAACATCGTGTTGCGGATCAGCTTGCGGCGGCCGAGCTGCGACTCGCGCGCACCGTCCGCGAAGTCGGACAGGACCTGGGCCTTGGTCTCGGGCTCGGCCTCGATCGGGTGACGATCCTGCGCCACCTCGACGTCCGACATCAGGGTGCGGGCCCAGTGGACCGCGCCCGCGCCGATGCAGAACAGCGCCACGCCCAGGGTCAGGCCCAGCGTGAAGTTCATCGCGCTGATGTGCCCGATCGGGAAGACGTAGATGCTCTTGTCGACGGGGATGGCGAGGTACGCCGCGATGAAGCCGATCGTGGCGAGCATCGAGATCGTGAACAGCATGGCCACGACACGCTCGGACCGCTTGGCGGCCCGCTCGTCGATGTCCTGGATGCGGTGCTCGTGCTCGGGCAGCCCCGGGTCGGCGAAGGGGTTGTCGTGCTCACCCTTCACCGCGACCGCGCCGTGCGCTTCGTCGGTGGCCTGCTCTGCGGGCAGGTTCTCTTCTGGAATGTCTTGGCTACTCATGACTTCTTGGCCTTTGCGGTCCGAGCGGCGACCCACACGGCGACGGCGACCAGCGCGCCGAGACCGAAGATCCAGGCGAACAGACCCTCGCTGACCGGGCCGAGCCCGCCGAGCTTCAGGCCGCCGGGGCTCTCGGTCTTGTCGCCGTTGACCGTCTTCAGGTACGCGACGATGTCCTTCTTGTTCTGCTTGGTCATCGTCGTGTCGGGGAACGACGGCATGTTCTGCGGGCCGGTCTGCATGGCCTCGTAGATGTGCTTGGGCGAGACCTCGCCGAGGTTCGGCGCGAACTTGCCGTGCGTCAGGGCGCCGCCCTCACCGGTGAAGTTGTGGCACTGGGCGCAGTTGGTGCGGAACAGCTCGCCACCCTTGGCGATGTTCGCGCCGTCCGGGCTGTAGTCCTTCTTCGTCGGCGCGACCGGACCGGCACCCAGCGAGGCGATGTACGCCGCGAGCTGGTCGATCTCGGCCTGCGAGTAGATGGCCCGCTTGCGCGGCATCTGAGCGCCCTGCTGCTGGGCCGGCATACGGCCGGTGCCCACCTGGAAGTCGACGGCGGCGGAGCCGACGCCCACCAGGCTGGGGCCGTCGGTGGTGCCCTGACCGCCGGTTCCGTGGCAGCTGGCGCAGCCGACGGAGTAGAGCTTCTTGCCCTCGGTGATGGCAAGGGACTGGGCGGTGTCGTCGGCCTGCGCCTTGCTCGCGGGCGCGAACGCGGCGTACAGCCCCCCGGTGGCCGCCAGCGCGAGGAGTAGGACGACGACCGCCGCCAGCGGATGGCGTCGTCGTGCGGAGAGCTTTTTCACGGATTACCCCGGTGTCAGGATCTTCTGCGTCGGTGCTTCTGGAATGTGTCGGGTCGTGCGCCCGATGCTGCGGTCTTCGAACTACTTGATCAGGTAGATCGTGGCGAAGAGGCCGATCCACACGACGTCGACGAAGTGCCAGTAGTAGGACACGACGATGGCGGCGGTCGCCTGGTGGTGGGTGAACCTCTTGGCCGCGTACGTCCTGCCCAGGACGAACAGGAAGGCGATGAGGCCACCTGTCACGTGCATGCCGTGGAAGCCGGTGGTCAGGTAGAAGACCGATCCGTACGGGTCGGAGGAGAGCGAGAGCCCGTCCTTCTTGACCAGATCGGTGTACTCGAAGATCTGACCGCCGATGAAGATCGCACCCATGACGAACGTGACGATGAACCACGCCCGGAGCTTCTTCACGTCACCGCGCTCGGCGGCGAACACACCCATCTGGCAGGTGAGTGAGGAGAGCACCAGGATCGTGGTGTTGGTCGCGGAGAACGGAATGTTGAGATGGCCTGCCATCTCCTTCCAGTGATCCGGACCTGTCACCGATCGCAGGGTGAAGTACATCGCGAAGAGGGCCGCGAAGAACATCAGCTCGGAACTCAGCCAGATGATGGTTCCGACGCTGGTGAGGTTCGGCCGGTTGACCGACGGGTGCGCGTGCCCGGTTTCTACTGTCGTTGCTGTCGCCACGACCGACATTATGTCGGTCGCTTATCTCGCCCTCACTCCGGGGGGTGCCGTTCGGAGTGTCAGGGGGGTCTGTCCAGCCCATATGGCCCATCACGCGCCCGCGCGAACCGGTGTTGACGGCGTGTCGGGAGGAGTAGGCTCCCCGGCACACTGCTTGACGCAGCGACGCCGAACGACGCCAACGACGCCGATGTCTCGGAGGAACGATGCCCTCGACCGCGACGGTTCTGGTCTACAGCGACGACTCGAACACCCGTGAGCAGGTCCGCCTGGCGACCGGCCGCAGGCCCGCGTCGGACGTCCCCGAGGTCCGGTTCGTCGAGTGCGCCACCCCTCAAGCCGTGCTCAAGGAGCTGGACAGGGGCGGTATCGACGTCTGCGTCCTGGACGGCGAGGCGGTGCCGGAGGGCGGCATGGGGGTGTGCCGCCAGATCAAGGACGAGATCTTCCGCTGCCCGCCGGTGCTGCTGCTCATGGGCCGCCCGCAGGACGCCTGGCTGGCCACCTGGAGCCGCGCCGAGGCCGCGGTGACGCTGCCGATCGACCCGGCCGAGTTCGCCGACGCGCTGGCCGCCCTGCTGCGCTCACAGCTCTCCGTGGACGCCTGAGAGGCCCGCCCGGCACGCGGCTCCCGTACGCCGGGCGCGTACGGGAGCCGGGTGCGTACGGGAGCCGGGTGCGGCGCTCCCGGCGGGGTTCAGACCTCGGGGGCCAGACGGGCGCGCAGGGCCGGGTCCGGCGTCTTGGCGTCGGCCAGGGCGCTGCCGGCCGACCACTTCTTCCAGCCGAGGTTCCAGTCGCCGAACCCGTTGCCGAACGGGTCCATCTCCTCGCCGTTGCTGTTGACGACCTTGACGATGTCGCCCTCGCGGACGGTGTCGAAGAACCAGGAGGCGTTGTCGGTGCTCATGCCGACACAGCCGTGGCTGACGTTGGCGTACCCCTGCTCGCCGGTCGACCAGGGCGCCGCGTGCACGTACTCGCCGCTCCAGGTGACGCGGGCCGCGTAGTACACCGGCAGGTCGTACGAGTCGGACGAGCCGGCGGCGATGCCGATACTGCTGCTCTTCATCCTCACGTAGTACTGCTTGCCCAGGATCACCTTGATGCCGTTACGGGTCTCGTAGCCCGGTTTGCCGGTGGTGACCGGGATCTCGTTGATCTCCTTGCCGTTGCGGTAGACGGTCATCTGGTGCGCGCCGGCGTCGGTGACCGCGACGATCCGGTCACCGGTGGAGATGGTCAGCGGCTTGGCGGCGGCCCCCCAGAGGCGGTCGCCGACCTTGATGCCCTCCAGGTTGCTGTGCACGGTGATCGTGGCGTGTGCGGGCCAGTACTCCTTGGGGCGGTAGTGCAGCGTCTTGCTGTCCACCCAGTACCAGGAGCCGCCGTCCGCGGCGGGCTGGGACCGCACCTTCAGGGCGCGCTCGACGACGGCCCGCTGCTTCTTGTCCTTGATCGGCTTGTTGAGCTTGGCGGTGATGGGCTCGCCGACGCCGTACGTGCCGTGCTTGGGGCCGAAGGTGACCTTGAGGAGTTTCTCCTTGCCCGCCTTGCCCGTGTCGAAGTCGAGGGTCTTGCGGCCGGGCGCCCCGTCCTCGTCCTCCGTGCTCACCCGGACCGTGTAATGGGTCTGTGCGGCGAGCGGGACAGTGCTGTGCCACCGGCGGCCGTCGGCGGAGAGTTCGCCCGCCACGTAGCGGCCTATCGCGTCGGTGGCGGTCACGTCGGTGATCCGCGCCTCGTCACCCTTTGTAGTGATTTCCAGAGGTGTGTCGGGGTCGGCCTTGGTGCTGCCCTTGGGACCGTTGAAGGAGATCTGGCTCGCCGCGTCGTACGGCTTGGCGGAGAGCGGATGGCCGGAGCTGCCGCAGGCCGTGGCGCTCGCACCGAGTGCGGCCACCAGCACGGTGCAGCCAAGGACCGTACGGATTCGCGGTGAGTGGTTCATGGACTCACCGTAAGAAGCATCGCGCGGCGTGGCGCGGTGAGTGGGCCGCACGGGCTACAGGGAACTGCGCCGGACACGCCGAAGGGCCCGGGCACTCCTGACGGAGCGTCCGGGCCCTTCGGCGTGCGGCAGTTCAGAACCTTCGGAACCTACTGGGTCCGGTTCTCACCGCGGTAGTACTCGAAGACCCAGCCCCACAGGGCCACCAGGATGATGGGCGCCGAGAAGTACAGCAGCCACCAGCCCATCGCGACGGCCAGGAAGGCCAGCGCGCCACCGACGCCCAGGGCGAGCGGCTGCCAGGAGTGCGGGCTGAAGAAGCCCACCTCACCGGCGTCGTCCGCGACGTCGGCCTCCTTGTCGTCCATGGCGCCCGCGTCGACTCGCCGGGCCGTGAAGGCCAGGTAGTAGCCGATCATGACGCACAGGCCGAAGGCCAGGAAGAGCGCCGTGGTACCGGCCGGCTCCTTCGACCATGCGCCGTAGACGGCGGCCATGATCAGGATGAAGAGGCTCAGCCAGATGAACATCTTGCCTTGGACCTTCACTTGCCGGCCTCCTTGCCACCAGCGAGAGCCTTGTCACCGTGGCCGGAGTGACCCAACTGCTCAAGGGCCACGATCTCCGGGTGGTGCAGGTCGAACGCCGGGGATTCGGAGCGGATCCGCGGCAGGGTGAGGAAGTTGTGGCGCGGCGGCGGGCAGGACGTCGCCCACTCGAGCGAACGGCCGTAGCCCCACGGGTCGTCGACCTCGACCTTCTTGCCGTACTTGGCGGTCTTCCAGACGTTGTAGAGGAACGGCAGGATCGACAGGCCGAGCAGGAACGAGGAGATCGACGAGATCGTGTTCAGCGTGGTGAAGCCGTCGGCGGCCAGGTAGTCCGCGTAGCGGCGCGGCATGCCCTCGACACCCAGCCAGTGCTGGACGAGGAACGTGCCGTGGAAGCCGACGAACAGCGTCCAGAAGGTGATCTTGCCGAGGCGCTCGTCGAGCATCTTGCCGGTGAACTTCGGCCACCAGAAGTGGAATCCGGAGAACATGGCGAAGACGACCGTACCGAACACCACGTAGTGGAAGTGGGCCACCACGAAGTACGAGTCCGACACGTGGAAGTCGAGCGGCGGGGCCGCCAGGATGACACCGGTCAGACCACCGAAGGTGAAGGTGATCAGGAAGCCGATCGCCCAGAGCATCGGTGTCTCGAAGGACAGCGAGCCCTTCCACATCGTTCCGATCCAGTTGAAGAACTTCACGCCGGTCGGTACGGCGATGAGGAACGTCATGAAGGAGAAGAACGGGAGCAGCACGCCGCCGGTGACGTACATGTGGTGCGCCCACACGGTCACGGACAGACCGGCGATCGCGATGGTCGCGCCGATGAGGCCGGAGTAGCCGAACATCGGCTTGCGCGAGAACACCGGGATCACTTCGGAGATGATTCCGAAGAACGGTAGAGCGATGATGTACACCTCTGGATGGCCGAAGAACCAGAAGAGGTGTTGCCAGAGCAAGGCTCCGCCGTTGGTCGCGTCGAAGACATGGGCACCGAACTTGCGGTCCGCCTCCAGGGCGAACAGCGCGGCGGCCAGGACCGGGAAGGCCAGCAGGACCAGGACACCGGTCAGCAGGACGTTCCAGACGAAGATCGGCATACGGAACATCGTCATGCCCGGAGCGCGCATGCAGATGATCGTGGTGATGAAGTTGACCGAGCCGAGGATCGTACCGAAACCGGAGAGGGCCAGACCCATGATCCACATGTCGGCGCCGACACCCGGCGAGCGGACCGCGTCCGACAGCGGGGAGTAGGCGAACCAGCCGAAGTCGGCCGCGCCCTGCGGGGTGAGGAAGCCACCGACGGCGATCAGCGAGCCGAACAGGTACAGCCAGTAGGCGAACATGTTCAGCCGCGGGAACGCCACGTCAGGGGCGCCGATCTGCAGCGGCATGATCCAGTTCGTGAAGCCCGCGAACAGCGGCGTCGCGAACATCAGCAGCATGATCGTGCCGTGCATCGTGAACGCCTGGTTGAACTGCTCGCTCGACATGATCTGCAGGCCGGGCCGGGCGAGTTCGGCGCGCATGAAGAGCGCCATGACGCCGCCGACGCAGAAGAACGCGAACGACGTGACCAGGTACAACGTGCCGATCGTCTTGTGGTCGGTCGTCGTCAGCCACTTGATCGCGGCGCTGCCCGGACGCTTGGGCCGTACCGGCAGCTCGTTCTCGTACGCCTCTTCTGGCGAGGCGCCTGCTGCCGCGGCACCCTGAGGTTCGTTGAGGATGCTCACGTTGTCTTCGTCTCCCGGTTCGCTTCGTGCCCCGTCTGCGCGATGCCGGACGGGATGTAACCGGTCTGCCCCTTCTTGGCGAGGTCCTTGAGGTGCTGCTCGTAACGCTGCGGGGAGACGACCTTCACGTTGAACAGCATGCGCGAGTGGTCGACGCCGCAGAGCTCGGCGCACTTTCCGAGGAAGGTGCCCTCCTTGTTGGGGGTCACCTCGAAGGCATTGGCGTGGCCCGGGACGACGTCCATCTTCTCCAGGAACGGCACCACCCAGAAGTCGTGGATGACGTCGCGCGAGGTCAGGACGAAGCGGACCTTCTCACCCTTGGGGAGCCAGAGGGTCGGGCCGGGGTTGTGGGTCTGCGGGTTCTTCGTGGCCGGCGTGCCGACCGTGTAGACACCGCCGGCGTTGGCCGGGAAGTCCTTCTTGAAGCGCTCGGGGATGGTCGAGAGCTCCTTGGCGGTCTTCGCGTCACCCTTGACGCCCGGCACGTTCTCCACGTAGTTGAAGCCCCAGCTCCACTGGAAGGCCACGACGTTGATGGTGTGCGCGGGCTTGTCGTTCAGCTTGAGCAGCTTCGACTCGTCGCGAGCGGTGAAGTAGAAGAGAACCGAGACCACGATGAGCGGAACCACCGTGTACAGGGCCTCGAGCGGCATGTTGTACCGGGTCTGGGTGGGGACCTCGATCTTGGTGCGGCTGCGCCGGTGGAAGATGACACTCCACAGGATCAGCCCCCAGACAAGCACGCCCGTGGCGAGCGCTGCCGCCCACGAGCCCTGCCAGAGGGAGAGGATCCGCGGACCCTCCTCCGTGACCGGAGTGGGCATACCAAGACGAGGGAAGTCCTTGTATGTGCAACCGGTAGCGGTTACCAGGATCAGGCCCGCAGTCAGCACCTGCGGCAGCTTCCGCCGCATCGGGCGCCGCGACGAGCGGTCGGAGCCGTTGGGACTCACGTAGCGCCTTCCCGAGAGTCTCGCCCGCGCTGGTTGGCTACGGCCGTCTCGCTGGTCGCTCGCCGCCCTTGCACACGGGCAGGGGTTTGGATGTTTATGCGGACCAAACCCTACTGGACGCTATTTAGGGTCGCGCGGGGAGGGTGCCTAACGCGCCGCGGGTCACTCCGAAGGGTGGGACGAGCGTGTCTTTTCGGGTTTCTGACGGGGGGTCGGGGGCGGGGTGCCGCGCCCCGCCGCACCTGATCGCCGCGGGGGCTCTAGCGTTACGGCGTGTCGTACTTCGATGTGGCCTCGTCCGCGCCCTTGCATCCCGTTGCCCGGCAGGCCCTGCGGGCCTCGCTCGACGAGGGGTGGGCCGATCCGAGCCGGCTCTACCGGGAGGGGCGGCGGGCACGGATGCTGCTGGACGCCGCCCGGGAGGCGGCCGCCGAGGCCGTGGGGTGCCGGGCGGACGAGCTGGTCTTCACCGCGTCCGGCACGGCGGCCGTGCACGCGGGCGTCGCGGGCGCGCTGGCCGGGCGGCGGCGGACCGGACGTCACCTGATCGTGTCGGCGGTGGAACACTCCGCCGTCCTGCACGCGGGGCAGGCCCACGAGCGGGACGGGGGCACGGTGACCGAGGTGGGCGTGGGACGCGGGGGCGCCGTCGACCCGGACGCCTACGCCGACGCGCTGCGCCCCGACACCGCGCTCGCGTGCCTGCAGTCCGCCAACCACGAGGTGGGCACGGTGCAGCCGGTCGCCGAGGTGGCCCGGGCGTGCCGGGAGGCAGGGGTGCCGCTCCTCGTGGACGCGGCGCAGTCGCTCGCCTGGGGGCCGGTGGAGGGCGATTGGTCACTCATTGCCGGAAGTGCCCACAAATGGGGCGGTCCGGCGGGCGTCGGGATCCTCGCCGTACGCAAAGGGGTGCGGTTCGCGCCTCAAGGACCGCTCGACGAGCGGGAGTCGGGCCGCGCACCCGGTTTCGAGAACATTCCGGGCATCGTGGCGGCGGCCGCGGCGCTGCGCGCGGTGCGGGCCGAGGCGGCCGGGCAGGCGGCACGGCTGCGGGAGTTGACCGACCGGATCCGGACGCGGGTGCCCGAACTCGTCCCGGACGTGGAGGTCGTCGGGGATCCGGTGCGACGGCTGCCGCACCTGGTGACGTTCTCGTGTCTGTACGTCGACGGGGAGAGCGTGCTGCACGGCCTGGACCGGGCCGGTTTCTCCGTTTCCTCGGGCTCGTCCTGCACCAGCAGCACGCTGACGCCCAGCCACGTGCTGCGCGCGATGGGCGTGGTGAGCGAGGGGAACGTCCGGGTGTCGCTGCCGCTGGGCACGGCCGAGGAGGAGGTGGAGCGGTTCCTGGACGTGCTGCCCGGGGTCGTACGGGACGTACGGGAGAAACTGGGCGCGCCGGCCGGTCCCACGGAGGGCGCCGCGGAGTCGGTCACCGTGGATGCCATGGGCCTGACGTGCCCGCAGCCGGTGATCGAACTGGGCAAGGCGATCGGGAAGGTGCGGGTGGGCGGCACGGTTCATGTCGACGCCGACGACGAGGTCGCCGCCGTCGACATTCCCGCGTGGTGCCACACGCAGGGGCAGGAGTACGTGGAGGCGGTCGCGCGGCCCGGGGGCGGCGCGAGGTATACGGTACGGCGGCTCGTCTAAGGACACCGGGCCGTATCGATGTGCGGCTCCGCCGCGCGCGGGCGCGAGCAACCCGCGAACAACCCCAGACGCGTCCGCGTGGTGCAGGAGCGGACGGGTCCGCGGCTTTCGTCGTGGCTGGTCACGCGGTTCCCCGCGCCCTCAGGTCACCCGAGGTACGCCTCGACCTCCGTCGCGGCGGCGTCGCCGTACGCCTTGCGGAACCGGTCCATGAACGGCGCCCGGCGCAGCTCGTACTCCTGCGTGCCCACGGTCTCGATGACCAGCGTGGCGAGCATGCAACCGACCTGTGCCGCCCGCTCCAGCGAGACGCCCCAGGCCAGGCCCGAGAGGAAGCCCGCGCGGAACGCGTCGCCGACGCCCGTCGGGTCGGCCTTGGCGTTCTCCTCCGGGACGCCGACCTCGACCGGGTCCTCGCCGGAGCGCTCGATGCGGACGCCGCGCGAGCCGAGCGTGGTGACCCGGTGGCCGACCTTGGCGAGGATCTCGGCGTCGGTCCAGCCGGTCTTGGACTCGATGAGGCCCTTCTCGTACTCGTTGGAGAAGAGGTACGTGGCGCCGTCGAGCAGGAGGCGGATCTCCTCGCCGTTCATGCGCGCGATCTGCTGCGAGAAGTCCGCGGCGAAGGGGATCGCGCGCGAACGGCACTCCTCGGTGTGGCGCAGCATCGCCTCGGGGTCGTCAGCGCCGATGAGGACCAGGTCGAGACCGCCGACCCGGTCGGCGACGGTCTTGAGCTCGATGAGGCGGGCCTCGCTCATGGCACCGGTGTAGAAGGAGCCGATCTGGTTGTGCTCGGCGTCGGTGGTGCACACGAAGCGGGCCGTGTGCAGCGTCTCGGAGATGCGGACCGACGCGGTGTCGACGCCGTGGCGGTCGAGCCACGCGCGGTACTCGTCGAAGTCGAAGCCCGCCGAGCCGACGAGGATCGGCGCGGTGCCGAGCTGTCCCATGCCGAAGGCGATGTTGGCGCCGACCCCGCCCCGGCGCACGTCGAGGTTGTCGACGAGGAAGGAGAGGGAGACTGTGTGCAGCTGGTCGGCGACCAACTGGTCGGCGAAGCGGCCGGGGAAGGTCATCAGGTGGTCGGTGGCGATGGATCCTGTGACTGCGATTCGCACGGCGTGAGCACGCTTCCTGAAGAAGTAGGAGGGGCGCGCGAAGCGCCCGTTGCAAGGGTGGTGGTGGGAGACGGGAGGGCTTGACAGTTCACGCTACCCGGTCCACCCCCCTGCCCTGTAGTGCGGAAACTACCCGATAGTAGGTCTTTTTTCGCCGCGCGCACCGTGCTTACTGTGCGTACATGACCTACGACGTGTCCTTCATGACCAGGGACGGGCTCGCCGCGCTGCGCGGCGACTGCGCCCGGATGGTGCCGCACTGGGTGACGCCGCGGGCGCACTGGGAGGTGGAGGCCAAGGTTCCGGCCGCCGTGTCCGGCCCGCTGTCGGCGCGGATCCACGGCGTGGTGGTGCCGGTCTCGGCGGCCCGCCTGATCGACTCGACGGCCGCGTTCGGCGACTGAGTTCGCCGGCCGAGTTGGCCGGCTGAGTTGGCCGGCTGAGTTCGGCGGCTGAGTTCGGCGGCTGAGTTCGGCAGCCGGGCGCGCGGGAGGGAACCGTGCGCTCGCCCGTCACGTCCCATGGCTGTCCCCGGTGGCTGTACCTCATCGGGGGGATGCCGGATACGACGACGTGGCAGGCGAAGGAGCGATGCGGTGAGCACCGAGCAGGAGAAGCCGGACCGGCAGCGGCGGCGGCGCGCCCCGGCGATCGCCATGGTCACGGCGGCCGTTCTCGTCGCCGGTGGCGGCGGCGCCTACCTGGCGGCGACGGCGTTCGGCGACAGCGGACCGGTCCACGCGGGCCCGGAGCGTGCGCCCGCTCCCCCGCCGCTCGCCCTGGACGGTTACTCGGCCGGTGGCGGCCCCGGTGCCGCCACCGGCATCGCGCCGGGCGAGCCCGACCCGAGCGGCACCCGGTACCGGGCCACCGGCGACCTGCCGGACGGTCCCGGCAAGGCGGCCGTCTACCGGGCCGAGGGCACGGTGAGCGCGGCGGACGTGGCCCGGCTCGGCGGGGCGCTCGGGCTCGGCGGTACGCCGAGGCTGGAGGGCGGCGCGTGGATTCTCGGCCCGGCGAAGGCCGGATCCGGTCCGTCCCTGCGGGTGAACCGGGCCGCGCCCGGCACCTGGATGTTCACGCAGGCGCCCTGCTCCGGCGGCCCGAAGTGCCACGGCGTGGGCAGCGGCAGCGCGGGCGACGCGGTGAGCGCGGCCGTGGCCGAGAAGGCGGCGGCGCCGGTCCTCAAGGCGCTCGGCCAGGACGACGCGAAGCTCGACGCCGAGCAGGTGATGGGCGCGACCCGCGTGGTGAACGCCGACCCGGAGGTGGGCGGTCTGCCGACGTACGGCTGGACGACCGGTGTCCAGGTCGGTCCGGGCGGCCGGGTGATCGGCGGCAGCGGCACGTTGAAGGCTCCGGTCAAGGGCGCCACGTATCCCGTGATCAGCGCGGAGCGGACGCTCGCCCTGATGAACCGTGCGGCCAAGCGGTCCGCCTCGGGCGGCGGCGCGGCCTGTGCGACCTCGGCGCCGCTGGGCGAGCGGGACAGGCCGGACGCTGTGACGGCCGGCGGCGCGTGCGGGCCGCCGTCGCCGCCGCGGCCGCCCGCGAGCGTGACGGCCACGGTGACCAAGGCCACGTTCGGCCTCGCGGCGCGGTACGTGGACGGGGGGCGGGCCCTGGTGCCGTCCTGGCTGTTCCAGGTGGCGCCCGCGGGGAGCGGCGGCAACGACGGGCGCGGTGCGAGGACCACCGTGACGCATACCGCGGTCGACCCGGCGTATCTCGTGGCGCCCGGCAGCGGTTCGGCGTCCGCGAGCCCGGCGCCGTCGGGTGGCGGCGGTACGGTCACGCGCGATGTGAGGATCGAGGGGTATGACGTGGACGCGTCCGGGCGCGCGCTGACGCTGCACTTCACCGGGGGCGTGTGCCAGAAGTACACCGCTTCGGCGAGCGAGGGGCCGAAGCGGGTGACGGTACGCGTCACCGAGAGGTCGAAGAAGGGCACCATCTGCGAGGCGCTGGCGAAGTTCCACACGCTGCGGGTGTCGCTCCACTCACCCCTTGACGGGCGGAAGGTCGTCGGGACGGACGGCCACGCGGTGCCGCCGGCCACGATGAATCACCCCGGGGGCGTTTCGTGAGCCACGCCGCTCGTCGCACGGCACACAGCGCATGACGCATGACGAGGACGCGTGTGCCCGGTCCTCGCCGGACCGGCACACGCGTCCTCGTCTTCTGCGCCTTCTTGGTCTCTCCGGCCGACGACGGTCAGCTGAACGAGTCGCCGCAGGCGCAGGAGCCCGTCGCGTTCGGGTTGTCGATCGTGAAGCCCTGCTTCTCGATCGTGTCGACGAAGTCGATCGACGCGCCGCCCAGGTACGGGGCCGACATGCGGTCCGTGACGACCTTGACGCCGCCGAAGTCCTTGACGACATCGCCGTCCAGCGAGCGCTCGTCGAAGAAGAGCTGGTAGCGCAGGCCCGAGCAGCCACCCGGCTGAACGGCCACACGCAGGGCCAGGTCGTCCCGGCCTTCCTGGTCGAGCAGGGCCTTGACCTTCGCCGCGGCGGCGTCGCTCAGGATGATGCCGTCGCTGACGGTGGTGGTCTCGTCCGATACGGACATCTACATCTCTCCCGGGTTGTACGGAGACTGCTTGCCGACCATTGCAACCGGCGCCACCGCGGATTCATTCCGGGCCGGACAGTCGCGTTGTCGCGTTTCTTGCTTCCCTTCTCATGCTCGCACACCGGCCGGGCGCGTGGCACGGAGCTGTGGACGGCCGCGCGGCACCCCGCGCTCGGCACGGCGCGGTCGCTTCTCGGGCACCGCGCGATGCTTCATCGCCCACGCCGACGTGTCACCTGTCCCGGCGGCCACGGTGAGCCCTGGATACCGCCCGGCCGTCCAGAAGTGACGCGCGTCAGCCCTTCTGGCAGCCCAGGGCGTCGGCGAGGTAGGCGTTGCGGGTGCTGATGAGCCGCCGCATGTACCGGTCCAGGACGGTTCGGTCGACGACACGTCCGAGAAGTCCGAACGGCGACGCGAAGTCGATGACGTCCTTCATGACGGTGCCACCGGCGCCGTCCGGCTCGAAGTGATGAGCGTGACGCCATCGCCCGAAGGGGCCGGCGTCCTGCTCGTCCACGAAGTACCCGGGCGAGTCGTACGCGGTGATCCGGGAGGTGAGCCGCCATGTCAGACCGAAGTGGCGGGCCTGCCAGGTCACGGTGTCACCGAGCGAAAGCACACCTCGGGTCCGGCCCCCGACCACCCGCTCCGACGACTTGGCCATCGACCGCGAGTGCACCTCCACGTCGAGACTTGTCTCGAACACCCGCTCAGGGGGCGCGGCGATGACTGTCACGATCTCGAAGTACGGCACCGGGCCATCCTAGAAGCGCGGGGCGGGCGGTTCCGTTCGAGGGCGCGCTTGACCGCCGGCGGCCGCGACCCTCGGGGTGACCAGGCGGCGGACCCCCAGAGACGGCCGCCCATGGTGTGCACGAGGTATCGGGCACGGTGTCGGCCCTGGCGGTCCGCGGTGGCGAAGCAGATGCAGATGCAGATCCGGGGGGAGTCCTGTGCGCCCCACAGGGTCCGCAAGTAACCAGAAACGCCTACTCCCGGCGAGGCCGCTGCTCGTCCTCGGCATCGGGGCCATCCGGCCCCTCAAGACGAATGTCAATACCATAACTATCTTGAGGGTGGAGGCGTCTTTGCTGAGAGTTGGGCATCATTGGTGCCCTTTGACCCAGGCTACTTTCACGCCGGCATCACGCCTGTGATGCACATGAAAGACCGGAGTGAAGAATCAGCATGGTTCACAAGCCTTCGTGCTACAGACGAAGACATTCCAGGCTGGGGAAGAGCGCCCGCTGGATCGCGGGCAGCCTCTCGCTCGCCCTCGCCGTCACCCTGCTGGACGGCGCGTACACCGTCGCGGCCCCGATGTCCCAGGGCACCAAGGCCGTGCAGAAGGCGGCTGCCACACAGGCTGCGGACATCCCCTCCGCACGGATCGCCGCCCGACTGTCCGGCAAGCGGGTGGAGGCACTCTCCGAACGAACGGAGACCTCCACGACCTGGGCGAACAAGGACGGTTCCCTCACCACCGAACTCACCGCCGGACCCGTCCGGTTCAGGGACAAGACCACGGGCGCCTGGCGCGAAGTGGACCTCGACCTCGTGAGGGAAGCGGACGGGACGGTCGAGCCGAAGGCCCATCCGCGCGGACTGCGCCTGGCCGGCGAGTCCGGGACTCCCGCGAAGTCGATGAAGGCGGCGGGCAAGGCCAAGGCGACCGATCTGGTGACGCTCGGCGAGGGCGACCGGCAGGTCACCCTGCAGTGGAAGGGCGGCCTGCCGAAGCCGAAGCTGGACGGGACACGGGCGGAATACGTCAACGCCGTTCCCGGTGCGGACGTCGTCGTCGAGGCGACGCGGACCGGCTTCGAACAGTACGTCGACATCAAGCAGCGCCCCGGCTCGGACGGCTACTCCTACACGCTGCCGCTGAAGGCCAAGGGTCTGAAGGCGAAGCAACTGTCCGACGGCAGCGTGCTGTTCACCGACAAGAAGAACAAGAAACAGGCGGTGATGCCCGCCCCGGTGATGTGGGACGCCACCGTCGACAAGCGGTCGGGCGAGCACACCCACAAGGCCAAGGTCGGCCTGAAGGTGGTGCAGAAAGGTTCCTCCATCAACCTGGTGGTGACCCCGGACGCGAAGTTCCTCGCCGACCCGAGCACCGTCTATCCGGTCACCGTCGACCCGTCCACCTCCTCGCTGTCGAACGTCTTCGACACTTACGTGCAGCAGGGCGAGACCGTCGACTGGTCCACCGACACCGAACTGGACCTGGGCAACCCGGGCACGAAGAACGCGGACGGCACACCGCGCACAGCACGCTCCTTCATCACGTGGAACACCACGCCGATCCAGGACGCGCTGGTCCTGGACGCCAAGCTGTCGCTGTGGAACTTCCACTCCGCCAACACCGACTGCAAGGCGTACCCGTGGGAGGTGTGGTCCACCGGGGCCGCGTCGACCTCCTCGCGCTGGACCTCGCAGCCGTCCTGGATCGCGAAGAAGGCCACCTCCACCGAGACCACGGGCAACGCGGGCTGCTCCACCCAGCCGGACGGCTGGATCAACGCCGACGTGACCACGCTGGTGCAGGAGTGGGCCTCCGCGAAGGCCACCCGCAGCCACATGGGTCTGCGCGCCAGTGACGAGTCGGTGGTGGCGCAGTGGAAGCGGGTCAACTCCGCCAACGCGGCCTCGAATCCACCGAAGCTGGTCGTGAACTACAACTACCGGCCGCGCACCGGTACCGATCAGGAGGCCGGCCCGCCGTACTTCTCCTACGGCGGCGACTACGTGGTGAACACCACTACGCCGACGCTGCGGGACACCTTCGTCGACGCCGACGGTGACAAGGTCGACGGCACCTTCGAGATACGGGACTCGGCCACCGACACCCAGGTCGGCACATACCTGGTGTCCGACTGGGTGCCGTCCGGGCAGGTCGCCTCGGTGACCGTGCCGTCCGGGCTGCTCAGCAACGGCAAGACGTACAAGTTCCGCACCACCCCGTACGACGGCACGCACTACAACCTCGGCTGGTCGGCGTGGAAGACCTTCACCGTCGACACCAGCCCCCCGTCCGCCCCCACGAAGATCACGTCCACGGACTACCCGACGGACCAGTGGGTCAAGGGCGCGGGCCAGGCCGGCACGTTCACGGTCACCCCGCCCGCCGCGGATCACAACTGGCTGGAGTGGTCGCTGGACGGCGAGAGCTGGACCAAGGTGGCAACCGGCGGCTCCAGCGCCGACAAGGCCATCAGCATCACCCCGCCCAAGGACGGCACCCACACCCTGCAGGTGCGGGCCGTGGACAAGGCGGACAACAAGTCCGAGGCCGTCGACTACACCTTCCACGCCGGGCCCGGCGGATTCGTGCAGCCCTCCGACGGCGATCGCACCGCACGCCGCCTGCCGCTGGTCGCCGAGGCCGACGCATCCAAGTACGACCACGTCTCCTTCTCCTGGCGCCGCTCCGAAGCCGACGCCTGGGTCAAGATCCCCGTCGGTGACGTCACCTCCGGCGGCAACCCGCTCACCGCCTGGCCGGTGCCGCTGACCGGCGGCAAGAACGCACAGCTGGTCTGGAACGCCACCACCACGGTCGACCCGGACGGCACCGTGCAGATCAAGGCCGACTTCACCGGACCGGGCGGCGCCTCTGGCAGCACCGAGCCCTTGGCCGTCGTCGTCGACCGCAACGCCGACGGCGCCGCCACCGAGGAGGCCGGGCCGGGCAGCGTGAACCTGCTGACCGGTAACTACACTCTGTCGGCCACCGACGCCTCCGCCTTCGGCCTGTCGGTCTCCCGCAGCGCGTCCTCCCGCACGCCGGACAAGGGTGCCCAGCAGGAGGGTCAGGCTCCGATCTTCGGCAAGGAATGGGTCTCCGGCACCGTCGCCGAGATGACCGACTCCGACTACAGCCACCTGCGCAGGATCTCCGACACGGCGGTGGCCGTCGTCGACTCCGAGGGCAAGGAGACCCACTTCACGGCGAATGCGGCCAAGACCGGCTGGATTCCCGAGCCGGGCTCCGAGGACTTGACCCTCAAGGGCAGCGTCAGTGGCAGCTTCACCCTCACCGACACCAACGGCACTGTCACCAAGTTCACCAAGCCGGATGCGGCCGCCACCACCTGGCAGGTCTCCAGCACCTTGCGGGACGGGCTGTCCGACTCCACGACCACCGTGGTCTCGGAGACGGTGACGGTGGACGGCAAGGCGCTGGCGCGGCCCAAGCTCATCATCGCCCCGACGTCGGCGGCGTCGGCGGCCGCGTGCACCGCGGACACGTCCACCAAGGGCTGCAGGGCGCTGGAGTTCGTGTACGCGACCTCCACCACCGCCACCAGCACCGCCTACGGCGACATCGCCGGGCAGGTCCAGGAGATCCGTGCCTGGTCGACCGAGCCGGGTGCCGCTGCTGCGAGTGCGAAGTCGGTACAGAAATACCTGTACGACGTCTCGGGCCGTCTGCGGGAGGCGTGGAACCCACAGATCGGCTACGCCGCCATGACCGCCTACGGCTACGACTCGGCGGGCCGGGTCACCGGACTGACCCCGCCGGGCGAGCTGCCCTGGTGGTTCACCTACGGCAAGGCCGGCAACGCGGCCACCGCCGGCGACGGCATGCTGCTCAAGGTCAACCGCTCGGGCCTGAAGCAGGGCACCACGGACGTCGAGGAGGGCACTGCCACCACCAGCGTCGTCTACGACGTGCCGTTGACCGGCACCACAGCCCCCTACCCGATGGGTGCGACGGACGTGAAGGCGTGGGGCCAGCTCGATGCGCCGACCGACGCCACCGCCATCTTCCCGGCCGACGCCGTCCCGGCATCCAACTCGGGCGGCTCGCTGACAGCGGCCGACTACGAGCGGGCCGACATCCACTACCTCGGCGTGTCCGGCCACGAGGTCAACTCCGCCACCCCCGGCGGGCACATCACCACCACCGAGTACGACCGGTTCGGCAACACCGTCCGTGAACTGGGTGCGGCCGACCGCGCCGTCGCCCTGGGCCTGACCACCGGCGACAAGGCCACGCAGGCCGACCTCGGTATCGCCCAGCTCACCAGCGCCGAGCGGGCCGACCTGCTGGACACCCGCTCCGTCTACAACGACACCGGAACCCGAGAACTGGAGGAGTTCGGGCCGCTGCACAGGATCGACCTCACCGCCGATCTCAAGCAGGGCACCACCACACTGGTCACGGCGGACACGTCGGTCACCGCCCGCAGCTGGACGGTCAACGAGTACGACGCCGGCCGCCCGACCGACGGCACCGCCACGGTCAAGGACCAGATCACCAAGACCACCATCGGCGCCCAGGTGCGCGACCACCCCTCGGTCCAGGGCGAGACCCGCGTGACCCAGACCGTCTACGACTGGGCCAAGGGCCTGCCGACCAAGACGATCAAGGACCCGGGCGGTCTGGCGATCACCGAGACCACGGAGTACGACACGCAGGGCCGCATCGTCAAGCAGCTCCTGCCCGGAGCCACCGGCACCGATGCCGGGACACGCGTGACGACCTACTGGTCCGCGACCGGCACCGGCACCTGCGCCGGGCGTCCGGAGTGGGCCGACCTGGTCTGCTCCGTCTCCGCGGGCGGCGCCATCACCGGCGGCGGCTCCAACCCGACCGGACTGCCCACCACCACCACCGAGTACGACTGGTGGGGTAACCCGAACAAGGTCACCGAGACCGCGAACGGAGTGACGCGCACCACCACCACGTCGTACGACAACGCGGGACGCGAGACCAAGGTCGCCACCACCGGCGGCGTCGGCCAGGCGGTTCCCGAGTCCACCATCGAGTACGACCCGGCCACCGGCCGCGCCGTCAAGGCCACCTCACCCGACGGTGGCACGATCACCAAGGCGTACGACAAGCTGGGCCGCCAGATCTCGTACACGGATGCCGACAACGGCAAGACCACGGCCGAGTACGACCTGCTGAACCGTCCGGTCAAGGTTGCTGACACCGTCCCGTCCACGGTCACCTACTCATACGACCCCAGCGTCGAACCGCGCGGACTGGTCACGTCGACCACCGACTCGGTGGCCGGCACCTTCAAGGCCACCTACGACCCGGACGGCTCGGTAGCCACCGAGAAGCTGCCCGGCGGCTACACCCTCACCCAGACCAGGGACACCACCGGGTCCACGACCGATCGCACCTACACACGCGACAGCGACGGCGCCACCGTCTACTCCGACACCGTCACCGAGTCCATCCACGGCCAGGTCGCCGGCCACGCCGGCTGGTCCGACCAGGCCTATCACTACGACGCCACCGGACGTCTCACAACCGTCGAGGACACCGCCGACACGATCTGCACCAAGCGGACCTACGCCTTCGACGACCGCACCAACCGCAAGTCCCTGACCACCGCGACCGGCACCCCCGGCGCCGACTGCCCGACCAGTGGAGGCACCACCACCAGCCACACCTACGACAGCGCCGACCGCATCGTCGACTCCGGCTACACCTACGACGCCTTCGGCCGCACCACCGCCGTGCCCGGCAACGGCACGATCGACTACTACGCGAACGATCTGCCCTACCAGCAGGTCGCGGGCGGCGAGCGCCAGACCTGGAAGCTGGACGCGGCCATGCGCCTGCGTTCCTGGACCGTCGAGACCGGCAGCGGCAGTGCCTGGACACAGACCGCGTCCAAACTCAACCACTACGACAACGACGGCGACACCCCGCGCTGGATCGTCGAGGACACCGGCACGGGCGCACTGACCCGAAACGTCGCCTCCGCCTCCGGCGACCTCGCCGCGACCACGAGCAAGACCGGCGACACGGTGCTGCAGTTGACCAGCATCCACGGCGACGTGGCGCTCCAGCTCCCGCTGGACACCAGCAAGGCCCCCCTCGCCCTCGACTCGGACGAGTACGGCAACCCCCGGGCCGGGCAGACCGCGGCCCGCTACGGTTGGCTCGGTGCCAAGCAGCGCTCCAGCGAGACGCTCACCGGCCTGACCCTCATGGGCGCACGGCTCTACAACCCCGCCACCGGCCGCTTCCTGTCCATCGACCGGGTCTTCGGAGGCAACGCCAACGCCTACGAGTACTGCCACGGCGACCCCGTCAACTGCTACGACCTGACCGGTCTCTCCAGCTGGCGCCAGACCTACGTGTCGAGGATCCACTGGGGTCACTGGAGAGACACGTGGGGCAGATGGATGAAGAGCTGGTGGAAGCGGAACCTCATCAACATCATTTGGTGGGCCACCTCGGCCAATCAGATAAAGATCGTTGGACTGAAGGCCCGCTACGGCAAGCAGTACTACTACTTCAAGCGCAAGCACAGGAGACACTGGCAGCACCTGAGAGTCACCTACTACTGGTACATGTCCAAAGCAACGTACGAGATCAAGCCCTTCGGGATTTGGACCTGGCGAACCACCGCCTACGAGAGCCCGTACATCTACAGCTCGAGTTATCACTACTACTAGAGGCGAACGGACAGTCGGCAGCCGTGCACACTGGGCGCGACGCAGCCCCACCCGGCGGCGGGCCGACAACGGGAATCCTGAATCACTAGGGTGATCACGGCGCCGCGTGCCTCCCCGCGAGGCACGCGGCGCCAGTTCGCCCTTCAGTACCATCGCGACACCGTGCCAGACGCGCACCGCTGGAGAAATTCAAGAAATGACGCAACTCTTCCTGGCGATCACCGGAATTACCGTAAACTGCGCTTCCAGCCTGATCGCTTATCGACTGGCGCCGCGCAGGGGCGCCGACCCGAGGGACTGGAGTTTCGTGTCTCTCGCCCTGGGGCCGGCCGCAATAGTCCTGCTTCTTGTGTTCGGAGGCAGGAGCAGAAGAGGGCGGCAGAAGTTCGCACAGTACGAGATTCTGAAATCACGTGAACAGCGACCGGTTTGATTGCCGCAATGCGACTGTCGCCGTCCTGCGATCCACCGGCTCGATGTTCACCAGGCGCACCGTCCCCGACCGCATGACCGGCGAGAAGGCCGGCACACGGCTGCGCGCACGACCGTCGCCACGGGCCACCGCGCGAACGGCCGCGGAAGCTGACCACCGCGACCGGATCACAGTCCACCGACAGCGGCCGGGCCGACTCCGACCTGCTCCGACGGAAGACCGCAGCAGGCAGGCAGGCACCTGACGGTTGCTGAACGTCATCAGCGCTCACGCCCCCGATCCTGCTCGAACCCTGTTCATGGCCGCGCGGAAGGCGCACACACTCGCGCCCCGGAAGGCCGCAGGGATATGCGTCACACCGACCTTTTGGCCATCGTCAAACTGACGTGAAGCGGTTATGATTAATAACGTCAATTCGACGAAAAGTAGAAAGGGTGCGTGTCGTGACCACCGCCCAGACCTCGGAGCTCGACGTACAGCCGACTCCGCTCGCCCTGCTGCTGCTCGGCCGTGAGGCCGACCCGAAGAGCGAGCGGGGTGTCGAATGCCCCGGCGACCTGCCCTCGCCGTCCGACCCCGACCTGGTCGAGCGTGCCCGCGCGGCCAAGGAGAAGCTCGGCGACAAGGTGTTCGTGCTCGGCCACCACTACCAGCGCGACGAGGTGATCCAGTTCGCGGACGTCACCGGGGACTCCTTCAAGCTGGCACGTGACGCCGCCGCGCGCCCCGAGGCCGAGTACATCGTCTTCTGCGGTGTGCACTTCATGGCCGAGTCCGCGGACATCCTCACCGGCGACGACCAGAAGGTCGTCCTTCCGGACCTCGCGGCCGGGTGCTCGATGGCCGACATGGCCACCGCCGAACAGGTCGCCGAGTGCTGGGACGTGCTGACCGAGGCGGGTGTGGCCGACTCCGTGGTCCCCGTCTCCTACATGAACTCGTCGGCGGACATCAAGGCGTTCACGGGTCGGCACGGCGGCACCATCTGCACGTCGTCGAACGCCGAGCGCGCCCTGAAGTGGGCCTTCGAGCAGGGCGAGCCCGGCGCCACCAAGGTGCTCTTCCTGCCCGACCAGCACCTCGGGCGCAACACGGCGGTGCGCGACCTCGGCATGTCCCTCGACGACTGCGTGGTCTACAACCCGCAAAAGCCGGGCGGCGGCCTCACCGCCGAGCAGCTGCGCGACGCCAAGATGATCCTGTGGCGCGGTCACTGCTCGGTGCACGGCCGGTTCTCGCTCGACTCGGTCAACGACGTGCGTGAGCGCATACCGGGCGTGAACGTGCTGGTGCACCCCGAGTGCAAGCACGAGGTCGTCGCGGCGGCGGACCTCGTCGGGTCGACCGAGTACATCATCAAGGCCCTGGAGGCGGCGCCCGCCGGGTCGAAGTGGGCCATCGGCACCGAGCTGAACCTGGTCCGCCGCCTGGCGAACCGTTTCGCTCCCGAGGGCAAGGAGATCGTCTTCCTCGACAAGACGGTCTGCTTCTGCTCGACCATGAACCGCATCGACCTGCCCCACCTGGTGTGGGCGCTGGAGTCGCTGGCCGAGGGCAACCTCGTCAACCGCATCGAGGTCGACAGCGAGACGGAGCACTTCGCGAAGCTCGCCCTGGAGCGCATGCTCGCGCTGCCGTAGGGCTCGCGCCGCCGGGGCCCGCCGGGACCGACCGGGCTCCGGCGGCTTCTCAGTCCGCTCGTGGGCGTACCAGGCCCGATTCGTACGCGATGACGACGAGTTGGGCGCGGTCGCGGGCGCCGAGCTTGGCCATGGCGCGGTTGACGTGGGTCTTCACCGTGAGCGGGCTGACTTCCAGACGCTCGGCGATCTCGTCGTTGGAGTGGCCGCCCGCGACCTGGACGAGGACCTCGCGCTCGCGGCCGGTGAGCGTGGCGAGACGTTCCGCGTGTTCGCCGCTGGAGCGTTCGGCGTCCTCGTGGCCTTCTGCCTGGTCGAGGAATTTGGCGATCAGGCCCTTGGTCGCGGCGGGTGACAGGAGCGCGTCCCCGGCGGCCGCGACACGTACGGCGCCGAGGAGTTCGTCGGGTTCGGCTCCCTTGCCGAGGAAGCCGGAGGCGCCGGCCCGCAGCGACTGGACCACGTACTCGTCGACCTCGAACGTCGTCAGCATCACCACGTGCACGTGGGCGAGTTCGGGGTCGGCGCTGATCTCGCGGGTGGCGGCGAGGCCGTCGGTGCCCGGCATCCGGATGTCCATGAGGACCACGTCGGGCCGCTGCGACCTGGCAAGGCGGACGGCCTCGGCGCCGTCGGACGCCTCTCCCACGACTTCCATGTCGGGTTCGGAGTCGACGAGCACGCGGAACGCGCTGCGCAGCAGTGCCTGGTCGTCGGCGAGCAGGACCCGGATCGGGCCTGCGGTCGGGCCGGCGGTCGTGCTGGTCGTGCTGGTCGTCATGCGGTGGAGTCCCCCGTGGTGGCTGCGTCTGTGGTGGCGCCTTCGGACGTGCACGTGGACGTCGTCGTGCTCGTGGACGTGGTCGTGGATGTGTTCGTGTTCGTACCCGCGCTCGCGCCGGCGCTCGTACTCGTACGGGCGTCGAGCGGAAGGATCGCATGGACCCGGAAGCCGCCGCCGTAGCGCGGGGCGGCGGTGAGGGTGCCGCCGAGCGCGGTGACGCGTTCGCGCATACCGAGCAGCCCGTGGCCGCCGCCGCTGCGATCGGGTGTGGGGGCGTCGGCGCCGGAACCGTCGTCCAGGACGGTGATCTCCAGGTGCATACCGACCCGGACCACGCTGACCTCGGCCTTCGCGCCGGGACCCGCGTGCTTGTGCACGTTGGTGAGGGCTTCCTGTACGACCCGGTAGGCGGCGAGGTCGACGGAGGCGGGCAGCGACGGGGCGTCCTTGGCGCGGGCCACGTCGACGGGCAGGCCCGCGTGGCGGAACGAGTCCACGAGGTCGTCGAGCCGGTCGAGGCCGGGCGCCGGTTCGGTCGGGGCCTCCGGGTCGCCGCTCTGGCGCAGCAGGCCGACGGTGGTACGCAGTTCGTCGAGGGCGGAGCGGCTGGCCTCGCGGACGTGCGACAGGGCCTCCTTGGCCTGGTCGGGGCGGCGGTCCATGACGTGGGCGGCGACCCCGGCCTGGACGTTGACCAGGGCGATGTGGTGGGCGACGACGTCGTGCAGGTCCCGGGCGATGCGCAGCCTCTCCTCGGCGACACGGCGCCGCGCCTCCTCCTCGCGGGTGCGTTCGGCCCGCTCGGCGCGCTCGCGGATCGCGGCGACGAAGGCCCGGCGGGAACGGACCGCGTCACCCGCGGCGGCTGCCATGCCGGTCCAGGCGAAGACGCCGAGGTTCTCCTGGGCGTACCAGGGCATGGGACCGACGAGCATGGCGACGGCGGTGAGCAGGCTCATCGTGGCCAGGCCGACGCGCCAGGTGGTGGGGCGGTCGGTGTTGGCGGCGACGGTGAACAGGGCGACGACCGCGGACATGACGACCGGGACGCGGGGGTCGTCGGTGGCGAGCTCGACGACGGAGACGGTGACGGTCGCCGCGAGCACGGACAGCGGCGCGCGGCGGCGCAGGACCAGCGCTGCGGCGCCGAGCAGCATCAGGAGCAGACTGTACGGGCCGGGCGTGCGGGCGCCCCAGCCATATGCGCCCTGCGGGGCGTGCGGGTCGACGAAGGACCCGGCGATCATGCAGGCCAGCACGCCGAGCGCCAGGGCGGCGTCGAAGGCCAGAGGGTGCGCCTTGGCCCACCGTACGAAGGGGTTCACCGGGGTCACGGTAGCCGCCCTGGGCGCGGCGCGGCACCGGGGGCGGCGTACGGGGCTCCGGGCTCCACGAGTGGGCCGCCCCGCGCCGGGGGCACGACGCCGAGGCCCGACCCCACCGACCGGTCACGCCGCACCGTGGCTGCCGCCTTGCCCGCCCTGCCGACCCGAAACGGGGTCCGACCCCCGAGCCGCGCGACGCCGGTCCGAGAGTGAGGGAAGCGGACTGCCCAGGGCGGCGCGCAGCGCCCGACCTCACAGGACGGCGCCCGTCGACAAACCGCCCGAGCCGACACCTGGCGCGGCACGGCAGACCGCCCGAGCCGACACCCGACGCCCGACCAGGCGCAGGCACCGCCCACCGACGAGGGTCCAGACCCGGTCGGCCGCGGCGAGAGCCGCACGGGTGCGACGGGCCGGATCAGCCGGGGATGAGGCCGTCGTCGCTGAGCATGTCGCGGACCTCGTCGAGCGTCGCGTCCTCCGCCGGGAGGATCAGCTCCGACGGCTGCAGAGAGTCCTCTGGCAGCGGTTTGCCCTCGCGGCGGACCGCTGCGAGGAGGGCACCGAGCGTGCGGCGGAAACCGGCCTCGTCGCCGCCCTCCATCTCGGCGAGCAGTTCGTCGTCCAGCTTGTTGAGCTCGGACAGCTCGGTGAAGTGGCTGTCCGCCAACTCCAGCTGACCCTCGCCCATGATCCGTACGATCAAGACGGCCTCCTCGTGGCGACTACTGCGGCGGCGACTACTGCTTGTCGAAGCGCGGGGTGTCCTGGGGCTGCGCCTGCTGCTGATTCTGGCCGTTGCCGCCCTCGATGGCCTGCTGGGAGCCGGACGAGCCTCCCGCCAGCTCCGCCTTCATGCGCTGAAGCTCCAGCTCCACGTCCGAACCGCCGGAGAGCCGGTCCAGTTCGGCCGTGAGGTCGTCCTTGGCCGTGCCGGTGGGGTCGTCCAGGGCGCCCGAGGCGAGCAGTTCGTCGATGGCCCCGGCGCGCGCCTGCATCTGCTGCGTCTTGTCCTCGGCGCGCTGGATCGCCATGCCGACGTCGCCCATCTCCTCGGAGATGCCGGAGAACGCCTCGCCGATCCGGGTCTGCGCCTGGGCCGCCGTGTACGTGGCCTTGATGGTCTCCTTCTTCGTACGGAAGGCGTCGACCTTGGCCTGGAGTCGCTGGGCCGCCAGAGTGAGCTTCTCCTCCTCGCCCTGGAGCGTCTGGTGCTGGGTCTCCAGGTCGGTGACCTGCTGCTGGAGGGCGGCGCGGCGGGACAGCGCCTCACGGGCGAGGTCCTCACGGCCCAGCGCGAGCGCCTTGCGGCCCTGCTCCTCCAGCTTGGAGGACTGCGAGTTCAGCTGGCCGAGCTGCAGCTCCAGGCGCTTGCGGCTGGTCGCGACGTCCGCGACCCCCCTGCGCACCTTCTGCAGCAGCTCCAGCTGTTTCTGGTACGAGTAATCGAGGGTTTCGCGAGGGTCCTCGGCCCGGTCAAGGGCCTTGTTCGCCTTCGCGCGGAAGATCATCCCCATACGCTTCATGACACCGCTCATGGGCTTCGCGCGCCCCCTTCTGACCGACTCCGACTCCGGCTCCAGCACTGCTCCAGCACTGCGACAGAACCCACAGTACGGGTCCTACCTCTATTACCGCACTGTCCGGGTGCGGATGCGCTCATCCCCAAGGACGACTGCGGTCCGCTCCCGATCCGGCCCAGGGAGTAGAGCCGCCGCCACGGGCTCAGGGTGTTGCCGGATCGTTCCCCGTGGGCCTGTGGTCCATGCCCGCCCACCACGTACCCTTGGGTTTTGTGTTCCGTAGCCGATCGAAGGACGACAAGGCGCCCGCCTCCAAGGCCCAGGTGACCTCCTCCGCCTCGTCCAAACAGCCCCGAGACCCGCAGGCGCCCAAGGGCCGCCCCACGCCCAAGCGCAGCGAGGCCCAGACGCAGCGCCGCAGCGTGGCCAACACCAAGACGTCGCCGAAGGACGCGCGCGCCCGGCAGCGCACGGAGCGGCGTGCCGCCATGGAACGCCAGCGCGCGGCGCTGGCCAGCGGTGACGAACGCTATCTGCCGGCCCGCGACAAGGGCCCGGTGCGCAGGTACGCGCGCGACTACGTCGACTCGCGGTTCTGCATCGCCGAGTGGTTCCTGCCGATGGCCGTGGTGATCCTCGTCCTCAGCATGGTCCGCGTGGGCCCGCTGCAGAACATCGCGCTGCTGCTGTGGCTGCTCGTGATCGTCGCGATCATCGTCGACTCGGCCGTGACCGGCTTCCGGCTGAAGAAGAAGCTGGCGGAGAAGTTCCCGAACCAGAACCGCCGGGGCGCCGTGGCCTACGCCCTGATGCGCACGCTGCAGATGAAGCGTCTGCGGCTGCCCAAGCCCCAGGTCAAGCGCGGGGAGCGGCCCTGAGCGCCGATGCCTTCGCCGGGGACGCCGCGCATGCCTGGCTGGACAAGCTGGGCGGGCTGCGCAACGTCGTACGGCAGGAGTTGGTGACCCGCCAGCTCGACGAGCAGATAGCCGGGCGGTTCCCCGTCGGGCAGCGGCTGCGGGTGCTCGACGTGGGCATGGGCCAGGGCACGCAGGCGCTGCGGCTGGCCCGGGCCGGGCACAAGGTGACGGGGGTCGAGCGGGACGGCGAGATGGTGGCCGCGGCGCGGCGGGTGCTGGCCGAGGAGCCCGAGGGGGTGCGCGAGCGGGTCCGGCTCGTCGAGGGCGACGGGATGGACACGGGCGTCCACTTCCTGCCCGGCAGTTTCGACGTCGTGCTCTGCCACGGCGTCCTGATGTACATCGAGGACCCGGACGCGCTGCTCGCGGGCCTGGCCCGGATGCTGGCGCCCGGCGGCCTGCTGTCGCTGCTGGTGCGCAACGCGGACGGGCTCGCGATGCGGCCGGGGCTGGCCGGTGACTGGGTGGGGGCGCTTGCCGCGTTCGACTCGGTTCGGTACACGAACCGGCTGGGCCTCGACGTCCGGGCCGACCGGCTGAGCACGCTCACGGAGACGCTCGCCGGGATCGGGGCGCCACTGCACGCCTGGTACGGGGTGCGGGTCTTCACCGATCAGGCGGCGGACGGCGCGGCGGTGCCGGAGCGCGGTGAGTTGAACACGCTGCTGGCGGCCGAGGAGCGGGCCGGGCGGAGCGATCCGTACCGGCGGGTGGCGGCGCTGCTGCACCTGTGCGGGGTGCGGGGCTGAGCCTCGCGGGTGAGTGCGCGGTGGGCGCTCGTCCGGTTGGTGGAACGCGGCGGGCGGCCCGGTCCTTCGGGGGCCCACAATCCCGGCATGAGCGCCATTCGCCGTCGCCCTCGCTTTCGCCCTCTTCGTCGTCGCGGCCGTACGTGGTGTCTTCGTGTCGCCGCGCCGGTGGCCGCCGTCGCCCTGGTCGGCGGGTGCGCGGGCTCGGGCGGTCCGCGGGCGAAGACCGACTCCCCCACCACGCGGGCCCCCGTGCGGGCGGCGCCCGGTGATCTGCAGGACGAGTACCAGAAGGTGATCAAGGACGTCCTGCCCTCGGTCGTCCAGATCCAGGCGTCGTCCGATCTCGGCTCCGGTGTCGTCTACGACGGCAAGGGCGACATCGTGACCAACGCCCACGTCGTCGGCAACGAGAAGACCTTCAAGGTCACCACGTCGACGAGCAACAGGACACTCACCGCGAAGCTCGTCTACGCCTATCCGGAGCAGGACCTGGCCGTGATCAGACTGACGAAGGTGCCGGACGGGCTGAAGGCGGCGCGGTTCGGGGACTCGTCGAAGGTCGCCGTCGGCCAGATCACGCTGGCGATGGGGTCGCCGCTCGGACTGTCCTCCAGCGTCACGCAGGGGATCGTCTCGGCGACCGGGCGCACGGTCAGCGAGGGGCGGGCCGGCGGGGGCACGGGGGCGACGATCGCCAACATGGTGCAGACGTCGGCCGCGATCAACCCGGGCAACAGCGGCGGGGCGCTGGTCGGTCTCGACGGCGAGGTCATCGGCATTCCGACGCTCGCGGCGACCGATCCACAGCTGGGCAACGGGGCGGCGCCCGGCATCGGGTTCGCCATTCCCGCGTCGATGGTCACCCGGGTGGCCGACCAGGTGATCAGGACCGGGAAGGTGACCGACTCGGGCCGGGCCTTCCTGGGCATCACGGGGCGCACGGTCCTCGACAACGGCTACCGGCCCGCCGGTGTGGCGGTGGTGTCCGTGCAGAGCGGCAAGGCGGCGGACAAGGCGGGGCTGCGGGCCGGGGACATCATCACCCGGCTCGGCGACGCGGACGTCACCACGATGCAGTCCCTGGAGGCGGCGCTCGCGGAGCACAAGCCCGGTGACAAGGTGTCGGTGTCGTACACCCGCGACGGCTCCGAGAAGAAGACCGAGGTCACCCTCGGCGAGAAGTGACCCCGCGCCCGGGGCGACGCCGCGGGCGCGGGGGTCGGCGCGGCGCCGGTACGGTCAGTTGTCCGCGCCCAGGTCCTGGGCGTGCAGGCTCATCGGACCGTAGATCTCCGTCGTGTCCTCGAAGAGGGTGACCTGGTCCGCGCCGCCGTCGGCCAGCTGCTTCCAGTTCTCGCCGATCCAGGACTCGGCGTCCCCCTGTGTCGTGAACTCCTCGGGGGCCACCGCGGGGGCGACCTCCGTCCCGTCGGACTTCTCGAACCGCCACGTCCATGCAGCCATGCAAGCCTCCCGGTAACGGATGTTCCGATGATCCCGCTGTCCCCGGAAGCCTATCCGGGCGCGCGGCCCGCGCGGCGGCGCGGGAGGATCTTCCCGTGGAACTGACTCTGCTCGGCACCGGCGCGCCCGCCGGCCTGCCCCGCCCCGACTGCCCCTGCGCGGCGTGCGCGACCGCGCTCGGCCCGTCCGCGCGCGCCGCGACGGCGCTGCTCGTCGACGGGACGCTGCTGCTCGACCTGACGCCGGGTGCCGCGTTCGCCGCCGCCCGTGCCGGGCACAGTCTCGGCGCCGTACGTCAGGTGCTGCTCTCGCATCCGCACGACGGTCCCGCCGTGGAGGTCCCGGCCGGGCTGCCGCAGCCGGGGCGGGTGCCGGACGGGCGGGAGCTGGCGCTGCTGAGCGGGCACCGGGTCCGCGCGCTCGCCCTGGACGCGCCGGGCACCGGTTACGAGGTGACGGGCCCGGAGGGCGGGCGGCTGCTGTACCTGCCGCCGGGCGCGGCGCCCGCGGGGCTCGGCGCGGTCGACGACGCGTCGGGGCCGGGGGCGGGCCCCGGCCCGTACGAGATGGTGGTGGCCGATGTCGTCGGGCGGCCGGACGCGCTGGCGCGGCTGCGGGCGGCCGGGCTGATCGGCCCGACCACCGACGTCATCGCCGTGCATCTGGACCACGACGTGCCGCCGGGGCCCGAGCTGACGCGCAGGCTCGCGGCGGCGGGCGCGCGGGCGGTGCCGGACGGGACGACCCTGGCCGTGGGCGCGTACGAGGACGTGCCTGACGTGCCGCGCCGGACGCTCGTACTGGGCGGGGCGCGGTCGGGGAAGTCCGTGGAGGCGGAGCGGCGTCTTGAGGGATTTCCCGACGTGCTGTACGTGGCGACCGGCGGGACGCGCTGCGGCGACCGCGAGTGGGCGCAGCGGGTGGCCGCCCACCGGGAGCGGCGGCCCGGGTCGTGGCGGACGGCCGAGACGTGCGATCTGGTGCCGCTCCTGGAGAAGCCCGAAGCCGGTGACGACGCCCGTGACGACGCGAGCGGCGCCGCGAGCGCCGACGACGCGCCGCTGCTCATCGACTGCCTGTCGCTGTGGCTGACCCACGTCATGGACGAGGTCGGCGCCTGGGACGACGCCGAGTGGGCCGACGGCGGGGAGCGGGCGCTGCGCGAGAGGGTGGCGCGGCTCGTCGACGCGGTGCGCCACACCCGGCGCACCGTCGTCGCCGTGTCGAACGAGGTGGGTTCGGGGATCGTTCCGGCGACCGCGTCCGGGCGCCGCTACCGCGACGAACTCGGCCGTCTGAACGCCGCGTTCGCCGCGGAGTGCGAGCACGTGCTGCTCGTGGTGGCGGGGCAGGCGCTGCCGTTGCGCGGGTGACGGGAGGGGTCTACGGCCGGTCCGCGTCCCGGCGGGCGATGACCCGGTACGCGTTGGCGAAGCGCGTGCGGCGCGCCAGCGGGGCCAGGGCCCGGTCGGCCGCCTGCGCCGCGCCGACCAGTGGCGCCGACGCCGAGGTCAGCAGGGTGCGGAGCCTGCGCTGGAGGCTGCCGGGGGCCGCGCTGCGCCAGGGTTCGTCGGCGCCGGGCAGCCAGTGGCCGAGCAGCAGGGCGCAGGCGGCGGCGAGGTCGTGCGGGACGTGCGGCTCGGCACGGTCGACGGCCACCACCGTGTAGCCGAGGGCGCGCAGTTCGGTGCGGAGGTTGGTCAGCGGAATGAAGTGCAGGTGCTGCGGCTGGAAGTACGAGAGCCACCAGCGGCCGAGCACGCGCGCGTAGTGGCTCTCGGGGTCGGGCAGTTCGATCAGCAGATGGCCGCCGGGACGCAGCACGCGGTGGGCCGCCTTGAGCTCCTCGCGCGGGTCGAGGCAGTGTTCGAGGTAGTGGAACATGCTCATCGCGTCGTAGCGGCCCGCCAGGCGGGGCGCGAGGTCGGTGAGCAGTCCGCGGTGTGCCTCTTCGACACGGCCGTCCCTGCGGGCCTGTTCGACGGCGTCGCCGACGTCGAGCCCGTCGTAGGCGGTGTAGGGGTGGACCTGTTTGGCGACCGCCGGGAAGTGGCCGTGCCCGGTGCCGACGTCGAGCCAGCTCTCGGGTTCGGCGAGGCGGAACAGGGCGCGGGCGGCGGCCGCGGCGCGGCGGTCGGCGTCGCGGGTGCCGTGCACCCGGTCGACGCGCACCCGGTCGATCCGGCGGGCGTGGAGGCCGTCGTAGAAGTCCCGGTAGTAGAAGTTGAGGCCCTGTGGGGTCAGGCGAGGGTTCTGGAAGGCGTGGCCGCAGCCGCGGCACTCGTCGACGGTGAAGCTGCCGGGCTTGTGCTGGAGCAGGTCGGTGGTGCGCAGCCGGGTGCGCAGGCGCGTGGAGCCGCACCAGGGGCACGCGGCGCGGCGCGGCTCGTGGAACCGTGCGGTGCCCTGGGCGAGTTCGGTGAGGTAGACGGGGCGGCGGTCGGCCACGGCCTCGGCGGTGGGGGACATGGTTCCTGGACTCCTGGGACGGTGGGTCAGGCCCGGTCTGCGGTATGCGATATGAGATATGAGATATGACAATCTGATGTAAAACGGAAGGTAAGCGACAGGGCGTGCGCATTCAACGACGTGGCGCGGCGGTCGCGGAGTGACTGCACCGCATGGCGTAACCGGCGCGGCTGCCGTGGCGTGGGCGCGTGTTCGAGCGCTGCCGGTACTGTTCGGCGAATGAGCTCGCTGAATCTCGACGACTTCACCGATCTGATCGAGCGCCCGGACGGCGGGACCCGCCGTGACGCCGAGGAGCGCAGGGCCCGGCTGACCGTGCCGCCCGGCGCGCTCGGCCGCCTCGACGACCTTGCCGAGTGGCTGTCCGCCGCCCAGGGCACGGTGCCGGTGCGGGCGGTGGCGCGGCCCCGCGTGGTCCTGTTCGCGGGCGACCACGGCGTCGCGGAGCTCGACGTGTCGAAGCGTGCGGCGGGCACCGCCGCGGGCCTGGTCCGTGAGGCGCTCGACGGGGCGTCCGGCGGCGCGGTGCTCGCGCGGCGGCTCGGCGTCGGCCTGCGGGTCGTCGACATGTCGGTCGACTGCGACCCCGACGAGTTGCCGAAGGACGTCTCGCGCCACCGGGTGCGGCGCGGGTCCGGGCGCGTCGACGTCGAGGACGCGCTCACCCCGCAGGAGGCCGAGGCGGCGTTCCGCGCGGGCATGGCGGTCGCCGACGAGGAGGTCGACTCCGGCACCGACCTCGCGGTCCTCGGCGACCTGAGCGTGGGCGGTACCACGGCCGCCGCCACGCTGATCGCGGCGCTGTGCGGCACCGACGCCTCGGTGGTCACGGGACGGGGCGGAGACCCCGTCGACGACCTCGCCTGGATGCGCAAGTGCGCGGTCGTGCGGGACGCGCTGCGCCGGGCGCGGCCGGTCCTCGGCGACCAGTTGCAGCTGCTCGCGACGGTGGGCGGCGCCGATCTCGCGGCCGCGACCGGGTTCCTGTTGCAGTGCGCGGTGCGGCGCACGCCGGTGATCCTGGACGGTGTCGTCTCGGCGGCCTGCGCCCTGGTCGGCCAGCGGGTGGCGTTCCGCGCGCCCGACTGGTGGCTGGCGGGGCACGCGTCGGGGGAGCCGGCGCAGGCCAAGGCGCTGGACCGGATGGCCATGGAGCCACTGCTCGACCAGGGCGTGCGGGTGGGCGGGGCCGTCGGCGGGCTGCTCGCGCTGCCGCTGGTGCAGGCGGCCGCGGCCCTGGCGGCGGAACTGCCGGAGCGGACGGAGCAGACCGACGCCGACGCCGACACCGGCACCGACACCGGCACCGGCACCGGCACCGGCACCGACGCCACGGCCGACGAGCCCGCCGACGCCTGACGCTCGCCCGTTCGGCGCCACCGGCGGCCACCACCACCGGGACCGGCGGCGCCGAACGGGAAACCGGCCAAAACACCCATATGCTCGCCATATGGGAGATACACGGACAAGCGCCATGGTCTCGGGGCGCGCCGCCGCCTTCGCCGTCTGGTACCTCCGCAGCGTCACCTTCCTCGACCTCCTCGGCGCCGTCTGGGCCTCCTTCGGCAACGACCTGCGCCGCCACAGCGAGGCGGACTACTTCACCCCGTACCTGCTCGCCGCGGGCTTCTCCTCCGCCACCGTCGCCTGGTTCCTGTCCATCACGATGCGCCGCCGCAAACGAGCCGCGTGGATTCTCAACCTCGCCCTCAGCGGCCTGTTCCTCGCGTTGTTCGCCATCGCGGTGGCAGTGGCGCCCGACGTCCGCCGCCGTCCGCAGAACTGGATCTCGCTGGCCCTGACCGCCGCGTTCGTCGCCGCCCTGCTGCTGGGCCGCCGCGAGTTCTACGCCAAGGGCGACCGCTCGAACCCGAAGCTGGCGGCCGCCGTGGGCGTCGGCGGGCTGCTCGCCTCCTCGCTCCTCGCCGCGTTCCTGGTCAGCGTCACCAACCAGGCCCACGAACCGCGCCGTTCGGCGTTCCTCGACCACTGGCGCTACGGCGCGCTGCGGCTCGTCTCGATCGCGGCGAGCGACACACGCTTCCCCGGCATCGCCGTGCCGAACTGGGTCGACGTCGTCATCAACGTCCTCTCCACCGCGTTGCTCGTCGCCGTCGTCCACTGCGCGTTCCGCTCCCGCCGCGCCGTGGACCCGCTCACCGGCCACGACGAGTCGCGCCTTCGCGCCCTGCTGGCCAAGGACGGCGAGCGCGACTCGCTCGGCTACTTCGCGCTGCGCCGCGAGAAGAGCGTCGTCTGGTCGCCGTCCGGCAAGGCGGCGGTGGCGTACCGCGTCGTCGGCGGGGTCTCGCTCGCCTCCGGCGACCCGCTCGGCGACCCGGAGGCATGGCCGGGCGCGATCGAGCCCTGGCTGGCCGAGGCGCGGGCGCACGGCTGGCTGCCCGCCGTGATGGGCGCCGGCGAGGCGGCGGGCGCGGTGTACGCGCGGCACGGTCTCGACGCGCTGGAACTCGGCGACGAGGCCATCGTGACACTGTCGGCCGAAGGCGGCGCCGCCGGGCAGCACTTCACGCTGGAGGGCCGGTCGATGCGCGCCGTCCGCCAGGCGTACCACCGCGTCGAGCGCGCGGGGTACACCGTCCGCATCCGCCGCCACGAGGACATCCCCGAGGACGAGATGACGTATCTGCTGCGCCGCGCCGACGACTGGCGCGACGGCGCCACCGAGCGCGGCTTCTCCATGGCGCTGGGGCGGCTCGGCGACCCGGCCGACGGCCGGTGCGTGATGCTCGAATGCACCGACGCCGACGGCGAGTTGCGGGCGCTGCTCTCGTTCGTGCCATGGGGACGACGGGGACTCTCCCTCGACCTGATGCGGCGTGACCGGGGCGCGGGCAACGGGCTGATGGAGTTCACCGTCATCGAACTCCTGCGGCGGGCGGGGGAGATCGGCGTCACACAGGTGTCGCTCAACTTCGCGATGTTCCGCTCCGTCTTCGAACGCGGTGCGCGGCTCGGCGCGGGCCCGGTGCTGCGCCTGTGGCGCTCACTGCTCACCTTCTTCTCACGGTGGTGGCAGATCGAATCGCTCTACCGGGCCAACGCCAAGTACCGGCCCGTCTGGGAACCACGCTTCCTTCTCTTCGAGAAGAGCTCCGACCTTCCGCGCATCGGCATCGCGTCCGCGCGGGCCGAGGGCTTCCTCGGACTGCCCGGACTGCCCGGACTGCCCGGACGGCCGCGCGGGCCACGGCCCGGACAACTGGAGCGCCGCTGATGCGCACCGCGCGCGCGTGGGCGCGCAAGGAGTGGGGACCGCTGTACACCGCCGTACGCGACGGGCTCGCGCAGCGGGGCTGGCGCGCGGTGGGGATGACGCTGGCCGCGGTGTGCCTGACGGCGCTGCTGCAGTACGTGCAGAACCAGTCCTGGGGTTACCAGTTCGTGCAGGACGTCGGGTCGGTCCGGGCCGAGGAGCCGTTGTGGCTCGCGCTGCTGCGCACCCCGCTGTCGCTGTTCGTGCCCGCCCTCGACCTGCCCGTGTGGGGCGCGCTCGGCCAGATCCTCGTGGTGTTCGGCATCGCGGAGATCTGCCTGGGCCGCCTGCGCACGCTCGTCATCGCCTACGCGGCGACGCTCGCGGGAACGCTGTACGCGCGCGTGGGCATCGCCGTCGGCCCCGGCGGCGGCTTCGGGCTCCCGGCCTCGGACGCGCAGGTCGTGGACACCGGCCCGTCGGCGGCCGTCGTCGGGCTCGCGGTCTTCGTGTGCTGGCGGTACGGGGCCCGGTTCACGGCGGCGCTGGTCGCCCTCACCATGGTCGGCGAGTGCGTGATCGAGCCCAACCTGGCGGGCAAGGAGCACCTGGCCGCGGTCGTCGCCGCCGTCGTCCTGCTCGCCGTGCCCATCCTGCGCGGCCAGGACCGGGTCCGGGGCAGGGGCCGGGGCAGGGACCGGCGCAGCACCACGGCGGGTTAACCTCCCCCGGTGTCCGCGACCACTCCCGAGTCATCCCGCGCCTCCCTGTCCGACGGCATACGTTTCGCCTTCGGCACGCTCACCGTCCTGCCCGTCACGGTCGCCCGCTGGGACCGCGCCGCCGCCCGCACCGGCATGCTGTGCGCCCCGCTGGCCGGTCTGGCCGTCGGTGCCGCGGCCGGGGCGCTCGGCGGCGCGCTGTCACTCCTCGGCGCGGGGGCGCTGCTCGCGGCCGTGGCCGCGGTCGCCGTCCCCGCCGCGCTCACCCGGGGGCTGCACCTGGACGGGCTCGCGGACGTGGCGGACGGGCTCGGCAGCAACAAGCCCGCCGAGGACGCGCTGCGCATCATGAAGCAGTCGGACATCGGCCCGTTCGGCGTGGTCACCCTGGTGCTCGCGCTCTTCGCCCAGGTCGCCGCCCTCGACCGGCTGTTCACGGACTCGTGGGCACGCGGCGCCGTCGGCGCGGTGCTCTGCGCGGTGACGGCCCGCCTCGCCCTGACGCTCGCCTCACGCGAGGGCGTGCCCGCCGCGCGGCCGGAGGGGCTGGGGGCCGCGGTCGCCCAGGCAGTGCCGCGGGGGGCGGCCTTCGCCGTGGGCGCGGTGGCCGCGGCGGTGGCGGCGGCCGTCCGTCTGCCCGGGGGCCCGGCCGACTCCGTGCGCGCCGCCGCGGCCGTCGTACTGGGCTGCGCCGCGGGCGAGTTGACGGTGCGTCGCTGCACGCGGCGGCTCGGCGGTGTGACCGGCGACGTGTTCGGCGCGGTGGCCGAGACGGCCGCGACGGCGGCACTTGTCGTGCTGGCCCTGTAGGGCACACTCACGCGCACGGGCGTAGGGTCTGTGCGCGGGCCGCCAACCCCACGGCCCACCGGCAATGAAGCCACCCACCGATGAAAGAGGGACCTCACCACCGTGACTGCTCTGACTCTCAGCACCGCCGCGGCCTCCGGACTGCGCGCCGACGCGATCGTCGTCGGCGTCGTCAAGGGCGACAAGGGCCCGGTCGTGGCACCTGGCGCGGAGGCCGTGGACCAGGCGTTCGACGGCAGCCTCGCGTCCGTCCTGGAGACCCTCGGCGCCACCGGCGGCGAGGGCGAGGTGACCAAGCTGCCCGCGCCCTCCGGCTTCAAGGCGCCGGTCGTGCTGGCGGTCGGCCTGGGCAGCGAGCCCGACGGCGACGGAACCGACGGCGAGAGGGCCGGGGCGTACGGCACGGAGACGCTGCGCCGCGCCGCCGGCGTGGCCGCCCGCGCGCTGGCCGGTTCGAAGAAGGCCGCGTTCGCGCTGCCCGTCGAGGACGCCGAGGCCGCCGGGGCGATCACGGAGGGCGTGCTGCTCGGCTCGTACTCCTTCGACGCGTACAAGGAATCGTCGAAGAAGCCGCAGGACGCGAAGAACGCTCAGGCGCCGCTCGCCGAGGCGGCCCTGCTCGGCGGCAAGCCGCGCGACAAGGCATACAAGGCGGCCGTCGAGCGCGCCCGCGCGGTGGCCGAGGAGCTCAACCGCGCGCGTGACCTCGTCAACACCCCGCCCAACGACCTGAACCCGGAGGCCTTCGCCGCCGTCGCGCAGGCCGCGGGCAAGGAGCACGGCATCAAGGTGCAGGTGCTCGACGAGAAGGCGCTCACCAAGGGCGGCTACGGTGGCATCCTCGGTGTCGGCGCCGGCTCGGCGTCGGGACCGCGTCTGGTGAAGCTCTCGTACACGAGCTCCAAGGCGGACAAGCACCTGGCGCTCGTCGGCAAGGGCATCACGTACGACTCGGGCGGCATCTCGCTCAAGCCGGCCGGGCACAACGAGACGATGAAGTGCGACATGGCCGGCGCCGCCGCCGTGTTCGCGGCGGTCGTCGCCGCCGCCCGCCTCGGCCTGGACGTCAACGTGACGGGCTGGCTGGCGCTGGCCGAGAACATGCCGTCGGGTTCGGCCACCCGTCCGGGTGACGTCCTGCGCATGTACTCCGGCAAGACCGTCGAGGTGCTCAACACGGACGCCGAGGGCCGCCTGGTGCTCGCCGACGCCCTCGCCAAGGCATCCGAGGAGAACCCCGACGCGATCGTGGACGTGGCGACGCTGACCGGCGCCATGGTGCTCGCGCTCGGCAGCCGCACGTTCGGCGTGATGTCCAACGACGACGCGTTCCGCGCGGCGATCAACGACGCGGCCGACGAGGTCGGCGAGCCGTCCTGGCCGATGCCGCTCCCGGCCCACCTGCGCAAGGCCATGGACTCCCCCACCGCCGACATCGCCAACATGGGTGAGCGGATGGGCGGCGGCCTGGTCGCCGGTCTGTTCCTGAAGGAGTTCGTCGGCGAGGGCATCACCTGGGCCCACCTCGACATCGCGGGCCCCGCCTTCAACGAGGCCGCGCCGTTCGGGTACACCCCGAAGGGCGGTACGGGCTCCGCGGTGCGCACCCTGGTCCGCCTCGCGGAGCGCACGGCCGCGGGCGACCTCGGCTGAGACGGTCCGCTTTCGCGCACGGCCCCGGGTGCACACCGCCCGGGGCCGTGCCCGTGCGAGCCGTTCGCTCTCGACGAAACAAGCCGAAACGCCGCGAATCCAGCGCGCCCGTTCCGTCCTTCCTCACCCGCTTCCCACTCGTTTCCGGTGTAACAGGCGTCTCACACCCCGGCCCGACGTCCCGCATGCCTTCGACAAGTGCGAGGATGGGGGGCGGCAGGACAGGGCCCCTACCGAGGGCCGAAGAACGAGCGGCCGAACACCAGCCGCCGACCGGTCAGCGAAGACCGGCGAACGGCGCACATGCATGGAGGACGTGACGTGGCGAACGACGCCAGCACCGTTTTCGACCTAGTGATCCTCGGCGGTGGCAGTGGCGGTTATGCCGCGGCCCTGCGCGGAGCGCAGCTGGGCCTGGACGTCGCCCTGATCGAGAAGAACAAGCTCGGCGGCACCTGCCTGCACAACGGTTGCATCCCGACGAAGGCCCTGCTGCACGCGGGCGAGATCGCCGACCAGGCCCGCGAGGCGGACCAGTTCGGTGTGAAGACCACCTTCGAGGGCATCGACATCGCGGCCGTCCACAAGTACAAGGACGACGTGATCTCCGGGCTCTACAAGGGCCTGCAGGGTCTCGTCGCCTCCCGCAAGGTGACGTACATCGAGGGCGAGGGCCGGCTCTCCTCGCCGACCTCCGTCGACGTGAACGGCCGGCGCGTCCAGGGCCGCCACGTCCTCCTGGCGACCGGCTCCGTGCCGCGTTCGCTGCCCGGCCTGGAGATCGACGGCAACCGCATCATCTCCTCGGACCACGCCCTGAAGCTGGACCGCGTGCCCAAGAGCGCGATCGTGCTCGGCGGCGGTGTCATCGGCGTCGAGTTCGCCTCCGCCTGGAAGTCCTTCGGCACCGACGTGACCGTGGTCGAGGGCCTCAAGCACCTCGTCCCGGTCGAGGACGAGAACAGCTCCAAGCTCCTGGAGCGCGCCTTCCGCAAGCGCGGCATCAAGTTCAACCTCGGCACGTTCTTCGAGAAGGCCGAGTACACGCAGGACGGTGTCCGCGTGACCCTCGCCGACGGCAAGACCTTCGAGGCCGAGCTCCTCCTGGTCGCCATCGGCCGCGGCCCGGTCTCGCAGGGCCTGGGCTACGAGGAGCAGGGCGTCGCGATGGACCGCGGCTACGTCCTGGTCGACGAGTACATGCAGACCAACGTGCCGACCATCTCGGCCGTCGGTGACCTGGTCCCGACCCTCCAGCTCGCGCACGTCGGCTTCGCCGAGGGCATCCTGGTGGCCGAGCGCCTGGCGGGCCTGAAGGTCGTCCCGGTCGACTACGACGGCGTGCCGCGCGTGACCTACTGCCACCCAGAGGTCGCCTCCGTCGGTATCACCGAGGCCAAGGCCAAGGAGATCTACGGCGCGGACAAGGTCGTGGCTCTGAAGTACAACCTGGCGGGCAACGGCAAGTCCAAGATCCTCAAGACCGCGGGTGAGATCAAGCTCGTCCAGGTCAAGGACGGTGCCGTCGTCGGCGTCCACATGGTCGGCGACCGTATGGGCGAGCAGGTCGGAGAGGCCCAGCTGATCTACAACTGGGAGGCGCTGCCGGCCGAGGTGGCCCAGCTCATCCACGCCCACCCGACCCAGAACGAGGCGATGGGCGAGGCCCACCTGGCCCTCGCGGGCAAGCCGCTGCACTCGCACGACTGACCTGGCACGGCTTTTCCGCCTGTCGCCCCTGGGCGCGACGACCGACCCCACAGACTTTCGCACTACACCGTTTCCCGTAGTGCACATTCGTAAGGAGCAACAGAAACCATGGCGGTTTCCGTATCCCTTCCGGCGCTCGGTGAGAGCGTCACCGAGGGCACTGTCACCCGCTGGCTGAAGGCCGAGGGCGAGCGCGTCGAGGTCGACGAGCCGCTGCTCGAGGTGTCGACCGACAAGGTCGACACCGAGATCCCCTCGCCCGCCGCCGGCGTTCTCGCCTCCATCAAGGTCGCCGAGGACGAGACGGTCGAGGTCGGCGCCGAGCTCGCCGTCATCGACGACGGCTCCGGCGCCCCGGCCTCGGCTCCGGCCCCGGCCGCCGCCGAGGCCCCCGCCCCGCCACCCGCGGCGACGTGTACCGTCCCGGTCACCTTGGCGTCCTCGCCGTCGCAGGCCACGGTGATCCGGTGGTCGCCGGGCCCCGCCGACGACTTGACCCGCGCCTCGGCGACGAGAACGGGCTGGTCGTCCGTGGCCGGGGGCGCGAGCACGGCGGGCGCCACGAACGCGTCGGACCCGGCCCGCCCCGCCGCGTCCCGGCACCCGCTCACCCGCAGCTCGACATCGGTACCGGGGGCGGCGTCCCGCGGGCTCACCACGACGCCGCGCCCGTGGACCCCACCGCCTCCGGCACGGACACCAGCACCGGCACCGGCACCGGCACCGGCACCGGCACCGGCACCGGCACCACCGAAGCCGCCCGCGCCGCCCGCGCCCCCGGCTGCCATGACGGCGACCGGGGGCACGGTCACCAGTACGACGACGGCCGCCCCTGCGGCACGTACGGTGAGCAGACCTGCACGCATCGTGAACCTCCTGATATCCGCAGGTTCACGCGCCACCCCGCACTCCGCATCCTGAGCGCCCCCGCACGAGCGGGTTCCGGGCTCCATCGCACGAGCGGGTTCCGGGGGCCACCGCACGAGCGGGTTCCGGGGGCCACCGCACGAGCGGGTTCCGGGGGCCACCGCTGGGCATTCGCACAAGAGCCATCGGCGGACGGGGCTGCATACGATGGCGGTCCGTAGATCGACAGGCTAGGAGTCCGTACGCATGACAGAGCCACGCACGACCGAGCCCAGGCCCATCGCATCGTGGCTGACCGACATGGACGGCGTGCTGATGCACGAGGGTGTGCCGATCCCCGGCGCGGACGCCTTCATCAAGAAGCTGCGCGACTCCGGCAAGCCGTTCCTCGTCCTGACCAACAACTCGATGTACACGGCCCGTGACCTGCACGCCCGCCTGAACCGTATCGGCATCGAGGTGCCGGTGGAGAACATCTGGACCTCCGCCCTCGCCACGGCCCGGTTCGTCGCGAGCCAGCGGCCGAACGGCACCGCGTACGTGATCGGCGAGGCCGGCCTGACGACGGCGCTGCACGAGACGGGGTACATCCTCAGCGACGTCGACCCGGACTTCGTGATCCTCGGCGAGACCCGTACGTACTCCTTCGAGGCGCTCACCAAGGCGATCCGGCTGATCAACAACGGCGCCCGGTTCATCGCCACCAACCCGGACAACACCGGCCCCTCCACGGAGGGTGTGCTGCCCGCGACGGGGTCGGTGGCGGCGCTGATCACCAAGGCGACCGGCAAGGAACCGTACTTCGTGGGCAAGCCGAACCCACTGATGATGCGGACGGGCCTGAACGCGATCGGCGCGCACTCCGAGTCCAGCGCCATGATCGGCGACCGGATGGACACGGACGTGCTGGCCGGGCTTGAGGCCGGCATGACGACGTTCCTGGTCCTGACCGGTTTGACGACCGAGGCAGAGCTGGACCGCTTCCCGTTCCGCCCGACGCAGGTCGTGGACTCGATCGCGGACCTCGTCGACCTGGTGTGACGGACGTCCTCAGGACCTTGCCGCCGGGCGGTACTGGCACCGGCGGCGGGACCGGTACTGGTTTCGGTACTCGTTTCGGTCTCGGTACCGGTACTGGTCTCGGTACTGGTCTCGGTCTCGGTACTGCTACCGGTACTGGTACCGGTCTCGGTCCCGGTGCCGGTACCCGGTCTCGGTCCCGGTACCAGCCTCGGCCTCGGGCTGGGTCTCGGTCCCGGCCTCGGTCTCGGACGGGGTCAGCCCCGCCGTGGGTGGCGGCGGCGCCTGGTACGGGCGCCCACGACGAGGGCCGTGCCGCTCAGCACGAGCGCCGCGGCAGCCGCGCCCAGAGCACGCAGGACGGCATCCTGGCGGCCCGTGCGGGCGAGCTGGCCCGGACGGTCTGAGCCGGGCTCGTCGCCCGACCAGGCTCCCGACCCGTCCACGGCCCCGTCACCGTCGGCGTCCGCGCCGCCGTCCTCCGCCACGACGTCGAAGGCGTAGCCGCCCGACTCCCCCACCCAGTCGCCGTCATCGCGCTCGCGCCGGACGAGCGCGGCGGTGGCGACCACGTGGTCGTCCGGGGCGTCCGGCGTGAAGGCCAGCCGGACGTCGACGGTGACCGTCGCACCGGGGGCCACCGTGAAGCCCGGAGAGTCACCGGCGAAGACGCCGATGTTCTCGGCGCGGTCGGTGCGTTCGAAGCGGACCGGGTGCCAGCGGCCGCCCGCGCGGAACTCCATGCGGATGTGATCGGGCCTCAACTGCCGTGTCCGGTCGACGAGGACGAGGACGGGGTGGACGCGGGTGCACGTGCTGGCGGCCCGGCTGACTAGGTCGAGCGACCAGGTCTGGTAGCCATCGCCGGAGGCGTACGCGTCGGGACCCTCGTGGATGTGGGTGTCGAGGGGGAAGGGGGTTTCCGGTGCCGAGGCCGCTGTCGTAGGGGAGGCCGAAGCGGACTGGCAGGTCGCCGGGTGGGGGCCGACGGCCGCCGGGGCCGGGCTCCCGGGGACGACGGCGAGTGCGGCGGCGGTGAGGCCGAGGGCGATCGGGCGGCACAGTCGCATGGCCGGGACCCTGCCACGCGCACGCGACCGGCCCTCCGTGCCGTGGCCGCGTGCGCCCCGATTCGCCCCGATTCACCGAGGAAGACCGCTCGTTCAGACTATTTTCATTCCGGCGGGCCCTCGGGTTCCGGCGGCCCCTTCTCCCTACCCCCGCCCGAAGAACGGCGCCAGGATGAGCTGCGCCGCGCCCTCCACCACGAGCGTGGCACCGCCGGGGACCGCGTGTACGGGTGTCGCGGGACCTCCACCCCGGCGGGCGCGGGCCGCGACGACCTCGGCGACGCGGCGTACGAACCGGTCCTCGTGCGCGGCGACGGTCCGGCCGCCGAGCAGTACCGCGTCGATGTCGAGCAGGCCCACGACATTTCCCGCCCCCTCGCCGAGCACGCGCGCCGCCTCGTCGAGGCCGCGGTCGGTGCCGTCCGCCACCGCGGCGAGGCAGAGCGCCTCGACACAGCCCCGGTTGCCGCAGCCGCACTCCGGGCCGTCGAGGTGGATCACCTGGTGGCCGAACTCCCCCGCCCCCGTGCGCTCGCCCCGATGCAGCGCGCCGCCCAGGACGAGTCCGGCGCCGAGTCCCGTGCCGAGGTGGAGGTAGGCGAAGGAGCGAGCGCCGTGGCTCGCCGCGCCGTCGAGGGCGAGGCCCAGCGCCGCCGCGTTGGTGTCCTTGTCCACGACGACCGGGAGGCCGGTGCGCCGGGCGAGCGCGTCGCGCAACGGGAAACCGTTCCACTGCGGAAAACCGGTCACCCGGTGCAGCACGCCCTCGGTGTGGTCGAGCGGCCCCGGCACGGCGACACCGACACCGAGCACCGACCCGACGCCGAGGACCGACCCCGCACCGAGGACCGCGCCGGGTCCGGGGCCCGCGCCGGGCCCGGAGACCACACCAGGACCGGGGCCCGCGCCGGGCCCGGAGACCACACCAGGACCGGGTCCCGCGCCGGGCCCGCAGAACACACCAGGACCGGAGACCGCGCCGGAGCGGGAAACCACACCAGGTCCAGAAACCACACCGGAGCCGGAGACCGCGCCGTCGGCAGGGCCCGCGGTCTCGCTCACGCCGAGCAGCGCGTCCACCGCCCCGGCCGCCGCCGTGAGCACGGCGTCGGCGCCCGCGCCCAGGTCGAGCGGGGCGCGGCGGGAGGCGACGACCGCGCCGGACAGGTCGGTGAGGACCGCCCGCAGTTCGTCGCGGTCGAGGTGGAGCCCGATCGCGTGCCCGGCCGCGGCGACCAGGCGGAGCGCGGTGCGCGGTTTGCCGCCGGTGGAGGCGCGGCGGCCTGCCTCCACCACGAGACCGTCCGCCCGCAGCCGTGCCGTGATCTTGCTGACGGCCTGCGGGGTCAGACCGGTGCGCTCGGCGAGTTCGAGACGGCTGATCCCGGCCTCGCCCGCGGTACGCAGCAGGTCGAGCACGAGCGCGGCGTTGTGCCCGCGCAGCGCGGTGAGGTTCGCGCCCGCGGTGGAGCCGACGTGGTGGACATGCGTGTTCACGGGGCCATTGTCACCCGCACTTGCGCTTTGGCAACAGCGTTGTTTAAGTGGAGCGCATGACTGGCTCCCACACCGCGCGCCCCGGCGCCCCGCTGTCCAGCGCCCTGCTGTCCAGCGCCCCGCTCAGGGTGGGCCTCGTCGGCTACGGCCTGGCGGGCTCCGTCTTCCACGCCCCGCTCATCGCCGCGACCGAGGGCCTGACCCTCGACACGGTGGTCACTTCCAACCCCGAGCGGCAGGCTCGGGCCCGCGCCGAGCACGGCGACGCGCTGCGCTGCGCGACCTCGCCCGACGAGCTGTGGGCGCGGGCGGACGCCGGGCCGGAGGACCGCCTCGACCTGGTCGTCATCGCCTCCCCCAACAAGACGCACGTGCCGCTCGCGACCGCCGCACTCGAAGCGGGCCTGCCCGTCGTCGTGGACAAGCCGCTGGCGGGCACGGCGGCCGAGGCGCGCGGCCTCGCGACGCTGGCCGAGGAGCGCGGACTGCTGCTCTCGGTCTTCCAGAACCGCCGCTGGGACAACGACTTCCTGACTCTCCAACAGCTGCTGCGGGAAGGCGAGTTGGGGGATGTCTGGCGCTTCGAGTCTCGGTTCGAGCGCTGGCGTCCGAAGCCGAAGGGCGGCTGGCGCGAGTCGGGGAACCCGGAGGAGATCGGCGGCCTCCTGTACGACCTGGGCAGCCATGTCGTCGACCAGGCGCTCGTCCTGTTCGGCGACGCGGTCTCGGTCTACGCGGAGTCGGACGTACGCCGCCCCGGCGCCGAGGCGGACGACGACACGTTCATCGCCATCACCCACGCGAACGGCGTCCGCTCACATCTGTACGTCTCCGCGACCACGGCCCAACTCGGCCCGCGCTTTCGGGTCCTCGGCTCGCGGGCGGGCTACGTCAAGTACGGCCTGGACCCGCAGGAGGCGGCGCTGCGGGAGGGCGTCCGGCCGGTCGTGGGCGAGCCGTGGGGCGTGGAGGACGAGTCGCTGTGGGGCCGTCTCGGCTCTGGGGAGTCGCCACTGACCGGCGGCGGAACCCCGTACCCGACACTCGACGGCGACTACCCCGCTTTCTACGCCGCCGTGGCCGCCGCCTTGCGCGAGGGCGCGCCTGATCCGGTCCCCGCCACGGAGGCCGCCGCCGCGCTCGACGTCCTGGAGGCGGCGCGCCGCTCGGCCCGCGACGGAGCGGCGGTGCGACTGTGACGAACACCGGCACCCGCGCAGGCACTGGCGCTGGCACTGGCACTGGCACTGGCACTGGCACTGGCACTGGCACTGGCACTGGCACTGGCGATCTGGACACGACCGCCGCGCTGGTCGCAACCCTGGAGGAGCAGCAACGGCGCCTCGTCCTGCCCGAGTTCACGAACGACGACGCCTGGGCGCTCGGCGGGCTCCTGGTCGAACTCGCCCGCGAGCGCGAGGCGCCCGTGGCGATCGACATCTCGCGCGGCGGCCAGCAGCTCTTCCACGCGGCGCTGCCCGGTTCGACACCGGACAACGACGCGTGGATCGCCCGCAAGCGCCGCGTGGTCGAGCGCTACCACGTCTCGTCGTACCTGGTCGGCACCCGCTTCCGGGCCAAGGGCACGACCTTCGAGGCGTCCTCGCGCCTCGACCCGGACACGTACGCGGCCCACGGCGGCGCCTTCCCGATCACCGTGCGGGGAACGGGAGTTGTCGGCGCCGTCGTGGTCTCCGGTCTGCCGCAGGCCGACGATCACGCGCTGGTCGTCGAGGCTCTCGAACGGTTCATCGGCGTCGGGCCCTGATCCGGCGCGGCTCACGCAGCAGGAGGAAGGAGCCCGCGCCCGCCATGAGGGTGGCCGCCGCGATCCCGCCGAGCACGAGCGCACCGTCCGAAGAGGCGCCGGTGTCGGCGAGTTCCCCGCCGGTACCGCCACCCCCGGAACCACCGGCGCCGCCCGTGGTCGTGGTGCCGCCGGTGGTGCCGCCGGTGGTGCTCTCGGACGGGTTAGGTGCGGGCGACTCGGTGGTCGGCGTGGGCGAGGGAGTCGGCGTCGGCGACGAGGTCTCCTGGCTGGGACTCGGGCTCGGGGTGGGGCTCAGAGTCGGGGGGGGGGTGGGAGTCGGGGTGGGGGTGGGGGTAGGAGTAGGAGTGGAGGTCGGGCTCGGGGTCGGGGTCGGCGAGGTCTCCGCACAGGTCGGCAGATCACCGACGAACGGATACGCGTGAAACTCCTGGCCCCCTCCGCCGTTCGCGGACGAGGCGTGGGTGAGCGAACCCGTGGTGTAGAAGCGGCCGTTGAACCCGGACATGGTCACGGTCGTCGTACTGGCCTGGTTGCCGACAAGGACGCTGCCGGAGAACTGGGTGGCCCCGGACAGGGTCACCCTCGTAGCGTCGGGGAAGTTCCACAGCAGGCGGTCGCGCAGCGCGGCCGGAAGCATTCCCTCGTACGTGCTGATCTGCCGCGCGTCGCCGTAGACGTTGACGAGTACGGTGGCGCCCGCCGGGATGCCGGTGAACCGGAAGCCTGCCTGGCCGCCGGTGCGGGAGACAAGGTCGGCGTCGAGTGCGAAGACCTGGATGGGCGAGGTGCCGTCGCCGGTGAAGACGGTGGTGCTCCCGTCGTTGACGACGGTGCCGGTCGGGGTTCGGCGGGCGCCGTCGACGTAGGCGTAGCAGTGGCTGGCGTCGGTGAGCTGCCCGCGCAGCACCGTGTACGGGTCGGCGGCGCCGGTGTCGTGCACGGACCGGGTCTCGACGGTGCCGCGGAGGGTGCCGCCGTAGCGGGCGCCTCCGGTGGCCTCCGAGTCCTCGACGGCGACCCGTTCGCCGGTGGCGACGGTGAGGTCGCCGCCGACGGTCAGGAAGTCGGTGCCGTCGTCGGGCGGGACGCGGGAGCCGACGCCCGCGACGCCGACGTTGTAGAGGGCGGAGGCGCCGGGGGCCTTGTCCTGGTCGAAGTCGCCCAGGACGACGACCTTGCCCTCCGCCTCGGCGGCGCTGCCGCGCACGCGCATGGTCCCGCCGACGTAGACGTTGATGTTGTTGTCGCGGCCGGTCGGGGTGCCGTTGTTCAGGTCCGGGTAAGCGGCCGGGCATTTGCTGCCCAGGCAGGGGCCGAGCCCGCCCGGCAGCGGATCGGCGTGAACGGGCCCGGCGAGACCGCCGACAGCCAGGGCCGCCGCCGCGACAACGACGGCGACGGTGGCTGGACCCCGGGCAGAATGATGGCGAGGCGTACACATTTGTCGCATAGGCGAACTATGTGACTATTGCCAGGTAGGCGGAGCGGGCGACACGCGAGCAAGCCACCGGAAGGCGCCCGATCAGGTGCAACCGGGCGGAGGTGCGGCCGGGCAGCAGTGCAGCCGGGCGGCGGTGCGGCGTAAAGAGGGGGCGCGGGGAACTGCGCGGCCACCAGTCACGAAGCCGCGCCGCGGCCGCGCGAGCACACCAGCCCCTACCGCGCGCGGCGCGACCGCACCGGACGACTACGCCCCCTTGAGCTCCTGCCGCTGCCTGCCGAGCCCGTCGATCTCGAGCTCCACCACGTCCCCGGCCCGAAGATACGGCTTGGGCTCGGGCTGCCCCATGGCCACTCCTGCGGGCGTCCCGGTATTGATGACGTCCCCGGGGTAAAGGGTCATGAACTGGCTCACGTACCGGACGACCTCGGCCACGGGGAAGATCTGGTCGGCCGTGTTCCCGTCCTGCTTGACCTCCCCGTTCACCGAGAGGCGCAGCCCGAGCGACTGCGGGTCCGGCACCTCGTCGGCGGTGACGAGCCACGGCCCGAGCGGGTTGAACGTCTCGCAGTTCTTGCCCTTGTCCCACGTGCCGCCGCGCTCGATCTGGAACTCGCGCTCCGACACGTCGTGCGCCACCGCGTAGCCGGCCACGCACCGCAGCGCGGCCTCGCGGGACTCCACGTAACGGGCCGTACGTCCGATGACCACGGCCAGCTCGACCTCCCAGTCGGTCTTCGTCGAGCCGCGCGGTACGAGCACCGTGTCGTCCGGCCCCACGACCGTGTCTGCCGCCTTGAAGAAGACGACCGGCTCGGCCGGCGTCGCGGCCCCGGTCTCGGCGGCGTGGTCGTGGTAATTCAGGCCGATGCACACGACCTTGCCGATACGGCCGACCGGCGGCCCGATCCGCAGCCCCGACGGGTCCAGGGCGGGAAGGTCACCGGATGCGGCGGCCGCGCGGACCCGGTCGAGCGCGGCGTCGTCCGCGAGCAGCGCCCCGTCGATGTCGGGCACGAGGCCGGACAGGTCGCGCAGGGTTCCCTCGGCGTCGAGGAGCGCGGGGCGCTCGGCTCCGACGGGACCGACTCGCAGCAGCTTCATGGGGGACTCCCTGGGATCTAGGAGGAGCCTCCTGGGCCCGGGTGCGGCGGACAGCCATTGGAGGTCTGGTTGATCCTCCAAGGTCGGCGTCCAGTCCGCAATACCCCGTTCACGGACTGGACCGCCACCCCACCCTCTGCCGAGGCGTGGCCGCCGGTTACAGCGCGGGCGCCGCGGCCGCCGCCCCGTACGGCATGTCCCGGTACAGGACGGCCCGCTCGATCGAGCTCCACGTGGTCGAGGTCACGATGTACAGCGCGGCGGCGAGCGGCACGTAAGCCACGGAGAACAAGGTCATGAACGACATCAGCGGCATGAACTTGCTGATGGCCCCCATGCCGGGCAGCTGCGGCGGCTGCTCGTCCCGGCCCCCACCGGACGGCTTCACAGCCGGGGAGGCGGCCGTGGACGCGGCCGTGGACGCGGCCGTGGACGTCGCCATCTGCCGCTTGGCCCTCCGGTAATTGAACGTGGCGACGGCCGCGACGACCGCGAACATCACCACGTACACCATCCCCTGCGCCCCGAAGAGCCCGCCGTGAGCGACCGCGTCCGTGAACCGGCCGCCGAGCGGGGCCGCGCCGAGCGTGTGGCCGAGCAGCTCGTTGGGCTCGCCGCCGATGCTGCCGCGCGAGAACAGGTGGTAGAGGAGGAAGAACGCGGGCATCTGGAAGAGCATCGGCAGGCAGCCGGAGAGCGGGGAGACCTTCTCCTCGCGGTGCAACTCCATGATCGCCTTCTGAAGCGCTTCGGGGTTCTTCCTGTGCTTCTTGCGCAGCTCGGCGATGCGCGGCTGAAGCTTGAGCCGCTCGCGCTGCCCGCGCGCTCCGGCCCGGGAGAGCGGGTGGACGAGAAGCCGTACGAACGCGGTGAACAGGATGATCGCCGCCGCGGCGGCAGAACCGTGGAAGAGGGGCTGCAGCAGGTCGGCGAGGTGCTCGACCAGGCCGGCGAAAGCGGACATGAACGACGACATGAATGACGACATGGGTGAGCCCTCCGTGGGTCTCGTCGTGCCGTGGGCATCACGGGATGAGGTGCGGTGAGGCGAGGTGATGTCGGCGTGACGGACTGCGGAAAGCGCGCCAAGTGGTGCGGGTGAAGAGGGGGCAGGGGGTGGCTGTGACTACGCGCAGGGGCAGGCCGTCGGGACGAGCCGCCCCGGCGCTCGCGGCCTGGGACGCCCGGCGGCGTCGGGGTCGCGCTGCGGCAGGAAGGCCGTGCGCAGCTCACGATCGCGGATGGCCGTACGGACCCGGGTGGGCGGCACGGCGGGCGCGCTGCGCGTCAGCGAGCAGCCCGAGTTCGCGGCAGTGTGCCACGATGTCCGCCGCGAAGATCCCCTCGGCG
>NZ_JAPHNL010000201.1 GCF_026274175.1 Streptomyces beihaiensis
GTATCTGCTGGTCGGCGCCGCCGCGGCGGTGTACGCCTCGGGCGGGGCGCTGCGGCCCGCGTGGCTGAGCTGTGGGGCGCATCTGGTCGTGGTGGCCGTGGCGGCGGCGGGAGCCGGGGTGTGGACGTCGTACGGGCGGCCGCGCGGGCCGTTGCCGGGGGCCGCGCGGCGGGTTGTGGGGCGGTTGCCGGAGTCGTTCGTACGGGAGGTGCTGCCGGTCGCCGGGCGGGCGGCGTCGGCCGGGGTGCTTGCCCTGGTGGCCGGGGGTGCGCTCGTGCTGGCGGCGGCGCTCGGGTGGCACGGGGGAGCGGTGCGGGCGGCGTTCTTGACGTCGACCGGGGCGTGGTCGGGGCGGTTCGCGGTGCTGCTGCTGTGCCTGGCGCTGGTGCCGAACGCGGTGATCTGGGGCGCGGCGTACGCGCTCGGGCCCGGCGTGGTGCTCGGGGCGGGGCACGTCGTGGGACCGCTCGGCGCGTCGGTGGGGCCGGTACGGCCCGCGTTTCCGCTGCTGGCGGCGGTGCCGGAGGCGACGGGAGGGGGCGGGACGCCGGTGACGTGGGCCGTGGCGTCGGTGCCGGTGGTGGCGGCGGTGGTCGTGGCGCGGTGCGTGGTGCGGGCGGGGGAGGACGGGGCCTGGTCGCGGGGGAGGGTCGCCGGTGGGGTGGTGGCGGCGGGCGCGTTGTGCGGGGCCGCGATGGCCGGTCTTGCGGTGGTGGCGGGCGGGGCGTTGGGGAATGCGGCGTTGGCGGAGTTCGGGCCGGTGGGGTGGTTGAGCGGGGCGGTGGCGGCGGGGTGGGTCGTCGGGGTCGGGGTGCCGGTGGGTCTCGTGGTGCGGTGGTGGCGGGGGCGGGAGTCCGTGGTGCGGGCCGGGGTGGCGGCGAGAGTGGCGGGGTGGCGGGCGGCGCGGGCGCAACGGCGGGCGGAAGGCCGGGTGGAGCCGGTTGCCGGGCCGGTGGAATCGGTGGAGCTGTCGGGACTGGTGGAATCGGTGGAGCCGTCGGGACCGGCGGGACGGGTGGGGCTGTCGGGACCGGTGGAATCGGTGGAGCCGTCGGGACCGGCGGAACCGGTGGAGCCGTCGGAACCGGTGGAATCGGTGGCGTCGGTGGATCCGGTCGTGGTGGAGGACGAACTCGGCCGGGGAGCGGCCGAGTTCGAGCCCTACGACTTCTTCGAGGACGCGGCGCCGCTGCCCCGCGTCTCCGCGGAGCGGACCGACCCGGAGCCCTAGCCGCCCCGTGGCCGGCCCCGTCCGCACGCGCGGGCCGCACCGGGGC
>NZ_JAPHNL010000202.1 GCF_026274175.1 Streptomyces beihaiensis
GACTTCGTGGAGTTCGTGGACGCGGCGCATCAGCGGGGCATGCGGGTGATCATCGACTTCGTCATGAACCACACCAGTGACCAGCACGAGTGGTTCCAGCAGTCCCGCACCGACCCCGACGGGCCCTACGGCGACTACTACGTCTGGGCCGACGACGACAAGCAGTACGCCGACGCCCGGATCATCTTCGTCGACACCGAGGCGTCGAACTGGACCTTCGACCCGGTCCGCAAGCAGTACTACTGGCACCGCTTCTTCTCCCACCAGCCCGACCTCAACTACGAGAACCCCGCCGTGCAGGAAGAGATCCTGGCCGCGCTGCGCTTCTGGCTGGACCTGGGCATCGACGGCTTCCGCCTCGACGCCGTGCCCTACCTCTACGCCCAGGAGAACACCAACTGCGAGAACCTCCCCGCCTCGCACGCCTTCCTCAAACGAGTCCGCAAGGAAGTCGACGCCCACTACCCCGACACCGTGCTCCTGGCGGAGGCCAACCAGTGGCCCGAGGACGTCGTCGACTACTTCGGCGACTTCGCCTCCGGCGGCGACGAGTGCCACATGGCCTTCCACTTCCCCGTCATGCCCCGCATCTTCATGGCCGTGCGCCGCGAGTCGCGCTACCCCGTCTCGGAGATCCTCGCCAAGACCCCCGCCATCCCCTCCGGCTGCCAGTGGGGCATCTTCCTGCGCAACCACGACGAGCTGACCCTGGAAATGGTCACCGACGAGGAACGCGACTACATGTACGCGGAGTACGCCAAGGACCCGCGCATGCGCGCCAACATCGGCATCCGCCGCCGCCTGGCGCCGCTTTTGGACAACGACCGCAACCAGATCGAACTGTTCACCGCGCTGCTGCTCTCCCTGCCCGGCTCGCCGATCCTCTACTACGGCGACGAGATCGGCATGGGCGACAACATCTGGCTCGGCGACCGCGACGCCGTACGCACCCCGATGCAGTGGACCCCCGACCGCAACGCCGGATTCTCCTCCTGCGACCCCGGGCGCCTCTACCTGCCCACGATCATGGACCCGGTCTACGGCTACCAGGTCACCAACGTCGAGGCGTCCATGTCCTCGCCCTCGTCGCTGCTGCACTGGACCCGCCGGATGATCGAGATCCGCAAACAGAACCCGGCCTTCGGCACCGGCTCGTACACGGAACTGCCCTCCTCCAACCCGGCGGTCCTGGCGTTCCTGCGCGAGTGCGGCGACGACCTCGTCCTGTGCGTGAACAACTTCTCCCGCTTCGCCCAGCCCACCGAACTCGACCTGCGC